>NZ_JBEXTJ010000007.1:0-485750 GCF_040614075.1 Streptomyces sp. NPDC006174 | reverse complement strand
GTTGATAGGCCAGATGTGGAAGCCCTGTAAGGGGTGGAGCTGACTGGTACTAATAGGCCGAGGGCTTGTCCTCAGTTGCTCGCGTCCACTGTGTTAGTTCTGAAATAACGAACAGCCGTGATTATGCCCGGTGTTCACAGTTTCATAGTGTTTCGGTGGTCATTGCGTTAGGGAAACGCCCGGTTACATTCCGAACCCGGAAGCTAAGCCTTTCAGCGCCGATGGTACTGCAGGGGGGACCCTGTGGGAGAGTAGGACGCCGCCGAACAATTTTTCCGGGAAAGCCCCGCACCGTATGGTGCGGGGCTTTTCTGCGTTCTGAGCGTCTAGGGTCGAACCATGCGCTACGAACTGGTCATCTTCGACAACGATGGTGTGCTCGTCGACAGTGAGCCGATCTCCAACACCATCCTCGCCGGCTACCTCACCGAACTCGGTCACCCCACCTCGTACGAGGAGTCGCTCCGCGACTACATGGGGGCCGCCATCCACCGGGTGCACGACCTCGTCGAGGAGCGGGGCGGTGAGAAGCTCCCGGCGGACTTCGAGACCACGCTCTACGCCCGTACCTTTGCTGCTTTCCAGCAGGAGCTGGTGGCGGTGGACGGGGTCCAGGACGTGCTCGGCAAGCTCGTCGCCGACGGGGTCGACTACTGCGTCGCCTCGTCCGGGAGCCACGAGAAGATCCGGGTCGGGCACCGTAGGACCGGGATCGACCAGTGGTTCGAGGAGGAGTGGATCTTCAGCTCGGAGGACGTCGGGCGGGGCAAGCCGGCGCCGGACCTGTTCCTGCACGCCGCCGAGCGGATGGGCGTCGCGCCGGAGCGGTGCGTCGTCATCGAGGACAGCCCGCTCGGCGTCGAGGCGGCCCGGGCCGCCGGGATGGACGTGTACGGGTTCACGTCGATGATGCCCGCCGACCGGCTGACCGGAGTGACCGGCTACTTCTCGGACATGGCCCAACTTCCGGAACTGCTCGCCTGATCCATCTACCCATGGGTAGACCGTGGGCCTACGCTCGCGGCCATGACAGACGCGGGCATGACACGTCCGGGCGCGGTCGACCCGGGCTTGCGGCACGGCAGGATCTCACTGGCGTTGAGCTTCGGTGTCCAGGGGGTGGCGTTCGCGCTCCTCGTGACGCGTATCCCCGCCCTCCAGGACCAGTACGGGATATCCGACGGGCTGCTGCCCGTCTTCCTCGCCGCCGTCCCCATCCTGGCGGGCGTCGGCAGCGTACTCACCGAGAAGGTGGTCGCGCGGGTGCGGCCCGGAGTCGTCCTGCGGTGGGCGCAGCCGCTCGTCCTGCTCTCCCTGCTCGGCGTGGGGGCCGGCCGTCAGCTCTGGCACATCGCCGTGGCGCTCGGGGTCTTCGGGCTGGCGGTCGGGGCGCTGGACGCCTCGATGAACATGATGGGCGTCAGCCTCCAGCGGGCGTACGGGCGCTCCATCATGCTCGGCTTCCACGCCGCGTACAGCCTCGGTGGGATCGCCGGGGCGTCGCTGGCGTGGGCCGGTGCGCGGTGGGATCTGTCGCTGTTCGTGTCGTATCTGCCGGTCGTGGCGGTGCTGCTGCCGGCCGCTCTGGTGGGCAGCCGGTGGTACACGGAGGGGCGAAGTCCGGAGGGCGCCGGTGAAGAAGACCCGAAGGCTCCCGGCGGGGCCGTCTCGTTCAAGCTGCTGCTGCCGCTCTGCCGATGCGTGGAGCTACCGGGGTGCCATGCTCGTACCGATGGTTCTGGTGCTGGCGACGCTGGTGTATGCCCGCTCGTTCGCGCCGGAGTCCGACCGATACGGTGGCGGGCATGAGCGGGCGCGCACAGCTGATGTGGGATGACGCGGTTACGGGATACGACTTCGGGGAGAGCCACCCCATGGACCCGGTCCGGCTGGCCCTGACGATGGGGCTGGTGCGGGCGTTCGGGCTCGATGAGGCGGTGGACCTGCGGTCGGCGAAGCCGGTCGGGGACTCGACCCTGCGGCTCGTGCACCGGCAGGACTACGTGTCCGCCGTACGGGCCGCCTCGGCCGATCCGCGGGCCGCCGACCAGGAGTACGGGCTGGGTACGGTGGATGATCCGGCGTTCTCCGGGATGCATGAGGCGTCCGCGCTGATCGCCGGGCTGTCCGTCGGTGCCGCCGAGGCCGTGTGGCGCGGCGAGACCGCGCACGCGGTGAACTTCACCGGCGGGCTGCACCACGCCATGCCGGGCGCGGCCGCCGGGTTCTGCATCTACAACGATCCGGCCCTCGCCATCGCCCGTCTGCTGGAGCTCGGCGCCGAGCGCGTCGCGTACGTCGATGTGGACGTGCACCACGGGGACGGCGTCCAGGCCGCGTTCTGGGAGGACCCGCGCGTCCTGACGATCTCGCTGCACGAGCACCCGCGCACGCTCTTCCCGCAGACCGGATGGCCGGAGGAGACCGGGGCCGGGGCCGGTGAGGGCTCTGCCGTGAATCTGGCGCTGCCGGCCGGGACCGGGGACGCCGGGTGGCTGCGGGCGTTCCATGCCGTCGTGCCCGAGCTGCTGGCCGATTTCCGGCCCCAGGTGCTCGTCACGCAGCACGGGGCCGACACGCACTTCGAGGACCCGCTGGCCCACCTCGCGGTCTCGCTGGACGCGCAGCGGGCGGTGATGGAGTCCTGTCACGAGCTGGCGCACCAGTACGCGGAAGGCGGGCGGTGGGTGGCGCTCGGCGGCGGCGGGTACGCGGTGGTGGATGTCGTACCGCGGTCGTGGACGCATCTGGTCGGGATCGCGGCGCACGCGTCCGTCGACCCGGAGTCGGTGGTGCCGCCGTCGTGGCGTGATCTTGTCTACGCCCGTACGCGGCAGTTGGGGCCTGGCCGGATGACTGACGGGCGTACGCCGTCCTGGCCGTCCTGGGAGGACGGTTACGATCCGGCGGACCGGCTGGATCAGGCCGTCCTCGCGACCCGTAAGGCGGCGTTCCCGCTGCGAGGGCTGCTCGCCTGATCCGTGGCGTACCGGATGGGCATTGTGCCGTGCGGTTACGCCAACGGTGGGGTGTACGGCGAATCCGGCCCGCCCGGGTGGGCCGATGCGGCAGCATCCCGAGGGTGTTGAGCACCGGGGCGTTGCGCGCCCATCTGCTGGCGGCCCGGCTGGCCGGGCCTGTCGCCACGTCGCGTGAGAACAGTCTGCGCAGCTACCGGCTGTTCGCCGCGCGCGATCCGCGGGTGATGCTGGGGCTGACGCCCGAGCGGGCCTGGGGTGAGCCGGAGGTGTTGCGGCTGATGGCGGAGCGGTGCGGGGTCTCGGCCGATCCGGCGCATGTGTCGGGTCCGGACGCGATCGATCCGGAGCGGACGGTGGCCGGACTTGACGCGTTCGCGGAGCGGCTGGGACGGGTGGCGTCGCTGCGGGCTCCGGTGCTGCTGGGGACCGGGCATCCGCACCGGCTGCTGGGTTTCTACGCCGGGCTGGCAGACGCCTTGTCGGCGGCGGGATGTCCTGTCCTCACCCCGGCGCAGGGGAGATGTATCGACATGACGACCCGGTTCGGCGTACGCACGTACCACCTGGACTACGTACGGGGGGTCGCGCTGGTACGTGAGCCCGGGGGGCGGCCCTCGGGTGGTGAAACCGGCGCACACACGCATTCGCCGTTACCGGTCCGGGTGGCCCTCCAGGACGCGGCCGAGCGGTACGGGGTGCTTCCGGAGCTGGTGATCGGTGATCACGGCTGGGTCTGCGGCGCAGGTCAGCTCGGTATCGAGGCGATCGGGCCGGCGGATACGGACGATCCCGCGCTCTTCGTCGGCGAGGCCGAGGGGCGGGTTTCGGTCGCCGTGCCGCTCGACGACGGAGTCCGTTCGCACTACTACCGGCCACTGACGCGCTATGTGCTCCACCGGGCGGGCCTGCCCTCGTAAGTGGCCTGGTCGTCCCTCCTCTTCCCCACTCGCACCACCCGCCCCTAACCTGGGGAGTGAGCGCACAGCGACGAAGAGTCACCGGAGGGGAAGCCGGTGCGCGTCCGGTGCGGAAGGTACAGGTGGGTCATGGCTGCTGACAACGAAAGGCCTCTCAACGAGGTCAGGTTTCTGACCGTGGCGGAAGTCGCCTCGGTCATGCGAGTGTCGAAGATGACCGTGTACCGCTTGGTGCACAGCGGTCATCTGCCGGCGATCCGGGTGGGAAGGTCCTTCCGGGTGCCGGAGCAAGCGGTTCACGCGTATCTCCGCGAGTCCTTTGTGGGGGTGGAATCAGCCTGAGGCCGGCCTCCGAACCCTGAGGAAGGCCTCCGGGCCGCCTGGGGTTTGCCCTCGGATTACGTCCCTCACGCGGTGGCGGGTAGGCTAGGCCGACGTAGGTCGTGTGGGCCCAGACGCCCCGCACCAGTGAAGAAGAAGTGAGCGAGGGTAGTCGTGGGCTCTGTTATCAAGAAGCGGCGCAAGCGGATGGCCAAGAAGAAGCACCGCAAGCTGCTCAAGCGCACGCGCGTTCAGCGTCGCAACAAGAAGTAAGCGAACGCAGTTCGTGAGATCCGCAGCCCTCCCGCCGTCCTGGCGGGAGGGCTGCGGTGCGTTACACGGCAACCGTTCAACCGCTACGGTGACGGCCAGGGAAGTTACCGCGGGAAGCAGGGGAGCCGGGTCCGGCTTCCCGGGCCGACGGAAGGCGCTGTCTTGGGGAAGGTCGTCCTCGTCACAGGAGTGGCCCGGCAGCTGGGGGGCCGCTTCGTCCGGCGCGTCCAGCGGGATCCCGGGGTGGACCGGGTGATCGCCGTGGACACGGTCACGCCCGCGCATCCGCTGGGCGACGCGGAGTTCGTCCGGGCGGACATCCGGCAGTCCGCGCTGGCGCGGATCCTCGCCGAGTACGCCGTCGACACGGTGGTGCACCTGGACGTCTCCGGCAAGGCGCTCGGCACCGCCGGCCGGACGGCGATCAAGGAGACCAACGTCATCGGCACCATGCAGCTGCTCGGTGCCTGCCAGAAGTCGCCGACCGTGCAGCGGCTCGTGGTGAAGTCGAGCACGAGCGTGTACGGGTCGGCGTCCCGCGATCCGGCGGTGTTCACCGAGACCACTCCGCCGAAGTCGCTGCCGAGCGGCGGGTTCGCGAAGGACGCGGTGGAGGTCGAGGGGTACGTACGGGGCTTCGCCCGGCGGCGGCCGGACGTCGCGGTGTGCGTGCTGCGGTTCGCCAACATCCTGGGGCCGCGGCCGGACTCGCCGCTGGCGGACTATCTGTCGCTGCCGGTCCTGCCGACGGTCTTCGGCTACGACCCGCGGCTCCAGTTCGTGCACGAGGACGATGTGGTCGACGTCCTCCAGGTCGCCGCGCGCGAGCCCCGGCGCGGGACGCTGAACAGCGGGACGTTCAACATCGCCGGCGACGGGGTGCTGTTGCTCTCGCAGTGTTCGCGGCGGCTGGGCAAGCCGACGGTGCCGGTGCTGCTGCCTGCCGTCACGTGGGTCGGCTCGGCGCTCCGTACGATCGGCATGAGCGACTTCTCACCGGAGCAGATCCGGCTGCTGACCCACGGCAGGGTGGTCTCGACCGTGCAGATGCGCGACACGCTCGGTTTCCGGCCGGAGTTCAGCACGGCCGAGACCTTCGCGGAGTTCGCGCGGAGCCTGGGCCCGGGGCTGCTGCCGCCGGAGACGGTGGGCAGGGCGGTGGACCGGCTGGCGGAGCTGCCGCTGCCGGGTGGTGCCGGACCGCGGGAGCGCGGGACCGGTGCGGTACAGACGACTCACGGCGGCAGGTAGAGGAGCGCGGTCACGATGGCGGACGCCAAGGTCATTCCGTTCGACGACGACCGTTCGCGGTCCGGTGGCGGCTCGCGTCCGGCCCGGCGCCGGACCGGGAGCGGCAGCGGCGGGCGGAGCGACGGCTCCACGGCGCCGGTGAGCGCTCTGCCGGGCGGCCGGCTGCCCGATCCCTCCGAGGAGGCCGCGGCGGGGGCTCAGGAGCCTCAGGAGGCCCTGGAGTCGCCGGTGGGCGAGGCGCGTGAGGCCGGTGGCGGCTGGGACCGGCGGATCGCGGGCGGGCTGGCGTTCCTGCGGCGGCGGGTCACCGGCGACTACGAGGTCGACGAGTTCGGTTACGACAAGGAGCTCACCGACCAGGTCCTGATGTCGGCGCTCCGGCCGCTGGCGGAGAAGTACTTCCGGGTCGAGGTGAAGGGCATCGAGAACATCCCGTCGGACGGCGGGGCGCTCATCGTGGCCAACCACTCCGGGACGCTGCCGCTGGACGGGCTGATGCTCCAGGTCGCGGTGCACGACAACCACCCGGCCGGGCGCCATCTGCGGCTGCTCGCCGCCGATCTGGTCTTCCAGCTGCCGGTCGTCAACGAGCTGGCGCGGAAGGCCGGGCACACGCTGGCCTGTGCGGAGGACGCGCAGCGGCTGCTGGAGACGGGCGAGATCGTCGGCGTGATGCCGGAAGGGTTCAAGGGGATCGGGAAGCCGTTCGGTGACCGGTACAAGCTGCAGCGGTTCGGCCGGGGCGGGTTCGTGTCGACGGCGCTGCGGGCGGGGACGCCGATCGTGCCGTGCTCGATCGTCGGGGCCGAGGAGATCTACCCGATGATCGGCAACGCGAAGACGCTGGCCCGGCTGCTGGGCTTCCCGTACTTCCCGCTCACGCCGACGTTCCCGTGGCTGGGGCCGCTGGGCGCGGTGCCGCTGCCGACGAAGTGGACGATCCAGTTCGGTGAGCCGATCCCGACGGACGGCTATCCGCCGGAGGCGGCGGAGGATCCGATGCTGATGTTCAACCTGACGGACCAGGTGCGGGAGCAGATCCAGCACACGCTGTACAAGCTGCTGGTGCAGCGGCGGTCGGTCTTCTTCTGAGCGCCCGGCATACGGAGAGGGGGCCGGTACGCGGATCGCGTGCCGGCCCCCTCTCGCGTACGCCCTACGGCTTGGGCTTGAGGTTCTCTCCGTCGATCCCGAGGCCGGGGAGGAGCCCGGGGAGCAGCGGAGGGAGGGTGACGTCCGGGGCGGGACGGGGCGGGGTGCTGGGGCGGTCCTCCGGGGTCGGCTGGGTGAGCCCGTCGGTCGGGAGGTCGTCGAGCAGGCCGTCCGTACCGCCGTCGAGGAGGCCGTCGTCCGGGGTGGCGCCGGAGGAGCCGGGGGAGCGCGGTGCGTCCGACGGCTTCGGTGCGGTGGTGGAGTCGGGGCGGTCCTCGGAGGGGGCCGGGGGCGCGGGTGCGGGGCCGTCGGTCCGGGGGGATCCGGTCTCCGGGGTGGTGGTGCCGGTGCGTTTGGTGTCCTCGCTGCCGCCCGGCGGACGGGGGAGGAGTGACTGGAGCGGGGCGACGTCGTCCTCCATGGCTTGGAAGACGGAGCTGACCTGGTCGCGGATGTCGGTGAGCTGGACGGGGAGGCGGTCGCGGAGGCTGCTCCAGGTGGCGCGGTGCGAGCGGGAGAAGGTGTCCAGGGTCTGGATGGGGCCGATGGAGCCGTCGCGCTGGTAGGCGGAGTGGAGCAGGCGGTGTCCCTCGGAGGCGTCGTGGGACATGCCGTTGAGCGCGCGTCTGACCGCGCCGAGGGATTCGTGGTCCAGCTCGCCGGCGCGGCCGCGCTCCATGAGTCTGCGGGCCTCGCTGAGCCGGGTGGAGGCCTGGTCGAGGTAGGCCTCGCCGCGGTCGGCGTCGCCCTTGGCCATGCCGAGGCTGATGTCCTCCATCCCGCGCTTCAGCCCGTACAGCGAGTCACCGGGCAGGGCGTCGGAGCTGGCAGCGGCCACGCCGCCGAACGCTCCGGCTGCCACACCCACGGTGAGCCCACCGGCGGTGAGCCCCTTCGCCCAGCGGGAGCGGGGACGCAGTCTGCGCAGTGGAGAGGCCCGGTGGGCCCCCTTGCCCCGTTGCACGGGCACCGTAGGGCCCGTCGATGCGCCGCCCTCGGCGAACATGGCCTCCATGGCGGCGACGAGCTGGGCTCGCTGCACCACTTTGACCTCGGGGTCCAACTGCGGCTTCGGTAGCTCACCGAGGCCGTTCGCCAAGGCCAACAGCGGTCCGCGGTCGGCCTGGTCGGCCGGCTCCTCGGGCTGTACGGCCGCCGCACCCTGGGGGGTCTGCTCCTCCAGGGCCTGGGCGAAGGCGTTCGCCCGCCGGTGTGCCGAAACGTTTGCGATCACTGGCGGCACCTCCTCTCGTCATGACGGTCGACTCCCCTGGCGGTCCGGAAGGTTGCCCACCTTGAGCGCTTCCACTCGATGGAGTGAGTGGCGACGGTCAGGGCGTGACGACAGGGGGCCTGCAACCGGCACAACGAGCGCCTCGGCACTTGGGTTACGCACGAAAGATGATCGGACCAGTGCGTGAGGGGACGGTCACTTTCCGGCGTCGTACGCGCCGGTTCCGGTCAGCGGGCGTCGTCCGGCAGGAGCCGTGCGAGCGTCCGGACGGCGCGGTACTGCAAGGTCTTGATCGCGCCTTCGTTCTTTCCCATCACCCGGGCCGTCTCGGCGACCGAGAGGCCTTGCAGGAAGCGCAGCGTGACGCACTCCTGCTGCTGTGGATTGAGTCGGCGCACGGCCTGGAGCAGTGCGGCGTTGGAGAGGGACTCCAGGACGGAGTCCTCGGGTGAGCGCGCCACCTCGTTGGCGTCGAGCATCTCGCCGGTGGTCACTTCCAGTCGGAACCGGCTGGATTTGAAGTGGTCGGCGACCAGGTTGCGGGCGATCGTGACCAGCCAGGCACCGAAGTCGCGACCCTGCCAGGTGAACGTGGAGATACGGCGCAGCGCGCGGAGGAAGGTCTCACTGGTGAGGTCCTCCGCGGTCGCCTTGCCGCCCACGCGGTAGTAGATGTACCGGTACACGGTGTCGCTGTACTGGTCGTACAGGCGGCCGAATGCGTCGGCCTCGCCGGCCTGCGCGCGCTCGACGAGGTCCATCATGCGCGCGCTGTCGCTGTCCGCCGTGGGACGGCGGACGGTCGACGTGGTCGAGGCGGCGCGGGTGCTGCGTCTTCCGACCGCCGCACTGCGTTCGGCCATGGCGTAGCACGGGCCGACGGGTGCGGGGGTGGCGAAGGCGGGGACGGTGTACGCGGTGGGGACGAAGCCGCGCAGGCGGTCGATGACCGATGCACGCAGCGTAGCCAGGCCCGAGGCGTCAACCCCGACGTGTGGGTACACGGGACTCCCAGAGGCAGAGCTTCCATCACGAGCAGTTCGAAAAACGTCACTCGTCGTAGCGAGCGGCGGCCTTCGTGATGCGTCTGAGGAGAATAACGCTTCGTGCAGGCGGCGCTACACCCAGTTGTCTAAATCACCGATTACGTCGTTTCTTGTATCGCTAAGTGACGCATCGAGCAGCACATCGTGACCACTTATTGATCGGATTGCTTCGTGATCTGTCACTCTCCCGCTCGGGCGCCCGGTTGACCGGCACAGCGGGTGTTGACGTACGCGGCGGATCGCGCGGGCCGCGGTCAGCGGCGGCGGCGGTGCAGCGCGAGGGCGGCGGCGGTGCCGCCCGCCAGTGCGCCGACGCCGGCCGCGGCCGGGATGCCTACCTTGGCCGCCTTGCGGCCGGTGCGGTAGTCGCGCAGCCGCCAGTCCAGGGACCTGGCGTGCTTGCGGAGCTTGGTGTCCGGGTTGATCGCGTACGGGTGGCCGACCAGCGAGAGCATCGGGATGTCGTTGTGCGAGTCGCTGTAGGCGGCGCACCGCTCCAGGTCCAGGCTCTCGGCCGCCGCCAGCGCGCGGACGGCTTCGGCCTTGGCGGGGCCGTGCAGCGGCTCGCCCACCAGGCGGCCGGTGTAGACGCCGTCGACCGATTCCGCGACGGTGCCGAGCGCGCCGGTCAGGCCGAGGCGTCGGGCGATGATGGTGGCGGTCTCCACCGGCGCGGCGGTGACCAGCCAGACGCGCTGGCCGGCGTCGAGGTGGGCCTGGGCCAGGGCGCGGGTGCCGGGCCAGATGCGGTCGGCCATGTACTCGTCGTAGATCTCCTCGCCGATGGACATCAGCTCGGAGACGCGGTGGCCCTTGACGATGGAGAGCGCGCTGTCGCGGGCGTCCTGCATGTGCTCGGGGTCCTCGACGCCGGCCAGCCGGAACCAGGCCTGCTGCCAGGCGAAGCGGGTGAGCTCGCGGCGCTCGAAGAACCTCCGCTTGTACAGGCCCCGGCCGAAGTGGAAGATCGCGGCACCCTGCATGACGGTGTTGTCGAGGTCGAAGAAGGCGGCGGCGCGGTCGTCCCCGGCGACCGGGAACGCGGGCTCCTCGGGGGCATGGTCGGGGGCTCCGGTCAGGAGGGCGGACTCGTCCTCGGCCGAGGTCTTGCGTGCGGCCTCGGCCGCGGCCTCGCCTGCCAGGACGCTCCGTGCGGTTGCGGAACGCCTACGGGGTGTGAGCCATCCAAGTGCGGCCATGCGGTGAGCATAGCCAGTCCCTCCGTACGTGCCCGACCTGCCGGGATGCGGTGGCGTGAACTCTGCGGGGCCGCATCGTTAATCGGGTGATTCCGGGCGGTCCGCCGGTGCTGTGGACGGGCGCAGAATGAGAGGCATGAGTCCGCTGCTGCGTCGTACGAAGAAGAAGCCCGCCGAGCGGGTGGTGACCCTGGTCGGGAAACCGGGGTGCCATCTGTGTGAGGACGCGCGGGCGGTGGTGAGCGCGGTCTGTGAGGAGACCGGTGCGTCGTGGGTGGAGAAGGACATCACCGAGGACGAGGAGCTGTACAAGGAGTACTGGGAGCAGATTCCGGTGGTGCTGATCGATGGCGAACAGCACACGTTCTGGCGGGTGGACCCGGCGAGACTGCGCAAGGCACTGGGTGCGGACGTGAAACTCGGTTAACATCGTGGGCGTTTTGAGTGGTCTCGGGGGCGTAGACATGAGGAGTGTGTACCGCTTTGCCCCCTTCGAGGCTGCAACGGGCTGATGCGGTCCCTGGTTCCGGGATCGCGCGGGCAATGTGCGTGACCCCGGTCACTTTGACCGGACAAAACGGACACCATCTTTGTGCACGCGTTCACAAAGACATAGCCTGCATTCGACGGGGCGGTCTTGGGACATACGGCCGCCTGCAGCCCCGCTCATCCCGCAGGAGCACCGTGGCAACTGGCCGAACTCACCGACCGGCGACCCGTAGCCGAGGAATTCCCGAGGCCACCGTCGCCCGACTTCCGCTGTACCTGCGCGCCCTCACCGCGCTCTCCGAGCGATCCGTACCCACGGTCTCCTCCGAGGAACTGGCCACCGCGGCCGGCGTCAACTCCGCGAAGCTGCGCAAGGACTTCAGCTACCTGGGGTCCTACGGCACCCGCGGTGTCGGGTACGACGTCGAGTACCTCGTCTACCAGATCTCCCGTGAGCTCGGCCTCACGCAGGACTGGCCGGTCGCCATTGTCGGCATCGGTAACCTCGGCGCGGCCCTCGCCAACTACGGCGGCTTCGCCTCGCGCGGCTTCCGGGTCGCGGCGCTGATCGACGCCGACCCGGCCATGGCCGGTACGCCGGTGGCCGGGATCGCCGTCCAGCACACGGACGACCTGGACCGGATCATCAGCGACAACGGTGTGTCCATCGGCGTGATCACCACTCCGCCCGGCGCCGCCCAGCAGGTCTGCGACCGGCTCGTGGCCGCCGGTGTGACCTCCATCCTCAACTTCGCGCCGACCGTGCTCTCGGTGCCCGAAGGCGTCGACGTACGCAAGGTCGACCTCTCCATCGAGCTGCAGATCCTGGCCTTCCACGAGCAGCGCAAGGCCGGCGAGGACGCGTCCGCCGACGCCGAGGACCCCGAGGCGCCGCCGATGCGTGCCACGCCCGCGAGCCGGAAGGGACCCGACGGGGACATGCCCGCCGTGATGCCGGCATGAGCCTCCTCGTCGTCGGGCTGAGCCACCGCAGCGCCCCCGTGTCCGTACTGGAACGGGCCTCCCTCGCTGCCGACACCCAGGCCAAGCTGCTCCAGGACACCCTCGCCGCGGAACCCGCGACCGAGGCCGCCGTGCTGGCCACCTGCAACCGCATCGAGCTGTACGCGGACGTGGACAAGTTCCACGCGGGCGTCGCCGAGCTCTCCACGCTGCTCGCCCAGCACAGCGGCGTCGGACTGGACGAGCTCACTCCGTATCTCTATGTGCACTACGAGGACCGCGCCGTCCACCACCTCTTCTCGGTGGCCTGCGGCCTGGACTCGATGGTCGTCGGCGAGGGGCAGATCCTCGGCCAGATCAAGGACGCGCTCGCGCGCGGCCAGGAGCTGCACACCGCCGGACGGCTGCTCAACGACCTCTTCCAGCAGGCCCTGCGGGTCGGCAAGCGCGCCCACAGCGAGACCGGGATCGACCGGGCCGGGCAGTCGCTCGTCTCCTTCGGGCTCCAGCAGCTCGCCGCCGGCGCGGACCCGGGCCTCTGGGCCCAGGGCAAGCGCGCGCTGGTGATCGGCGCCGGTTCGATGTCCTCGCTGGCCGCCGCGACCCTGGCGCGTACCGGCGTCGCCGAGATCGTCGTCGCCAACCGGACCCGCTCCCGCGCGGACCGGCTGGTGGAGATCCTCCAGCGGGGCGACGACACCACCGTGCGCGCGCACGCCGTCGAGATGTCCGCGGTAGCCGACGAACTGACACGTGCCGACGTCGTCGTCTCCTGCACCGGTGCCACCGGCCTCGTCCTCACCGCCGACGCCCTGGCCGACGCGCTCGGCACCACCCTGGACGCACCGGCCGAGCCGGAGCCGCTCACGGCCGTCCCGGCCCCGGCCGACGTCGACCAGCACGCCGCCTGGGTGGAGAACGGCTCCGCGCCCGACGCCGCACCGCGCCGCGTCGCGCTGCCCGCGCAGTCCACCGGACCGGTGAAGCTCGCACTGCTCGACCTCGCCATGCCACGCGACATCGACGGCGCAGCCCACCGCATCGACGGTGTCCGCCTCGTCGACATCGAGTCGCTCGCCAACGCCTCCGCCGACGCGCCGATGGCCGCCGACGTGGACCAGGTCCGCACGATCGTCGCCGACGAGGTGGCCGCCTTCGGCGCCGCCCAGCGCGCCGCCCATGTCGCGCCGACCGTGGTCGCGCTGCGCACCATGGCCGCCGACGTGGTCGCCGGCGAGATCGCCCGGCTGGACGGCCGCCTTCCCGACCTGGACGAGAAGCAGCGCGCCGAGATCACCCAGACCGTGCGCCGCGTCGTCGACAAACTCCTGCACGCGCCCACCGTGCGGGTCAAACAGCTGGCCAGCGAGCCCGGCGGCGCCGGGTACGCGGACGCGCTGCGCGAACTCTTCGACCTCGACCCGCAGACGGTGGCCGCCGTCTCCCGGGCCGACCTGAACGACCCGAATAGAGGGCGGTCATGACCGACAACTCATCGCCGGGCGCGGGCAACGCCGCGCCGCTCCGGCTGGGCACCCGGCGCTCCAAGCTCGCCATGGCCCAGTCCGGCCTCGTGGCCGAGGCGGTCCGCGAGGTGACCGGGCGCGCCGTCGAGCTCGTCGAGATCACCACGTACGGCGACACCTCCCGTGAGCACCTGGCGCAGATCGGCGGCACCGGTGTGTTCGTCGCGGCCCTGCGCGAGGCGCTGCTGCGGGGCGAGGTGGACTTCGCGGTCCACTCGCTCAAGGACCTGCCGACCTCGCAGCCGGACGAGCTGGTGCTGGCGGCCGTGCCGCAGCGCGAGGACCCGCGCGACGCGCTGGTGGCTCGTGACGGGCTGACCTTCGAGCAGCTGCCCGACGGCGCCCGCATCGGCACCGGTTCGCCGCGCCGCATGGCGCAGCTGAACGCGTACGCCCGCTCGCACGGCCTGCGGATCGAGACCGTCCCGATCCGGGGCAACGTCGACACGCGGATCGGGTTCGTGCGCGACGGTGAGCTCGACGCGGTGGTCCTCGCCGCCGCCGGGCTCAGCCGCCTCGGCCGGACCGGCGAGGTCACCGACTTCCTGCCGGTCGACACCGTTCTGCCCGCTCCCGGCCAGGGAGCACTGGCGATCGAGTGCGCTGCGACCAGCGCCGACCTCGCCGCCGCGCTCGCCGAGCTCGACGACCCGTACACCCGGGCCGCCGTGACCGCCGAACGTGCCCTGCTCGCCGCCCTGGAGGCCGGCTGCTCCGCACCTGTGGGTGCGCTGGCCGACCTCCTGGTCGACGGACAGGTTGTCAACGAACTGCGCCTGCGCGGAGTCGTCGGTTCCACCGACGGTTCCTCGCTGGTACAGCTGTCCACCACCGGTCCCGTCCCCACGTCGCACGACGACGCGGCGGCCCTCGGTCGCGAACTCGCGGCCGAGATGCTCGCCAAGGGTGCGGCCGGTCTTATGGGGGAGCGAGCACTTTGAGCCCCACCGGCCCCGCCGCATCCGACTTTCCTGCCCTGTCCCCACGAGGTCAGGTCACCTTCCTCGGCGCCGGTCCCGGCGACCCGGGACTGCTGACGCTCCGCGCCGTCGAGGCGCTGGCGAGCGCGGACGTCCTGGTCGCCGAACCGGACGTTCTCGACGTCGTTCGCGGCCATGCGCGGGCAGGCGTGAGCACGCCTGAGCTGACGGTTGTTGACGTGGCGTCAACAGCCGCCGGAGTACCCGTTCTCAGGGACGCGGCCAATCTTGTCATGGAGGCCGCGAAGGGCGGCAGGCGGGTGGTCCGTGCTGTGGCGGGCGACCCGGGCCTGGACGGCGACGCGGGCGCGGAGATGCTCGCCTGCGCCGCCGCCGGAGTGCCCTTCGAGGTCGTCCCCGGTGTCGCGAACGCCGTTGGCGTGCCCGCGTACGCCGGAGTGCCGCTGCGGGACGCGCAAGGCGCCGACGTGCGCTTCGTCGATGCCCGTACCGCCTCCGACCGGTGCTGGAGCGAGGTCGGCGCGAGCGACGCGACCGCCGTCGTCTCCACCACGCTGGACGCGGTCGCGGCCGCCGCCGGTGAGCTGGTCTCGGCCGGCCGCAAGCCCGACACCCCGCTCACCGTGACGATCGCGGGCACCACCACCCGCCAGCGCACCTGGACGGCGACCCTCGGGACGATCGCCCAGGTCTTCAAGCAGGCCAAGGTGCTCCCGTCGCCGGAGGGACACCGGCCGGTCATAGCCGTGGTCGGTGAGCGCAGTGCCGCCGCCCAGCGCGACCAGCTCGCGTGGTTCGAGTCCAAGCCGCTGTTCGGCTGGAGGGTGCTCGTCCCGCGCACGAAGGAGCAGGCCGCGTCGCTCTCCGACCAGCTGCGTTCGTACGGTGCCGTCCCGCACGAGGTTCCGACGATCGCCGTCGAGCCGCCGCGTACGCCCCAGCAGATGGAGCGCGCGGTCAAGGGCCTGGTCACCGGACGCTACGAGTGGATCGCCTTCACCAGCGTGAACGCGGTCAAGGCGGTCCGGGAGAAGTTCGAGGAGTACGGGCTCGATGCCCGGGCCTTCGCCGGGATCAAGGTCGCGGCCGTCGGCGAGCAGACCGCCGCCGCGCTGGTCGACTTCGGTGTGAAGCCGGACCTGGTGCCTTCCGGTGAGCAGTCCGCCGCCGGACTGCTGGAGGACTGGCCGCCGTACGACCCGGTCTTCGACCCGATCGACCGGGTGTTCCTGCCGCGCGCCGACATCGCCACCGAGACGCTGGTGGCCGGGCTGATCGAGCTGGGCTGGGAGGTCGACGACGTCACCGCGTACCGCACGGTCCGCGCCTCGCCGCCGCCGGCCGACACCCGCGAGGCGATCAAGGGCGGCGGCTTCGACGCGGTCCTGTTCACCTCGTCCTCGACCGTCCGGAACCTGGTCGGCATCGCCGGCAAGCCGCACAACGTGACCGTCATCGCGTGTATCGGCCCGGCCACCGCGAAGACCGCCGAGGAGCACGGCCTGCGCGTGGACGTCCTGTCCCCGGAGCCGTCCGTGCACAAGCTCGCCGAGGCGCTCGCCGCCTTCGGTGCGCAGCGGCGGGACGCGGCGAAGGAGGCCGGCGACCCGGTGACCCGGCCGAGCGAGCGCCGCCCGGGCGCGCGCAGGCGCCGGACGACGACGTAGCGGCAGTACGACGGTGAGTGGGCCCGGTCGCTTCGGCGGCCGGGCCCGCCGCCGTTTTTGGGTCTTTTCCGGCGCCGGTGTCGGTAAGCGGGTGGTGGGGCCGGGTCTATCGTCGAAGGATGACTGCGTACGGAAACTTCCCCGGCTCCCGCCCCCGGCGGCTGCGGACGACCCCGGCGATGCGGCGGATGGTCGCCGAGACCCGGCTCGACCCGGCGAACCTGATCCTGCCCGCGTTCGTACGGGAGGGCATCGACGCCCCGGTCGCCATCTCGGCCATGCCCGGCGTGCACCAGCACACCTTGGACACGCTGCGGAAGGCGACCGTCGAGGCGGCGGTGGCGGGGGTCTCGGGGATCATGCTCTTCGGGGTTCCGGAGGACGCGAAGAAGGACGGCCGGGGCACGGCGGGCACCGACCCGGACGGCATCCTCCAGCTCGGGCTGCGGGCGGTGCGCGAGGAGGTCGGTGACGACCTGGTGGTCATGTCGGACCTGTGCCTGGACGAGTACACCGACCACGGCCACTGCGGAGTCCTGGACGCCGACGGCCGCGTGGACAACGACGCGACGCTGGAGCGGTACGCGGAGATGGCCCAGGTCCAGGCGGACGCCGGAGCCCATGTGGTCGGTCCCAGCGGGATGATGGACGGCCAGGTCGGCGTGGTCCGCGACGCGCTGGACCAGACCGGCTACGAGGACGTGTCGATCCTCGCCTACACCGCGAAGTACTCCTCCGCCTTCTACGGCCCGTTCCGCGAGGCCGTCGGCTCCTCGCTCACCGGCGACCGCAAGACCTACCAGCAGGACCCGGCCAACGCCCGGGAGTCGCTGCGGGAGCTGGCGCTCGACCTGGAGGAGGGCGCCGACATGGTCATGGTGAAGCCCGCCGGACCGTATCTGGACATTCTCGCCAAGGTCGCGGAGTCGGTGGACGTGCCGGTGGCCGCGTACCAGATCAGCGGCGAGTACGCGATGATCGAGGCCGCCGCCGAGAAGGGCTGGATCGACCGGGACAAGGCGATCCTGGAGAGCCTGACCGGGATCCGGCGGGCCGGGGCGCAGATGATCCTGACCTACTGGGCGACCGAGGTCGCCCAGTGGCTCGCAGGACGGGACGCCGGGCGGGGCTGAGCCCCCGCGTGATCACGGCCCACCCGCTCCGGTCTCCTGGAGCCGGTGGGCCTCCTTGATGGAGAAGCGGGCGCTGTCCCGTACGAGCGGGTCCTGGTCCGCGCGCGCCGTGGAGTCCAGGGCCATCGCGACGAGCGGGTCGGACGTGTACGGCGCCAGGGACATCGCCGCGTACTGGCGGACCAGGTCCTCCTCCGGCTCCCGCAGCGCGGTGAGCAGCGCGCGGCCCGCGCGGCGGCGGAGGTCGGGGTCGTCCGGCGGCCAGACGCGCAGGACGGTGGCGCTCTCGACGCGGGCGAGGCCGTACTCCTCCGCGTCGGCGACCACCGAGACGAGGAACGGCAGCGCCTGCGCGTTGGCGTCCAGCTCGGTGATGATCTCGCGCTTGCGGTCGCTTCCCGGAGGCAGTGCGCGGTACTCGGCTATCAGGCGTTCGGCGGCTTCGGCCGCTGCCGCAGCTGCCGTGGTCGGGGGGTGCGTGTCGTTCATGGGGGTGGACACTTTCTGTCAGGGCCAGTCGACCAGTGCCATGAATGCTACGAAAGTGACCATCGCGGTGGCAGGTGCGGCCAGTGCCAGGCCCACGCGCCGGGCCATGTTGCGCACCTGCCAGGGCACGGTCCAGCTGGCGACCAGCACCATCACGGCCAGCAGCAGGCCCACGCACAGGACGGTCCACGCCGGCGCGAAGCTCGCGTCGAAGCGGGCGGCTTCGGTGCCGTCGCAGGAGTCGCAGGCCATCGGAGCGAGCCCGCCGACGAAGAGGGCGGCGAGTCCCATCGGCAGGGTCACGAGCGTGCAGACCAGCGGGGCGATCCAGGCGCGGTGGTCGCGTGTGGTGTCGGGCATGGGGACGAGTCAACCTCGGAGGTCGGTCGCCCGCATGAGTACCAGGGCTCAGTCGGCCGCCGGTATGTCGGTCGGTCCGCCTGTCCTCGCGGCGCCACCAGATGTGGCTGCGCGGGGTCGGCCACGCCGATCAGGACCCGGTGCCGTCCCGTGCCGTGATCCGGGAGAGGTCGGAGTGCCGCCGCGCTTTCAGTCCCACCAGAACGACCACGCTTCCTGGTTCAGGATCGCCTTCTCCGCGTAGACGTCCAGGTCGTACGGCGGTGACTGGTCGATGTTGTCCGGGCAGAACGCGTAGTGCTCGGCGGCCAGCGCGCGGGCCTCGGCCAAGGTGGTCGGCGGGCGGCCCACGGAGACGGTCAGGGTGTCGAAGCCGAGCACCACCACCCGTACGTCGTACCGGTCCTCCCAGGAGCGGAGCACCGCGCAGAGCCGGGCCACGTCGTTCTCGTGGTTCACCGGGCCGGACCAGCCGATGGCCGCCGGTATGTCGGCGCTGCGGCGGGCCGGGACGAGGGCCATCCGGGTGCCGCCGAGCCAGCTGTCCGGGTCGGCCGTGATCACGCCCGCCAGTCCGGCGGCCGCCTCGTCCGGGTCCGCACCGGACCCCTGGGCCGGCGTCGGCGCGAGACCGGGCCGGCCACCGGTGGCGTCCTCCGCGCCGCCCACCTCGTCGGCCGCGTGATCCGTCCAGTACCCCGCCAGCACCTCGTCGGCGTCGTGGTCGCCCGGATACGTCGTCGCGTCCGGGCACAGGTCCCACTCGCCGGGCCACTGCTCACGCGAGCCTCCGCTGACCAGCACCGGCAACAGCCCGACCCGCCGCCCGGCCGTCCGCAGGGCCGTCCAGTCCCGGGGCGCGGCGGGCCCGTCCGCGTACCAGAGCAGCGGTTCGTGCCAGGGGCCGTCCAGCGTGGCGTCCACGAGGGAGCCTGGCGGAAGGTCCAGGCCGGAGGAGGCCAGGTCGGGCAGAGGATTCGGGAGCGTCGCCATGGTGGTGAGCCTAGGGGGCACCACTGACAACGGGCGGTGCGCCGACGGCCGCTGAACGGGCCTCGGAGGCGTATCGTCGCGGTGGCCTGTTCCCGGCGACCTCTGTGGGTGGTTCCATGAACAAGATCGTCTCGTCCATCTCGGTCTCCCTCGACGGTTTCTTCGAAGGGACCGACGGCGACATCGACTGGCATTTCGTCGACGAGGAACTCCACCAGCACTTCAACGACAGCCTCCGGACGGCCGGCGCGTTCGTCGAAGGACGCGTGACCTACCAGCTGATGGAGGAGTTCTGGCCGACCGCCGACCAGGATCCCGCCAACGCCGGGCCGATGGCCGAATTCGCCGGTATCTGGCGGGACATGCCGAAGTACGTCTGCTCCCGGACGCTGGAGAGCGTGGGGCCCGGAGCGACCCTGCTGCGCGAGGTGGAGCGGGACGAGATGTGCGCGGTGCGGGACGCGGTGGCCGGGGACCTGATCGTCGGCGGGGCGGATCTGGTGGAGACGTTCCGGCGGCTGGACCTCGTGGACGAGTACCGCCTCTACGTCCACCCGGTCCTCCTCGGCCGGGGCCGTCCCTTCTTCGGCGAAGCGGCGGACCGGCAGGGGCTGCGGCTCCTGGAGACCCGGACCTTCGGCACGGGCGTGGTGCTCCTGCGGTACGAGACGGCTCCGGCGAAGGCCGATGCGTGAACCGTACGTACGGTTCACGCATCGGCCTGTAGGGCGACGCGGCGTCAGTACATGAGCGCGTTCGCCCGGTCCGACTGCCAGTAGGTGACGAAGCCGTTGTCGTCCCAGTAGGTCTCGGCCGGGAGCTTCAGCTTGGCGGGCGTGTCGTACGTCGAGCCGTTCTTCTCGGCGAAGAAGACCGACAGGTTCTTGCTCTTGTGGAGCTTGCTCTGGCCCGGCTCGCCGCTGAGGCCGATGCCCGCGTACGCCTCCTCGCCGGGTGCCAGCGTGACCACGGCCTGCGGCTTGCTGTCCTCCAGGATCGGGAAGACGGACTGGGCGCCGTCGAAGCCGAGGTGCGGCGCGTAGTAGGCGTCGCAGAGGCCGGAGCCGGTGTTCTTGAGCGTCAGCAGCAGGTGGTTGATCGGGCGGTTCACCTTGGTGACCGTCACCTTGGTGTTCGCGGTCGTGCAGGTGGTGCGGGCGGTGGACGCGGCCTGCGTCGCCGTCTCGGTGCCGCTGTGCGTGCGCTGCCCGCCGTTGCCGCCCGCGTGCTTGCCCTGGGCCGGCGTGGAGGCGGTCTCGGCGGGCGGCGCGGTGGTCTGGGGCGTCTGGGGTGTCTGCGGTGCGGTGGACTCCGTCGTGGCGGCCGGAGCCGGAGCCGGGCCCGCGCTCTTCGTGCCTTCGTTCCCGCCGCAGGCGGTCAGCGAGAGGGCGGCCACCAGTGCGGTGGCGGCGAGCGCGGTGGTGCGGATGCGGTTGGTGCGCATGGCGGTGGTACTCCCCGTGTTCGGTACATCGGTCGGCACGTTGGTACGTCGGTCCGTGCCGCGGTCTGGTCCGAGCTTGTGGGGTGGCTGATTCCGGCCGCAACGCCCGGCGAACCATTGGGGATGCCGGAACGTCTACGCATACGGTGACCTGCGGGAATTCCGCGTCCCTGGAACGCCGTTCCGGGACGGACCAGGGAGGGGAACGCCGTCGTGGCGACGCCGGAGGCCGAGCATTTCGCGGCCCTGCTGAAGGAACTGAAGGACCGTTCGGGGCGGAGCTACGGCGTGCTGGCCGGGAGACTGCACGTCAGTACGTCGACGCTGCACCGGTACTGCAACGGTGACGCGGTGCCCAACGAGTACGCCCCCGTCGAGCGGTTCGCCCGGCTGTGCGGGGCGTCGGGCGACGAGCTGGTGGAGGTGCACCGGCGGTGGATCGTGGCGGACGCGGCCCGGCGGCGGCCGGCGGCGGGGCCGGAGCCGGTAGCTCCGGTTCCGGTCAAGGTCGCGCCCGCGCCTGTGCCCGAACCTCCAACCGCCGCCACGGAGATGCCCGCCGGAGCCCCAGCCTCCTCCTGGACCCGGCTCTCCCGGCGTACGCGGGTGCTCATCGCCGCCGTCGGCGCCGCCGCTCTCCTCGTGCCGACCACCGTCGTCGCCGCCGACCTCGTCGGGTCGCGGGCGGAGGACGGCGCCAGCGCACCGAGCCAAGGGGCCCGGGCGGACGACGACACCTTCACGCCGCCCACCTCCACCGACCTCCGGCCCTCACCGACACCTCCCTCCGCCTCTCCGCAGCCCTCCGCGTCCTCCGGCACGCCCTTCACCGCGCCCTCGGCCGAGCCGGCCGCACCCGGCGCACCCGGCGCACCCGCCGGTTTCGCTGAGAAGCAGCCCCAAGGCAGCCCCAGTACCGGCCTCGGCGCGCCGCCCGCCGTCACCATCTCCTCGTACAACTGGGACGAGCCCTGCGGGCAGTTCTACCTGCTGGACCGAGAGCCGGAAGGGGTGGCTCCGCCGCCTCCGCCGCAGGACCGGCGCGGCTGGGCCCGGTCGTACGGCGGGGTCGACGCCGGGAACATGCTGCTCCAGCTGACCGTCCAGGGCACCTCGCGCGAGGCGGTCGTCCTGAAGGGCCTGTACGTGCGGGTGCTCTCCCGCAAGGCGCCGCTGCCCTGGTCGGCGTACCTCATGGGCAACGGCTGCGGCAGCGGCATCGCGCCGCGGACCTTCGCCTCCGACCTGGACACCGGGCACCCGATCATCACGCCCGTACCGGGATCGCAGGGCGACCGTACGATCCCGGCCAAGCCGTTCCCGTACAAGGTGTCGTCCGAGGACGTGGAGGTCTTCAACCTCGACATGAAGGCGCAGGGGTACGACGTGACCTGGTACCTGGAGCTCAGGTGGAGCAGCGGCGGGCGTGAGGGGATGCTGCGGATCGACGACCACGGGAAGCCGTTCCGGACGAGCGGGATGCGCGGGCGGCCGATGTACACGTACGGCAACGACGAGGTGAAGTGGGAGCCGTACCAGGCGGGTTGAGGAAGGGGCCGGCCGCTGTCCGTGGCAGCGGCCGGCCCCCGTTTCAGGAGGGCGTCGCGCCCCGGCGGCGGAGGTCGAACGCCGGGTGCTGCGCGGCGGCGTTGGCGTCGCGCCAGATGCGCTGGACCGGCGCGTCGTCATAGATCACGGCCGAACCGGACGCCTCGTACACCGCGTTGACGTCCTCCCGGCACCGCGTCCCGGCGTACGCGATGTCCCGGCGGCATCCGGGCCCGCTCCTCGGCCGTGCCGCCCGGCGTGGAGGAGGCGGCGAGCCTGTCCAGGCCGGCCAGGAGCAGCGCCCGCGCGGTGTCGACGGTGGCGGTGTGCGCGGACACGTCGAGCCCGGAGCCGCGCGTTCCGGAGCCCGCGTACGTGTCCAGCGCGGCCCGCGCCGCGCCCAGCAGGACGCCCGCGAGCGCCACCGGCCGACGGCCGCGAACGCCATGCGGTACGGGGTTGTCCTCGGGCGGCCGTGCGGCGCCGGGTGGGCCGGGTCGAGCGCGGTGAGCGGGAGCACGCGGTGGTCGGGGACGAGGAGTTCGGGGACCGTGAACGAGCGGCTGCCCGTACCGCGCAGGCCGCTGGTGTACCAGTCGTCGATGGAGACCGCCCGCTCCCGCGGGAGGAGGACGAGGTGGGGTTTTGGTTCGGCGCCGGGTGCGGGCGGGGCGCTGACTCCGGCGACGATCCAGTCGGCGTGGTCGATGCCCGAGCAGAAGCGGCCCCACGTCCCGCGCAGCAGATGGCCGCCCGGGACGCGCTGGGCGGGCGGGCCGGAGAGGCCAAGTTGCTGGGCGATGCGGCTGGAGGGCGCGGCGAAGACCTCTTGGCGCGCCTCCAAGGGGAACTGTGCGACGGTCCAGGTGTTGCCGGTCGCGGCGGCCACGTACGGCCCGAGCGGGAAAAGAGCGCCGCCTTTGCCACGCTGACCCGGGCCGAGCGGACCGGTACGCCGCGCAGGCCGGAGAGGGCGGCGGCCAGCAGGGCCTGGGTGGCGACGGTCCCGGCGAGGGCGCCCAGGAAATCGGTGCCGAGCGGGCGCGGGCCGCCGTTGGCCCGGCCGTGCAGCGCCATGAGCCCAATCGCGGCCTGCGCGGTGGTCTCGTCGGACGGCGTCGGGTCTCCGGCCGGCCAGCCCCGCAGCGTCAGGTCCGTGCCGCGCGCCCGGTGCGGGCCGCCGAGGCCGATGACGGTCTCCGGACCGGCCGTGGCGTACCGGTCCCGCGCCACTCCCGCGCTCCCGCCCGGGTGCCAGGGCCCCGTGCCGGGTCCGAACCGGGCGCCGAGCCGGGTGAGGTGGTCGCGGACGACCTCGGTCGCCGTGGCGAGGCCGGCGGGGCGGGGCGGGGTCCAGGTGGAGCTGGTGGCCGTCGAGTGGGAGGGCTTCGCTGGTGGTGAGCTGCGGGAGCGGTGGCGCGGATGTCAACGGGTCCTCCGGGGTGGTCCGGTGGTGGGCGGCCCGGCGGGCGTGCGGTGTGCGGTCGGCCGGAGCGGGCGGCGCGTTTCGGACGACCGGAGACGAGCCGTTAGTTAGGTAGGCTAACCATAATCGCATCGAGCCCGACGGTGGAGGATCTCAGCCGGATCGGGCCGCACGGCAAGGGAGTTGAGTCCAGGAGCGGCGGAAGGGTGGAGCTGGGAGGAGTCATGCGCGTACTGGGGGGTACAGTCTCCGACGCCCTGGCAGCCCGCGCCGGTGCGGCCGTGCGCCAGGTCGCGGGCCGCCTCACCCCCGTACCCCCAGGTGACCGATGTCCGGCATAGCCGAAGCCTCCGAACGAGCCGAGCAGGACCCGACCGACCCCAGGCGGAGCGATACGCGGGAAGACCTTGACCTGGATGTCTGCGAGAAGCGCTCCCATCGGCTCAGACGCCGACTGGAGCGGCTGATCGGGATCGCCGCCACCGAAGGCAATTCCCTGATCCCCCTCCGCAACGGTGACCAGATCTTCGGTGCGATGCTGAAGTCGATCCGTGAGGCGGAGCACACCATCGACATGATGACCTTCGTCTACTGGCGAGGGGACATCGCGAAGGACTTCGCCGAGGCGCTCGCCGAGAGGGCCCGGTCCGGAGTCCGGGTCCGGCTGCTGCTCGACGGCTTCGGCTCCCGGCTGATCGAGAAGGGCCAGCTGGACATGATGGACGAGGCCGGCGTGACGGTGGCCTGGTTCCGGAAGCCGCTCTACCTCTCGCCGCTCAAGCAGAACCACCGATGCCACCGCAAGGTCCTCATCACCGACGAGTCCACCGCGTTCACCGGCGGCGTCGGGATCGCCGAAGAGTGGTGCGGCGACGCGCGCAACGAGCACGAGTGGCGGGACACCCATGTGCAGGTCCGCGGGCCCGCCGTCGACGGGCTGGCCGCCGCCTTCGCGCAGAACTGGGCCGAGTGCCAGGACGAGCTCTTCGACGAGCGCGACCGGTTCGTGGCGGGCGACCAGCACGGTGACGCGGTCGTCCAGGTCGTGCGCGGTTCGTCATCGTTCGGCTGGCAGGACATGCAGACCCTGATACGGGTCGTCCTCCAATCCGCCGAGGAGCGCATCCGCCTCACCACCGCCTACTTCGCGCCCGACGACTACTTCACCGGCCTGCTCTGCGCCGCGGCCCGGCGCGGCGTGGAGGTCGAGATCCTGCTGCCGGGCCCGCACACCGACAAGCGGGTCTGCCAGCTCGCCGGTCAGCGCTATTACGAGGAGCTGACGGCGTGCGGGGTGAAGATCTACCAGTACCAGCCGACGATGATGCACACCAAGACCCTCACCATCGACCGGGTCGCCTCGCTCATCGGCTCCACCAACTTCAACCGGCGCTCGCTCGACCACGACGAGGAGGTCATGCTCGCGGTCATGGACTGCGACTTCACCGACGCGCTCGACGCCCACTTCGACGAGGACCGCGAGAAGAGCGTGCTGATCGAGCGCGGCCGGTGGAAGCGGCGCGACGTCCTCCAGCGGGTGCGGGAAGCGGCCGTGGTGCCGATCCGCCGGTATCTCTGAGGCCGGACCCCTCGTCGGCCGGATTCGCGTGTGTGGCCGGAGGCTGACCGGGCAGGCGGGGAGAGCAGCGTCCGTCATGTGAAGGGAAGGGCCCATGAGCGTCTCAGCCGACACCTCGTCCGCACCGGCAGCCGCGGTGATCACCGAGCCCCTGCCCGACCTCCAGCTCCAGCTGCTCATCCAGCTGCTGGACGAGGATCCGCGCTCCAGCCTGCCCCTCACCCTCACCCACCCCGGCGGTCTGCTGCACGGTGATGTGATCGGCCACGAGCAGTGGAAGGCCGAGTGGTCCAGGAGCCTGCGCCAGGTGGAAGGCGAGGGCGCCAACCTGCTGGCCGAGTTTCCGGAGACCGTCGACCAGGGCGTACGGGAGATGCAGGGCCAGGAGTACGGCGCGGAGACGGCCCGGCTGCCGCGCTGGATCCATCTGCGGGACGTGACGCTCCTCGCCGGGTCCATGAGCGCGGTCTCGCTGCCGCTGTGGCGCGGACGGCTCTCGGACGTGTCGGGCTGGGCGCTGGGCCGCCCGCAGTGACCTGATTGCTTACGTGATCGGCCCCGGCACCTGTGAAGGTGCCGGGGCCGACGTACGTACGGCGGAGCGCGGTCAGAGGCGGCCGGGCGTCCGGATGCCGAGCAGCTCCATGCCCTGGTGCAGGGTCCGGGCGGTGAGGTCCACCAGGAAGAGCCGGTTCTCGACGGTCTCCGGCGCGTTGTCCGGGCTGAGGACCTGGCACTGGTCGTAGAACGTGGTCAGGTGCGAGGCCAGCTGGTAGAGGTACGCGGCCAGCTTGTGCGGCTCGTAGCCGGACGCGACCTCGGAGAGCACCTCGCCGAACTGGTCCAGGTGCAGGCCGAGCGCACGCTCCGCCGGGGCCAGCGCCAGCTCCGGATGGGCGGCCGGGACCGCGTCGCCGGCCTTGCGCAGGATCGACTGGATGCGCGCGTACGCGTACTGGAGGTACACCGACGTGTCGCCGTTCAGCGACACCATCTGGTCCAGGTCGAACTTGTAGTCGCGCACGGCCGAGGTCGACAGGTCGGCGTACTTCACGGCGCCGATGCCGACGTACCGGCCGTTCTCCACGATCTCGTCCTCGCCGAGGCCCACCTTGTCGGCCTTCTCGCGGACGACCGCCGTGGCCCGCGAGACCGCCTCGTCCAGGAGGTCCTCCAGCCGCACGGTCTCGCCCTCACGGGTCTTGAACGGCTTGCCGTCCTTGCCGAGGACCGTGCCGAAGGCGAGCTGCACGGCCTTGACGTCCTCGTTCAGCCAGCCGGCCCGGCGGGCCGTCTCGAAGACCATCTTGAAGTGCAGCGACTGCCGGGCGTCGACCACGTACAGCAGGGTGTCGGCCTTGAGGTCCTGGACCCGGTTCCGGATGGCGGAGAGGTCGGTGGCCGCGTAGCCGTAACCGCCGTTGGTCTTCTTCACGATGAGCGGGACCTTGTTGCCGTCCGGGCCCTTCACATCGTCGAAGAACACACAGAGCGCACCCTCGGAGCGGACGGCGACACCCGTCTCCTCCAGGATCCGGCAGGTCTCCTCCAGCATGGCGTTGTAGCCGGACTCACCGACGATGTCGGGGTCGCGGACCTCCATGTCGAGCTTGTCGAAGACCGAGTGGAAGTAGATCTTCGACTCGTCGACGAAGCCCTGCCACAGCTCCAGCGTCTGCGGGTCGCCGGCCTGGAGGGCCACCACCCGGTCCCGCGAGCGTGCCTTGAACTCCTCGTCCGAGTCGAACAGCGCACGCGAGGCCTTGTAGACGCGGTTCAGCGTCGACATGGCCGCCTCACCGTCGCTCGCGCCGCCCTCGTGCTTCAGCGCGTCCGGGTGCTCGATCAGATACTGGATGAGCATGCCGAACTGCGTGCCCCAGTCGCCGATGTGGTGGCGCCGGACGACGTCCTCACCGGTGAACTCCAGGATCCGGACCATCGCGTCACCGATGACCGCCGACCGCAGGTGGCCGACGTGCATCTCCTTGGCCACGTTCGGCTGCGCGTAGTCGATGACCGTCCTTCCGGCGTCCGCCGCCACCGGCACGCCGAGGCGGCCCTCGGTGTCGGCGGCCCGGGCGGCGAGCGTCTCGGCGATCGCCCGGTCGGTGAGCGTGATGTTGAGGAAGCCGGGTCCGGAGACCTCGATCTCCTGGATCAGCTCACCGGCCGGAAGAGCGGCGGTGACCTGGCCGGCCAGCTCACGCGGGTTGCCCTTGAGCTTCTTGGCGAGCGCCAGGATGCCGTTGGCCTGGAAGTCGGCCCGGTCGCTTCGGCGCAGCAGCGGGTCCGCGGTGCCGGCATCCGGCAGAGCTGCCGTCAGGGCGTCCGCCAGCTGCTGCTGGAGCGTGGAAGCGAGGGAAGGGACCGAGGCCATGGCTGGCTGCCGTTTCCGTAGGGGTACAAGGGATCTGCCCAGTATCCCACGGTGCGTAAAGCCGTTTTCGCGCTACGGCGGGTAGCTGGGAGAATGGTCGGTGACCCACCGGGAATCGACAGACGAGAGAAGGACGTGCCGACCGTGGCCGAGAGTCAGACCAGCACCGAGACCGACTGGGTCTCCCGCTTCGCGGACGATGTCATCGCCGAATCGGAGCGTCGTGCGCCTGGCAAACCGGTCGTCGTCGCCTCCGGCCTGTCACCGTCCGGCCCGATCCACCTCGGCAACCTCCGCGAGGTCATGACCCCGCACCTGGTCGCCGACGAGATCCGCCGCCGCGGGTACACCGTGCGCCACCTGATCTCCTGGGACGACTACGACCGCTACCGCAAGGTCCCGAACGGCGTCCCGGGCGTGGACGCGTCCTGGGCCGAGCACATCGGCAAGCCGCTGACCTCGGTGCCCGCACCGGCCGGCTCCGCGTACGCGAACTGGGCCGAGCACTTCAAGGCCGCCATGACCGCGGCCCTGGACGAGCTCGGCGTCGAGTACGACGGGATCAGCCAGACGGAGCGGTACACCGCCGGGACCTACCGCGAGCAGATCCTGCACGCGATGAAGCACCGTGCCGGCATCGACGCCGTACTGGACCGCTACCGGACGAAGAAGGACCCGGCGGCCGCTGCCAAGGCCGGTAAGAAGCCGCAGCAGCAGAAGAAGGTCGACGAGGCCGAGCTGGAGGCCGCCGAAGGCTCCGGTGCCGCCGACGAGGACGACGGCAGCGGCAACACCGCCGGCTACTTTCCGTACAAGCCGTACTGCGGCAACTGCGAGAAGGACCTCACCGTCGTCACCTCCTACGACGACGACACCACCGAGCTGAACTACACCTGCTCGGCGTGCGGCTTCGCCGAAACGGTCCGGCTGGGCGAGTTCAACCGCGGCAAGCTGGTCTGGAAGGTCGACTGGCCGATGCGCTGGGCGTACGAGGGTGTGATCTTCGAGCCCAGCGGAGTCGACCACTCATCGCCCGGCTCCTCCTTCGTCGTCGGCGGCCAAATCGTCCGCGAGGTCTTCGACGGCGTGCAGCCCATCGGGCCCATGTACGCCTTCGTCGGCATCTCCGGCATGGCCAAGATGTCCTCCAGCAAGGGCGGTGTGCCGACTCCGGCCGACGCGCTGGAGATCATGGAGGCGCCGCTGCTGCGCTGGCTCTACGCGCGCCGCAAGCCCAACCAGTCGTTCAAGATCGCCTTCGACCAGGAGATCCAGCGGCTGTACGACGAGTGGGACTCGCTGGGCCGCAAGGTCGCCGACGGCACGGTGCTGCCCGCAGACGCCGCCGCGTACGCGCGTGCCGTCCGCACGGCGGCCGGAGAGCTTCCGAGCACCCCGCGCCCGCTCCCGTACCGGACGCTCGCCTCGGTCGCCGACATCACCGCCGGCGCCGAGGACCAGACCCTGCGCATCCTCGGCGAGCTCGACCCGGAGAACCCGCTGACCTCGCTGGACGAGGCGCGCCCGCGCCTGGACCGCGCCGAGAACTGGATCACCACCCAGGTCCCGGCCGAGGCCCGCACCATCGTCCGCGACGAGCCCGACAAGGAGCTCCTCGGCTCGCTCGACGACCAGGGCCGCGAGTCGCTGCGCCTCCTCCTCGAAGGGCTGGACACGCACTGGTCGCTGGACGGGCTCACCACGCTCGTCTACGGCGTGCCGAAGGTGCTGGCGGGCCTGGAGCCGGACGCCAGGCCGACGCCCGAGCTGAAGGCCGCGCAGCGCTCCTTCTTCGCGCTGCTCTACCGCCTCCTCGTCAGCCGCGACACGGGCCCGCGTCTGCCCACGCTGCTGCTCGCGGTGGGTGCGGACCGGGTGCGGAGGCTGCTGGGCGCGTAGCCTCGTACGTACGGATGAGGGCCGCCGCCCGGGAACTCCTCCCGGGCGGCGGCCCTCTCGTCGGTACGGGGCCGGCTCAGGCGCTCTGGTCGGCCGTGGCCCGCTGCATGTAGTGGTTCCGGAACTGCGGCATCAGCTGCTGGAGCAGCTCGGTCGAGCGCGGGTGGTGCACATCGCGCCGGTCGGCCAGGTGGATGTCGAGGGTCTCGATGTTCGGGTACTGGCCCACCTCGTCCGTGTACGCGCTGAACTCCTCGTACGCGCGGTCGGCGAAGTCGTTGTCCTCCTGGGACCACTCCTCCAGCTGCGGCGCGTCCTCGGGGCCGGGTGCGGGCACGGCGGGCGGCTCCTCGTCGGCGGCCTGCTGGACGGGCTGTACGGGCTGTGCCGCCTGCTGGACGGGCTGCGCCTGCTGGACCGGCTCCGGCGTCTCCTGAGGCTCCTCGCGGCGAGGGTGCGGGACCGCGCCGATCGTGCCGACGTTGCCGAGCGGCCGGGTCCGGCCGGGGCCCAGCGGGACGGCGGCGGGCGTCGGCTCCAGGCCGTCGACGTGCTGCGGGTCGTACGCGCTCGCCTGCGGGCCCTCCGGAAGCTTCTGCGCGGCGAACCAGGGGCTGTCGTGCGTGGGCGGGACCTGCGGGTTCTCCAGCGCCTGCTGCTGGTCGAGTTGGGGCTGCTGCCGCGGTGCCGGCTGCTTCTGGAGCGACATCGGCCGAGGCTGTGGCTGGTGTTGCTGCTGCTGCGGGTGCTGCTGAGCCTGTTCCTGCTGCGGTCCCTGCGGCCCGCGCCCCTGCTCGTAGCCGTGCTCCTGCTCCTGCGCGTGTCCCTGGCTCGGCTCGCGGTCCTGCTCCCGCCGCGGTTCGTACGGCAGTTCGGGCTTCGGGGCGGGCGGCAGGAGGGCCGGCTCGATACCGGCGGCGGCGAGTCCGGCCGGCGCGGTCTCGGCGAGCGGGACGCCGTACTTCGCCAGCCGCAGCGGCATCATCGACTCGACCGGCGCCTTGCGACGCCAGTTGCGGCCGAACCGGGCCTGCAGGCGCGCCTGGTAGATCAGCCGCTCCTGTTCGAGCTTGATGACCTGTTCGTAACTGCGCAGCTCCCAGAGCTTCATGCGCCGCCACAGCTTGAACGTCGGTACGGGAGAGAGCAGCCAGCGGGTGAGGCGTACGCCCTCCATGTGCTTGTCGGCCGTGATGTCCGCGATCCGGCCCACCGCGTGGCGGGCGGCCTCCACGGAGACGACGAACAGGACCGGGATCACCGCGTGCATCGCGGTGCCGAGCGGATCGGGCCAGGAGGCGGCGCCGTTGAACGCGATGGTCGCGGCGGTCAGCAGCCACGCCGTCTGACGCAGCAACGGGAACGGGATCCGCATCCACGTCAGCAGCAGGTCCAGGGCCAGCAGCACGCAGATGCCCGCGTCGATGCCGATCGGGAAGACCAGGGAGAACTGGCCGAACCCCTTGGCCTCGGCCAGCTCGCGCACGGCCGCGTAGGAGCCCGCGAACCCGATCGCGGCGATGATCACCGCACCGGCGACGACGATCCCGATGAGTATCCGGTGCGTGCGTGTCAGCGGTATGGCGGCCACCGGCGCTCCCCTCCCCGACTTCTTCTCTCCGTCCGGCATCCGACGTCCGGCGCTGGCACAGCCTGGCACATGTGTACGAGTCGTGTTGCGCGGGGAGGGGCGGAGCCCGGCCCTCGGCGGAGGGTCGGGCTCCGGAAAACGGTGTGCGGCCTGGGAGTTCGGGGCTCCGGGCCGGCTCAGGTCACGACTTGGGCGAGGCCTCGGACTCGGGCTTGGCGCTGCCCTTCCTGTCGTCGTCCTTCGCGTCCTTCGTGGCGCCACCGGCCGACGGAGAGGCCTTCGCACTGCCGGAACCGGCGGTGGCCTCGACCTTGCCCGCCGCCTCCTCAGCCGCCTTCCGGGCGCCCTTGAGGATGTCCGCCGCGGCCGGGGTCTTCGCGCCCGCGTAGCCGGCGCCGTTGTACGTCAGGGAGAGGACGACATTGCCGGTACGTGCCACGACCGTGGCGTACTCGAAGTCCTCGTCCGTCTTGTTGACCTTGTACGTGATCGCCGTGGCCTCGTCGCCGATGCCGGGAGCGGCGGCCGCGGCGACCTTCTGCGCGCCCTCGCTCCCCTTCTCCTTGGTGACCTGCTTCGCGTAGTCCTCGGCGGCGCGCGCGGCGCCGCTGCCGAGCGACTGGTCCGAGTCGAAGCGGGTGAAGGAGACGGAGAGCCAGCGGTACTGCGAGCCCTTGACACCCTTGTCGTCCAGGCCGTTCCACGAGCAGCTGCCGCGCACCGAGAGGTCGCTGGAGCGGCCCGCCGTGCCGCCCTTCTTCTTGGCGTCGGGCACCAGGTCCTCGATCGTCTTCTTCGCGACCGAGGAGCAGGCGTCGGGCAGGTCGGTGAACTTCGCCGGCTCGACCGCGGGCTTCGTCGGCTCGGCAGCGGCGTCGGACGAGGCGGAGCCCGCGTTCTTCTTGGCGTCGGAGCCGGAGCCGGAGTCCGACGAGCAGCCGGCGGCTACGAGCATCACCGGTACGGCGGCGCAGGCGAGTATGCGGGACAGTCGCGGAGCTGATCGGTGCATGGTTCCTTCACTCGGACGGCACGGAGGTCTCGTTCGTGGTGCCACGGTACGACGGGCGGCGCCTTCGCTGCGCCTCGGTCACGGACCCGGACGACCGGCGGACCAGCCGTCCGGAGAGCCCGTACCCGGTCCTACTCGCTGATCACCTCGGCCAGCTTCTGGGCCAGTGCCTGGGCCTTGTCCTGCAGTTCCTTGCTGTCGGGCACCTTGGTGACGAGGGCCGGCTGCTCGCCGTACCGGACGGTCACGATGACGTTCGATGTGCGGAATACCACGCTCACGGTGCGGTGCTGTGCGGTGGAACCTGCCCGGGTGAGGAGATCGTCCAGAAACGCGGCGTCTCCGAGCTTGTCGAGCACGCGCGGCCGGAGGTCCTCGTCGCTGCCGCCGGACGTGCCGGGCGTGCCGGAGGGCGAGGGGCTCGCCGGACTCCGGCTGCCGTCGGGCTCCTCCGCCTCCGGGCCGGCCGGGCTCTGAGGAGTGCCCTTCTCCGGCGCCGTCCCCGGAGTGGTCCTCCCGGACAGGTCGGCCGCGTTCTCCTTCTTCACGTACAGCGCGCGGGCGCGGTCGTCGTCGCTCACGGCGGGGTCGTACGACACCACGCGCTCGAAGTCGATCGAGAGGTTCCGGGAGGAGTCCGGGGCGTCGGCCTTCCAGCTGCAGCCGACCTTGCGGTCGGTGTCGTACGTGACGGTCGGCGACCCGCGCAACGCCTTCTCCTGCTGCCGCCGGGACAGCTCGGCGACGCCCGGGAGCAGGTCCTTGAGCGTGGAGCCCGGCACGGCACGGCAGGGTGCGGGCAGGGTCCGGTACTTGCCCGGGGCGGCGGTGGTGACGGTGGGGCCGCCCGGCTTGCTGTCGGCGTCGCTCGCGCTGCCGTCGGAGCCGGCACTGCAGCCGACGGCGAGCGCTGCGAGGAGCGCGACGCCGGGTACGTACGCCATGTGTCGCACCGTCCCAGGCTCCCTTCGGTACGGAAAACATGTTGCCGCTCGGAGGCGGCCGATGGACACAATGTGTATCGCACGCGCCGCTGTGAATGCCGGTCGGCCGACCTGTTCGCCGACCTTGGCACCGGTTTTGCGCTTTCCGTCTTTTCGGGGGAATCTCGGGGGAATCGAGGAGTTATGTCGTACGTAGAGGTGCCGGGGGCGAAGGTCCCGATCCGGATGTGGACGGATCCCGCGTCCGTCGAGGACGTGGCGATGCAGCAGCTGCGGAACGTGTCCACGCTGCCGTGGATCAAGGGTCTGGCCGTCATGCCGGACGTCCACTTCGGCAAGGGCGCGACGGTCGGTTCGGTGATCGCGATGCAGGGCGCGGTCTGCCCGGCCGCGGTGGGGGTCGACATCGGCTGCGGGATGTCCGCGGTCCGGACGTCCCTGACGGCGAACGATCTTCCCGGTGACCTGTCACGGCTGCGCTCCAAGATCGAACAAGCCATTCCGGTGGGCCGCGGGATGCACGACGAGACGGTGGATCCGGGCCGGCTGCACGGGTTTCCGACGTCCGGGTGGGACGACTTCTGGGGGCGGTTCGACGGGATCGCGGAAGCGGTCAAGTTCCGTCAGGAACGTGCCACGAAGCAGATGGGAACGCTCGGATCGGGCAACCATATGATCGAGTTCTGCCTGGACAGTGACGGGAGTGTGTGGCTGATGCTGCACTCCGGCTCCCGGAACATCGGCAAGGAGCTGGCCGAGCACCACATCGGGATCGCCCAGAAGCTGCCCCACAACCAGGGAATCATCGACCGGGACCTGGCGGTGTTCATCTCGGACACTCCGCAGATGGCCGCCTACCGGAACGATCTGTACTGGGCGCAGGAGTACGCCAGGTACAACCGCGCGATCATGATGGGGCTCTTCAAGGACGTGGTCCGCAAGGAGTTCAAGAAGGCGAAGCCGGTCTTCGAGCAGGAGATCTCCTGCCACCACAACTACGTGGCGGAGGAGCGGTACGACGGAGCCGACCTGCTGGTCACCCGCAAGGGAGCGATCCGCGCCGGCTCCGGTGAGTACGGGATCATCCCCGGCTCGATGGGCACCAGCTCGTACATCGTGAAGGGCCTCGGCAACGAGAAGGCGTTCAACTCGGCCTCCCACGGCGCCGGTCGCCGGATGAGCCGGAACGCCGCCAAGCGCCGCTTCACGGTGCGCGACCTGGAGGAGCAGACGCGGGGCGTGGAGTGCCGCAAGGACTCCGGGGTCCTGGACGAGATCCCGGCCGCGTACAAGCCGATCGAGCAGGTCATGGAGCAGCAGCGGGACCTGGTCGAGGTCGTCGCGAAGCTCAAGCAGGTCATCTGCATCAAGGGCTGAGCGGCTGAGGTGAGGGACCCGTCGTCGTGGGTGGCGACGGGTCCTCACCGCTTTCCGGGCCTCTACGGGAGGGGCGGAACGTCCTCGGGGCGCCGCACCTGTCCGGTCTTCAGCCGCCAGAGCCGTACCGAGCAGGAGGCTTCGCTGCGGCCCAGCTCGGCGGCCGACGCGGTGGCGTCGTCCAGGGGCAGCAGGACGCGGTCCTCCCACGGTTTCCAGCGGCGACCGGGCGGACGGATGCTCATGGTCGCGGGACGCTCCCAGGATGCGAGGGCTGCGGCCGCCGTCCTCTTGCGGGCGAGGGAGAGGCAGCCCGGGTAGGAGAGGTGCTCGGCCAGTTGTGAACGACCCTAGGCAGCGCTTTCGGTGACCGGGCGGGTGATCGGCGCTGATCACCCGTACGAGTGGCCGACAGGGGCGGGGCGTTGCGCTCAGAGCACCCGGTGCACCTTCGTGTTGGAGGCCTGGGCCCGGGGCCGGACCACCAGGAGGTCGATGTTGACGTGGCTCGGGCGGGTGACGGCCCAGCCGATCGTGTCGGCCACGTCCTCGGCGGTCAGCGGGGCGTCGACGCCGGCGTAGACCTTGGCGGCCTTCTCGGTGTCGCCGCGGAAGCGGGTGGTGGCGAACTCGTCGGTCTTGACCATGCCGGGGGCCACCTCGATCACGCGGACCGGGGTGCCGACGATCTCCAGGCGCAGGGTCTCGGCTAGGACGTGTTCGCCGTGCTTGGCGGCCACGTAGCCGCCGCCGCCCTCGTAGGAGGAGAGCGCGGCGGTCGAGGAGATGATCACGATGGTGCCGTCGCCGCTCGCGGTGAGGGCGGGGAGCAGGGCCTGGGTGACGTTGAGGGTGCCGATGACGTTCGTCTCGTACATCTGGCGCCAGTCGGCCGGGTCGCCGGTCGCCACCGGGTCGGCGCCGAGTGCGCCGCCGGCGTTGTTGACGAGGAGGGCCAGGGAGCGGAACGCGGTGGCGAACTCGTCGACGGCCACGCGGTCGGTGACGTCCAGCGCGTACGCCGTCGCCTGGTGGCCCGCCTCGGTGAGCTCGGCGGCGAGCGCCTCGATCCGGTCCTTGCGGCGCGCGGTGAGCACGACCCGGAAGCCGGCGGCGGCCAGCGTACGGGCGGTCGCGGCGCCGATGCCGCTGCTCGCACCGGTGACGACGGCGATGGGGATGGCGGTCATGGCGGGTCTCCTCGGGCAGCTGATCGGTAACGGGGAAAGGATAGGCAGCCGTTGCCGACCCGGTACGGGTGTCCCGGGTCGGTGATACGTGAACTACATGAGCCGCGTGGGCTGTGCGGGTGGGCCAGAGCGCGTCGACTTCTTCTGTTGGTCGCTTTAGCTGTTTATGTCAGTATCTTCCGGTCATGGGACTGACGCTTAGAGGACCGCTGATGCCGCTGTCCGCCGTCGCGGCGATCGCGGCGACGACCGTACTGGTGGCGGCCGGACCGGCCGCCTCGGGCACCACCGCCACCCCGCTGCCCGCCCCCGCGCCCCGGGCCGACCTCTCCCACCACGGGTACGTCTCCCTCTGGGACGACCGCGTCGAGATCCGGATCCGGAGCGAGAACCGCGGACCCTCCGATGTGACCGCCTCGACCGTGCGGCTGCGCTTCTCCACGCCGCCGGCCGTGAACCAGGAGCTGCCGTACGGCTGTCTGCGGGCCGGAAAGGCCACCGTGCTCTGCGAGACGGGCGGGCTGCGCTCCGGTGGCGGGGCCCTGCAGACCGCGCTCGACCTGACGCTGGCGGACGGCCCGGACGAGGTCGTCGTACGGCTGGACACCGTCTGGAACGGCGGGGCGCGGGACACCGACCGCAAGAACGACGCGCACGAGGTGCTCGCGCCCGCCACCGGGGACGCGTACGCCTTCTGAGCCGGTGCGCCTCCGGCTACGCCGCCGCGTCGCCGAACTCCCGTACCGCATCGGCGACGATCGTCTCCAGGTGGCCGTGGTGCGCGCCGCGCCAGTACACCCGGGCGCACGCCGTGCACTGCGCGAACACGTCGTACGCCTGCTGCGTACCGTGCTCCAGCCGGTCGCTCACCGCGTGCTTGTCCGCGTCCGCCAGCGTGCCGTTGCAGGCGGTGCAGCGGGTCCACGGGGCGAGGGCCGGAGCGAAGCGGCCGAGGATGTCGCGGAGCTGCTCCTGCGGCCGGTCGCTGTAGACGTACGCCCCGGCCCAGATCTCCCGACGGCGCAGCAGTCCGCGGTCCCGCGAGAGCAGGACGCGCCGCTCGCGCGCGGAGAGGGCGGCGAGCGCGGGGTCGCCGATGTCCTCGCTCTCGTACGCCGCGTCCACGCCGAGGAGCCGCAACCTGCGCGCCAGCGTGCCGAGATGGACGTCGAGGAGGAAGCGGAGAGGTGCGCCGGGGACCTGTTGAGGGCGCTCTACGGCCTGTACGTGGATGTGTTCGTCCGGGCCCGGGATGTGCGAGCGGCCCGCCGGAGCGCCGTTCACCAGGAGCGTGCCGGCCTCGGTGAGCGGGATGCCGAGGGATTCGATGACATGGCCGAGCGTGGAGACGCCGTCGGTGGTGAGCGGTGTGCGGCCTTGCCGGCGCTCGTGCGGGACGAAGAGCCGCAGCTCAGGCGCTACTTCGAGGGTGATCTCGGGTCCGTTCACCCGGTCAGGATGCCACCGGTGCGGTGCGGGCTGCCAGGGAATTGGGGCTTACGGAGGTGGCGCGGCGAACGCCGTCGGCGGCACGCCCACCGTGGCGGTGAAGTCCCGTACGAGGTGGGCCTGGTCGCTGTAGCCGAGGTCGGCCGCCAGCCGCGCCCAGTCCACCGCCGGATCGGACTCGGCGCGCTCCAGGGCCTCGTGGACGCGGTAGCGGAGGATGACCCACTTCGGGCCCACGCCGACGTACGCGGAGAAGAGCCGCTGCAAGGAGCGCGGCGAGAGGCCCGCGTCCCGGGCGAGTGCTCCGGCCCGGCGCACCGAGCGGTCCGTACGCACCCGGTCGACCAGCTCCATCGCCAGCGTGGCCTGCGGGTCCGGCCGCGGCTCCAGAGCGAGCAGACAGGCGTCCAGCGCGGCGACCCGGTCGTCCTCGTCGGCCGGGTCCAGGACCGCGCCGACGGACGGTGGCGTACGGAGCACCTCGGCGGCGGCGGTCCGGCGTCCGGTCAGGTCGCTCAGGGCGTGCTCCGGCGCGAACGGGCGGAATCCGCCGGGCCGGAACTGCACTCCGCAGACCCGGCCGCGCCCGGTCAGCTTCTGCGTGAAGAGCCCGAGGCCGATGCCCGCCACCTCGGCGTACCCGGCGCGCTCGCGGGCGCTCTCGCCGTCCTCGTACCGCTGCACGACGAGGTTGACCGACGGGTGCGGGACGACGTGGGCGGCGTACGGCTGGTCGAGGTCCCAGTCGATGAGCCAGTAGTGCTCCAGGTACGGGCGGAGCGCGGCGGCGGGCTCGCGGCGGCGGAAGTGGACGCGCGTGAACAGGTCCGGGGCGTCGACGATGCCCCGGGTGTCGCGGCGAGGTCCGGCGGCCATGACATCGATCCTAGGTACGCCGTGGCGGGCTGTCGCGTTTGTTCAAGACGCGGGCGGTCCGGAGGAGGAGCGTGGGACGCATGACACAGAAGATCAGTGAACTGCTGGAAGCCGCCGCGGGCCGGGCCCTGCCCGTCGTGCGGAACATTGACGACGCGCAGCTGGACCTCCGTACGCCGTGCGCGGAGTACGACGTACGGGCGCTGCTGAACCACCTGTTCCTGGTGGTCGTGAACTTCCAGGCTCTCGCGGCCCGCAAGGAGGCGGATTTCGGCCATCAGCCGGAGTTCGTGACGGGTGACTGGCGGGCCAGGTTCGGTGCGGAGACCGCCCGGCTGGTGGCGGCGTGGGACGCGCCGGGTGCCGAGGAGGGCACGGCCGGACAGATGGGCTTGCCGGCCCGGACGGTGGGGCTGATGGTGCTGGGCGATCTGACCGTGCACGCGTGGGACCTGGCGCGGGCGACGGGCGGTGCGTTCGTGCCGGACCCGGCCGTGGTCGAGGAGGTGGGACCGGGCCTGGCGGCCCTGGCGCCGCAGGCCCGGCAGATGAAGGTGTTCGGCGAGCCGTTCCCGGTGGGGGCGGGGGCTACGGCTTTCGACCGGGTGCTGGCGGTGACGGGGCGGAATCCGGGGTGGCGGCCGGGGGCCGAGGCGTAGACGGGTGCGGTGGGCGGTGGGCGGTCGATCAGGCTTCGGCCACATCTTTGGCGCGAATCGACCGTCTGTCCGCCACATCGCCGGCGCGAATCGACCGTCCGTCCGTCGGGAGACCGGGCGCTGTCAAGGCCACACCAGGCAGTACGCCTGGTGTCCCGCGTCATGGAGCCGGTGCGAGAAGTCCTGCCACTCGTGGAGCAGCTGGTAGACGTTGAACGCGTCGCGCGGGCCGCCGCGGTCGGGGACCGTGGACCAGATGAAGGCCGCCGCGCCGACGGACTCCTCGCCGACGCCGCGCAGCGGGTCGACGACGGTCATGGGGAGCTTGACGACCGCGTAGTCGGGGTGGAGGACGACCAGCTCCAGCGGCGGGACCTTGTGCAGGGGTATGCCCTGGATTCCGGTCAGGACCATGGCGGCCACCGTCTCCGGCTTGATCTTGGTGAACATGCCGCCCATGCCCAGCTCGTCGCCGCCCAGTTCCTCCGGGCGCATCGAAATGGGCACGCGTGCCGCGGTCGCCCCGTCCGGAGCGCCGAAGTACTTGTAGGTCACCCCCATCCCGCCACTGCTCCTGCTTCCGGGAAGCGGTGTGCTCTCCGCGCCCCTGCTGCCCTGTGCGCGCTCGGCCCTTCGCCGGTGCCGCCCTCGCCGGACAGGCTCGGGCCCCAGGTCGTCGGTCCCTTCGCCCACTCCGCCACCGCGATGCATATCTCATCCACCCGACTACTTCTTAGGAGACACAGCCCCGGCCGCGCAACCCGATCATCGTGTCAGTGACCTCCCCCACGGGCGTGCGGTGAAACACCTGTCCGCAAGACCGTCCGTGCCTCTGACACCATGGCATGTGTGAGCTTTCCCTATGTCGCCCCAGTTTCGCAGACGTGAGGGTGCCGACGCTCTTCCGTGATACGAGGGGAGCGCGCTGACTGCTCACCGGTGGCCGGGATTACCTTGGATTCTCCGGCCCGGCCTCCCGACACCCGAATCGCAGATCAGGACCAAAGTGGCGTATTCATACGAAGCCCCAGTTTCGCAGTCGCTGTTCGACCGGGCGTCCGTCGTGACGCCCGGCGGCGTGAACTCACCCGTGCGTGCCTTCCGGGCCGTGGGCGGTACGCCCCGGTTCATGGTGTCCGGCACCGGTCCGTACCTCACCGATGCCGACGGCAGGGAGTACGTCGACCTCGTCTGCTCGTGGGGGCCGATGATTCTCGGCCACTCCCACCCCGAGGTCATCGCCGCCGTCCAGGAAGCGGTCTCGCGGGGCACCTCCTTCGGTACGCCGGGTGAGGGCGAGGTCGCGCTGGCCGAGGAGATCGTGGCGCGGATCGAGCCCGTCGAGCAGGTGCGCCTGGTCTCGTCCGGCACCGAGGCGACGATGTCGGCGATCCGGCTGGCGCGAGGCTTCACCGGCCGGGCCAAGGTCGTGAAGTTCGCCGGCTGCTACCACGGCCACGTGGACGCGCTGCTGGCCGCCGCCGGCTCGGGCCTGGCCACCTTCGGGCTGCCCGACACTCCGGGCGTCACCGGCGCCACGGCCGGCGACACCGTCGTGCTGCCGTACAACGACCTGGACGCGGTGCGGGCCGCCTTCGCCGCGCACCCCGGCGAGATCGCCTGCGTGATCACCGAGGCCTCGCCCGGCAACATGGGCGTCGTCCCGCCCGCCGACGGCTTCAACGCCGGACTCAAGGAGCTGTGCGCGGCCGACGGCGCCCTGTACATCTCCGACGAGGTCATGACGGGCTTCCGTACGTCGAAGGCCGGCTGGTACGGCGTCGACGGCGTCCGCCCGGACCTGATGACCTTCGGCAAGGTCATGGGCGGTGGCTTCCCGGCCGCGGCCTTCGGCGGCCGCGCCGACGTGATGGCGCACCTGGCCCCGGCCGGCCCGGTCTACCAGGCGGGCACGCTCTCCGGGAACCCGGTCGCCACCGCCGCGGGCCTCGCGCAGCTGCGGCTGCTCGACGACGCCGCGTACGCGAAGATCGACGCGGTCTCCGCCGAACTGCGCTCCCTCGTAGGTGACGCGTTCACCAAGGAAGGCGTCGCGCACACCGTGTCGTCGGCGAGCAACATGTTCTCGGTCTTCTTCACGGACCGGCCGGTGCGCAACTACGAGGACGCGAAGAAGCAGGAGTCCTTCCGCTTCACCGCCTTCTTCCACTCGATGCTGGAACAGGGCGTCTACCTGCCGCCGTCCGCCTTCGAGTCCTGGTTCGTCTCCACCGCCCACGACGAGCAGGCCGTCGAGCGGATCGCCGCCGCCCTGCCCGCCGCCGCCCGTGCCGCATCGGAGGCCACCGCATGAGCGAGAACGCGAGCCGCAAGGACATCACCGTGGTGCACCTCATGCGTCACGGCGAGGTCGACAACCCGGACGGTGTGCTGTACGGCCGGCGCTCCGGCTACCACCTCTCCGAGCTGGGCCGGCAGATGGCCGACCGGGTCGCCGACCACCTGGAGAAGCGCGACATCACCCACGTCGTCGCCTCTCCGCTGGAGCGCGCCCAGGAGACCGCCGGGCCGGTCGCCAAGACGCACGGCCTGGACCTGGCCACCGACGCGCGGCTCATCGAGGCCGGCAACGTCTTCGAGGGCAAGACCTTCGGCGTCGGCGACGGTGCGCTGCGCAGGCCGGACAACTGGAAGCACCTCACCAACCCGTTCCGGCCGTCCTGGGGTGAGCCGTACGTCGAGCAGGTCGTGCGCATGATGGGCGCGCTGGACGCGGCCAAGGACGCGGCGCGCGGCCACGAGGCGGTCTGCGTCAGCCACCAGCTGCCGATCTGGATCGTCCGCTCGTTCGTGGAGCGCCGGCGGCTCTGGCACGACCCGCGCAAGCGCCAGTGCACGCTGGCCTCGCTGACCAGCTTCACCTATCAGGGTGACCGGATCGTCTCCGTCGGCTACTCGGAGCCGGCCCGGGATCTGGTGCCCGCGCATCTGCTGGCCGGGGCGAAGCCGGTGAAGGGCAAGTCGAAGGCCTTCGGCGCGTAACCGCTCCGTACGCCGTGAACATACGGGACCGACCGCCACCGCGGTCGGTCCCGTTCTTCGTGAGAGGTGGCGGTGCGTTAGGTTAGGTTAGGGGGCCTTCTGGGCCGAGGCCGCCCGTACCGGCACGCCGCTCGTCGAGGAGCTCGACGACGACCCCGGCCACCGGGCCGTCACCTTCCTGTGGCGCGGCCACCGCGCCACCCGCCGGGTCCTCCTGATGGCCCGCGGCATCACCGACCGCGACCGGCTCGCCGACTCGCTGCTGCACCGGCTGCCGGACACCGACATCTGGTACCTCGGCCACCGGCTGCGCGCCGACGACCGCGGCTCCTACCGGATGGTGGCCGACATCTCCTCCGGGCCCGCTCCCGCCGATCCGGTGCTGCTCCAGCGACGGCTGCTGGCGCTGCGCGCGCACGCCGGCGCCGATCCGCTCAACCCGGCCCGGATACCGGCCCGTTGGCGCGACGCGCAGGACTCGGTCTTCGCGCTGCCGAAGGCCCCGCCGCAGCCGTGGACCGGCCGCCGTGCCGCCATCGCGCGCTCCACCGTCGAGCGGCACGCCGTCGCGGCCGGTGCGCTCGGCGCCGAGCGGGACGTGTGGGTCTATCTGCCGCCGGACGCCGTCCCGTACCGGCCGGCGCGCGAGCCCGGAGAGCGGGACGGCCGGCGGCTGCCGCTGCTGGTGCTCTGCGACGGCGACATGTGGTTCGACCGGCACGGCCTCAAGGACACGCTGGACGCGCTGATCGCCGACGGCGTCCTCCCGCCGCTCGCCGTCCTCGCCCCGGACGCCGTCGGCACCGCCACGCGCCGGCTGGAGCTGGGCGGACGGGAGAGTTACGTCTCCTTCCTGGCCGACGAGGTGGTGCCGTGGGCGAGTGCCCGGTGGCCGCTGACCGCGCGGGCGGACCGGACGGTGGTGGCCGGTCAGGGGCTCGGCGGGATGACCGCGCTGTACGCCGGTCTCACCCGGCCCGAGCGGTTCGGCGCGGTCCTCGCGCAGTCGCCGTCGCTGTGGTGGCGGCCGGGCCTGGTGCCCGGGGCCGCGGCGCCGGACGCGGTCGGGACGCCGTGGCCGGCCACGCTCGCCGCCGGACTCCGCGACGGGCTGCCGGCCGGAGGGACCGGGGCGCGCGGGGCCGTCGTCCACTTCGATGTCGGGCTGCACGAAGGCGTGCTGGCCGAACACACCGAGGCACTGGGGGCGGTGCTCCGAGCCCGGGGCCACCGGGTCACCCGCAACCTCCACAACGGCGGTCACGACCACGCCTGCTGGCGCGGGTTCCTGGCGGACGCGCTGGTGGAGCTCATGGGTACCGGCCTTGACGTGGACGCGGCAGATTTCCAGGGTGGAACGGGTCCGGCCCGCTGTCCGGCCGAGCGCTCCGCAGCGCTGACCAAAAGCCCCGCCAGAAGGTAAAGCGTAAAGAAAGTCCCCAATTGCACGGAACCGTCGCGTCGCTCAAGGCCTCTCACTGTCCAGCAGTTTGTATGGCCTTGAGATAAAACGACCGCAGATGGGGACGACATGCGCGACATCAATCGAAGGGGACTGCTCGGCGCGGGGCTCGGCACGGCGGCGGCGGTCTCACTCGCCGGCTGCGGCTTCTCCAGTTCCTCCGGCTCGGCGGAAGGCGGCGGTGACAAGGGTGACACCGGCGCCGGCGGCAAGGGCGAGGCCGGCAGCGGCGGCAACAGCGGAAACGGTTCGCCGAAGGAGAAGGTCCGGCTGATCGGCGACGGCTCCACCGCCGACACCGGAAAGCAGCCCCGCCAGCCCGCCGCGCCCGTCCCGCTCGAACCCGGCCAGACGCCGCCGCAGTTCGTGATCTTTTCCTGGGACGGGGCGGGCGAGGTCGGCAACGGGCTCTTCCCGCGTTTTCTGAAACTGGCGAAAGATCACGACGCCGCGATGACCTTCTTCCTCTCCGGGCTGTATCTGCTGCCCGAGTCGAAGAAATCCCTCTACCGTCCTCCGAACAACCCGCGCGGCGCCTCCGACATCGGCTATCTCACCGATGACCACGTGAAGGACACGCTCACGTACGTACGCCAGGCCTGGCTGGACGGCCACGAGATCGGCACGCACTTCAACGGGCATTTCTGCGGCGGCTCCGGATCCGTCGAACGCTGGACGCCCGCGCAATGGCGGAGCGAGATCGATCAGGCTGTGTCCTTCGTCACGGAATGGCGGACCAACACCGGCTGGGAGAACGAGGACCCGCTGCCGTTCGACTACCGAAAGGAGTTGATCGGCGGCCGCACCCCCTGTCTGCTCGGCCAGGACAATCTCCTGCCGACCGCGAGCAAACTCGGCTGGCGCTACGACGCCAGCTCGCCCGGCGGCCGCCAGACCTGGCCCGTCAAGCGCGGCGGCGTCTGGGATCTGCCGCTCCAGGCCATGCCGTTCCCGGGCCACTCCTTCGAGGTCCTCTCCATGGACTACAACATCCTCGCCAACCAGTCGCAGAATTCGACCAAGGGCATGCCGTCGCGTTATCCGGGCTGGCGCAAGCAGGCCACCGGCGCGTACATGAACGGTTTCGAGCGCGCCTACACGACGAATCGCGCGCCCTTCTTCATCGGCAACCACTTCGAACAGTGGAACGGCGGCATCTATATGGACGCCGTGGAAGAAGTGATCAAGAAGACGGCCGGTAAGAAGGATGTGCGGCTCGTCTCCTTCCGGCAGTTCGTCGACTGGCTCGACGTGCAGGATCCCGCCGTCCTCGCCAAGCTCCGCGCGCTGGAGGTCGGACAGGCGCCCGCAGGTGGCTGGAACTCCTTCTTTAAACAGGCTTGACAAGGGGCTTTACGGGCAGCGAGGGGGGTGCGGGAGATCGGCGGAACTGCCATGCGAAACTTTTCACATGAGCTTTGGCCGCGCGTCCCGACGCCGCTTCACCCTGCTCGCCGCCACCGCCGTGGCCGGTGCCCTGACGCTGACCGCGTGCGGGGACGGCAACAAGGCCCAGGGCGGCGGCAACACCAACTTCGTCACCGGCAAGGGAGGCATCTCCACGGTCGCGAAGGAGGAGCGCCCGGACGCGCCGAAGCTCCAGGGTGAGAGCCTGGACGGCACGCCGCTCGACCTCGCCGACTACAAGGGCAAGGTCGTCGTGCTCAACGTCTGGGGCTCCTGGTGCGGCCCCTGCCGGCTGGAGGCGAAGTACTTCGCCAAGGTCTCCGAGGAGACCGCCGACCAGGGCGTGCAGTTCCTCGGCATCAACACCAGGGACGCGCAGAAGGACCCCGCGATCAACTTCGAGAAGGACTACGGGGTCACCTACCCGAGCTTCTTCGACCCGATCGGCAAGCTCATGCTCCGCTTCCCCAAGGGCACCGTGAACCCGAAGGCCATCCCGTCCACCGTGGTGATCGACCGGGACGGGAAGATCGCGGCCCGCACGCTCCAGCCGCTGGACGCCGAGCAGCTGCACGAGATGATCGACCCGATCATCGCGGAGAAGTGACCCGGTGATCCCGCTCGCCGCGCACCACGACACGCTCACGCTGGCCTCGTACAACGACACCGTCGTCAGCGGGGCCCTGCTGCTGGCCGTGCCGATCGCCCTGCTGGCCGGGCTCGTCTCCTTCTTCTCGCCGTGCGTCCTGCCGCTCGTCCCCGGCTATCTGAGTTACGTCACCGGGGTCAGCGGCACCGATCTGGCCGAGGCCCGGCGTGGCCGCGTGGTGGCGGGCGCCTCGCTCTTCGTCCTCGGCTTCACCGCCGTGTTCGCCTCCACCGGAGCGCTCTTCGGCTACTTCGGCGACGAGCTCCAGCTGCACTCCGAGGTGCTCAACAAGGTCCTCGGCGGACTGATGATCCTCATGGGCATCTTCTTCATGGGGCTCCTGCCGGGCGTGACGCAGCGCGAGTTCCGCCTCCACAAGCGGCCGGTGGCCGGGCTGGCCGGCGCGCCGGTGCTCGGCGCGCTGTTCGGGATCGGCTGGACGCCGTGCATCGGCCCGACGCTCTCCTCGGTGCTGTTCCTCTCCGCCGAGAGCGCCACCGCCGGACGCGGCGCGATACTGACCGTCGCGTACTGTCTCGGACTCGGTGTCCCGTTCATCCTGGCCGCGGTCGCCTTCCGCAAGGCGCTCGGCGCGTTCGGCTGGGTCAAGCGCCACTACGCCTGGGTCATGCGGATCGGCGGCGGCATGATGATCGTGACCGGACTCCTGCTGCTGACGGGCGTGTGGGCGACGCTCATGCAGCAGATGCAGACCTGGTCCAGCGGCTTCGTTGTGGGGATCTGAGTTCATGAGCAAGGCGAACAGCAGCACGGACACCGGCGCTCGTGGCGAAGCCGCCGAGACCGAGACGGCGGCCGACCGCGAACAGCGCCGCGTCGACGACGCGGCCGGCGAGCGGCTCTCCACCGCGCCCCGCGAGGAGCGCCCCGAGACCGAATCCGCCAACGGCACCGGACTGCCCGCCATGGGCGTGGTCGGCTGGATCCGCTGGTTCTGGCGCCAGCTCACCTCGATGCGGGTCGCGCTGATCCTGCTCTTCCTGCTCTCCCTCGGCGCCATCCCCGGCTCGCTGATCCCGCAGACCAGCGTGGACGACCTGAAGGTCCAGAACTTCAAGGACCAGCACACCACCCTCACGCCGATCTACGAGAAGCTCCAGCTCTTCGACGTCTACAGCTCGGTGTGGTTCTCCGCGATCTACATCCTGCTGTTCGTCTCGCTCATCGGCTGCATCGTGCCGCGCACCGGCCAGTTCGTCGGCCAGCTCCGCAGCCGTCCGCCCGGCGCCCCGAAACGGCTGACCCGGCTGCCCGCGTACACCACCTGGCGCACCGAGGCCGAGCCCGAGCAGGTCCGCGAGGCGGCGCTCGGCGTGCTCGGCAAGCGGCGGTTCCGCGCGCACACGGTGGGCGACGCGGTCGCCGCCGAGAAGGGCTACCTCCGCGAGGCCGGGAACCTGGTCTTCCACATCGCGCTCATCGTGATGCTGGTGGCCTTCGCCGCCGGCCAGCTCTTCAAGTCCGAGGGCGGCAAGCTGGTCGTGGAGGGCGACGGCTTCGCCAACACGCTCACCCAGTACGACGACTTCAAGTCCGGCTCGCTCTACGACTCCGACACGCTGGCGCCTTTCAGCTTCGTCCTGGACGACTTCGTCGGTACGTACGAGGAGAGCGGCCCGCAGCGCGGCACGCCGCGCACCTTCGAGGCCCGCGTGAGGTACGCCGAGGGCGCCGACGGGCCCGAGCGCAAGAGCGTCATCCGCGTCAACGAACCGCTCGTCGTGGACGGCACCAAGGTCTATCTCATCGCTCACGGCTACGCGCCGGTCGTCACCGTCCGGGACGGCAGGGGCAAGGTCGTCTCGCGGAGCTCCGTACCGCTGCTGCCGATCGACAACAACATCACCTCCACCGGCGCGATCAAGGTGATGGACGGCTACCGCGACAGACACGGCGTCAAGACGCAGCTCGGCTTCAAGGCCTTCTTCGTGCCGACCTTCGCGGGCCACGGCAAGGGCCAGATGTTCTCGCAGTTCCCCGGCGCCGAGTTCCCGGTGCTGGCACTGAGCGCCTACAGCGGCTCCCTCGGCGTGGACTCCGGGCTGCCGCAGAACGTCTACCAGCTCGACACGTCCAAGATGAAGGAGTTCAAGGACGAGAACGGCGAGCTGCTCAAGAAGATGCTGCGTCCCGGCGAGAAGCTGGACCTGGCCGACGGCGAGGGCTCGATCACCTTCGAGGGCATCGAGGAGTGGGCCAGCTTCCAGATCTCGCAGCAGCCGGGCAACGGCCTCGCGCTCGGCGGTGCCATCGCCGCCATCGCCGGACTCGCCGCCTCGCTCTTCATCCAGCGCCGCCGGGTCTGGGTCCGGGCGGTCCGGGGCGCGGACGGGGTGACCGTCGTGGAGATGGCGGGCCTCGGCCGCAGCGAGTCCGCGAAGCTGCCGGAGGAGCTGGGCGACCTCGCGGCCGCCCTGGTCACGACGGCGCCGGTCGCGCCGGAGAAACCTGACGCCCCGGGAAAACCTGACGCGCCGGAGGAACCTGGCGCGAACGAGGCCGGGAGCCGGCCCGTACACCCTGCTGAAGCACCTGCCGAAGGGGCTGAGAAGTGAATCTCGCCGCCGCAACCAACGAGAGCCTGGCGCACACCAGCAATGTGCTGATCTATTCGTCGATGGCCGTCTACACGCTGGCCTTCTTCGCGCACATCGCGGAGTGGGTCCTCGGCAGCCGCAGCAAGGTCGGCCGCACGGCCGCCGCGCTGTCCGGCCCCGCGGCCGGTGCCTCCGCCCCGGCGGTCGTCACCCAGGCCGGCTCCACCGCCGTACTGGAGCGGCCGAAGGTCGTCACCCGCTCCGCCGCCGGCACCCGCGATGTGCCGGACGGTCCCGGCGCCGCGGGCGGCACGTTCAAGGGCGACCTGTGGGGCCGGATCGCGGTCTCGCTGACCGTGGTGGCCTTCGCCGTGGAGGCGGGCGGCGTCATCACCCGCGCGCTCTCCGTGCAGCGGGCGCCGTGGGCCAACATGTACGAGTTCTCCATCACCTTCTCCACCGTGGCGGTCGGCTCGTACCTGGTGCTGCTCGCACTGAAGAAGAACGTCCGCTGGATCGGCCTGCCGCTGGTCACCACGGTCCTGCTGGACCTCGGCATCGCGGTCACCACGCTCTACACCGACAGCGACCAGCTGGTGCCCGCGCTGCACTCGTACTGGCTGTGGATCCACGTCTCGACCGCGATCATCTGCGGCGCCGTCTTCTACCTCGGCGCGGTCGGCACGGTGCTCTACCTCTTCCGCGACAGCTACGAGAACAAGCTCGCCTCCGGTGGTACGCCGGGCAAGTTCGCGACCTCCGTCATGGAGCGGCTGCCGTCCGCGTCGTCGCTGGACAAGTTCGCGTACCGGATCAACGCGGCGGTCTTCCCGCTCTGGACGTTCACGATCATCGCGGGCGCGATCTGGGCGGGCGACGCCTGGGGGCGCTACTGGGGCTGGGACCCCAAGGAGGTCTGGTCCTTCATCACCTGGGTCGCCTACGCCGCCTACCTGCACGCCCGCGCCACGGCCGGCTGGAAGGGCCGCAAGGCCGCCTACCTGGCGCTGGTCGCCTTCGCCTGCTGGCTGTTCAACTACTACGGCGTGAACATCTTCGTCACCGGCCTGCACTCGTACGCCGGGGTCTGAGACCGCGTACGTACGAAGGCGCCCCGGGTCTTGGCCCGGGGCGCCTTCGTACGTCGTCAGCTCAGCGGCGTGTCCAGGACCGCCTTGCGGTGGCTGAACGTCTCCAGCGAGTACCGGCCGTGGTAGCTGCCCATGCCGCTCTCGCCGACGCCGCCGAACGGCAGGTCCGAGACGGTCAGCTGGGCCAGCGGCAGCCCGATGCCGACGCCGCCGGACGACGTCTCGGCCAGCAGCCGGTCCCGTACGGCGGCGGAGTCGGTGAAGGCGTACAGCGCCAGCGGCTTGTCCCGGTCGTTGATGAAGGCGATCGCCTCGTCCAGGCCGTCCACCGTGACCAGCGGCAGGATCGGGCCGAAGATCTCCTCGCCCATCACCGGCGCGTCCGGCACGACGTCGGCCAGCACGGTCGGCGCGATGTACTTGGTGTCGCGGTCGTGCGCTCCGCCGGTCACCGTACGGCCGGAGTCCAGCAGGCCGGTCAGCCGGTCGAAGTGACGCTCGTTCACGATCCGCCCGTACTCCGGGTGCTCGGCCGGGTCCGCACCGAACAGCCCTTCCACCGCGGCCGCCAGCGCCTCCGCGAGGGCCGGAGCGGTCTCCGGGTCGGTCAGCACGTAGTCCGGGGCCACACAGGTCTGTCCGGCGTTGAGGAACTTGCCGGAGGCGAGCCGTCCCGCCACCGCCTTCAGGTCCGTACCGCGGTCCACGAAGGCCGGCGACTTGCCGCCGAGCTCCAGCGTGACCGGCGTGAGGTGCTTGGCGGCGGCGGCCATGACGATCCGGCCGACCTTGCCGTTGCCGGTGTAGAAGATGTGGTCGAAGCGCTGTTCCAGCAGGGCCGTGGTCTCCTCGACCGCGCCTTCGACGACGCCGACCGCCTCCGTGTCCAGGTACTCCGGCAACAGCCGCGCCACGGCGGCGGAGGTGGCGGGCGCCAGCTCGCTCGGCTTGACGACCACGCAGTTCCCGGAGGCCAGCGCGCCGACGACCGGTGCGAGCAGCAGCTGCACCGGGTAGTTCCAGGGCGCGATGACCAGGACGGTGCCGAGCGGGTCGAGCACGGTGTGCGCGGTGGCTCCGGTGGGCGCGAGATGCGGCGGTACGGGGGCGGGCTCGGGCCGCAGCCAGTCGGCGAGGTGCTCCAGCGTGTGGTCGATCTCCCGGACCGTGAAGTCGATCTCGGTCCGGTACGCCTCCTTGCGGCTCTTGCCCAGGTCGGCGCGGAGCGCGTCCGCGAGGTCGTCGCCGTGTTCGGTGAGCAGGGCGCGCAGCCGCTCCAGCTGGCCGGTGCGCCAGGTGAGGTCCTTGGTGCGGCCGGTGCGGAAGGTGGCACGGAGGCGGGCGACGAGCTCGGCAGGGGTCTCGGTGGGGGTCTGGGACATGTGGGGGCTCCTCAAGAGGGTCACGCGTGCTCCTGAAGAGGGGCGCGTGCGTTACCCCTTCGAGGATGGCCGACGCCACCCCGCTGACGCGTCCACCGCGCCGGTCGGAAACATCACCCCTGCCGCGAGGAATAGTCCGTCAGGACGTGGGCGGGGTCTTGTCGTCGGGGCCCGTACCGCCGTCGCGGCGCCTGAGCTCCTCCTCGGCCTTGGCCTTCTCGGACTCGGTCTCTGCCGCGGCAGCCTCGGCCTTCTTGTCGTCCTTGTCGTCCTTGAGGGACTTCAGGAAGTCGGGGTTGTCGTCCGGAGCCACCCACTGCTGCCGCCTGCCCGGCTGCCACGAGGAGAGCCCCGCGCCTCCGGCCGCGCTGTGCCGCACCTTGCCGGCGAAGAGCCAGCCGATCGAACCGACGACCCAGAACAGCAGGATGATGAAGACCCAGGCGATCTTGGGCAGATGCTTGGTGTCCTCCTCCGGGGTGTTCAGGCAGTCGATGAAGGCGTAGATCATCAGCGCCAGCGGCAGGATGAACATCAGGGCTCTCATGGCGCGTCCCCCAGTGGAGCGGGCGGCGGGGCTCGGTGTTTCCCCGGTGTCGCCGCCAGGGTACCGGCTGGCCGCCGGCAATCCCGGGCCCGGAGCCGGGGGAGCCCCGACGGGGGCGCGGAGGCGGGGATGACAAACTGGACCGCATGGCTTACGACGATCTCCGCTCCCTGCTCCGGGCTCTTGAACGCGATGGTGATCTCAAGCGCGTCAAGGCCGAGGTCGATCCTCACCTGGAGGTCGGCGAGATCGTCGACCGGGTGAACAAGGCGGGCGGCCCCGCCCTGCTCTTCGAGAACGTCAAGGGCTCCTCGATGCCCCTGGCCATGAACGTCTTCGGCACCGACCGGCGCCTGCTCAAGGCGCTCGGGCTGAAGTCGTACAGCGACATCAGCGACAAGATCGGCGGGCTGCTCAAGCCGGAGCTGCCGCAGGGCTTCGTCGGCGTACGGGAGGCCTTCGGCAAGCTCGGCTCGATGGTCCACGTACCGCCGAAGAAGGTGAAGTCGGACGACGCGCCGGTCCAGGAAGTCGTGCTGAAGGGCGACGAGGTCGACCTGGAGCAGCTGCCCGCGCTCTTCACCTGGCCCGGCGACGGCGGCTCCTTCTTCAACCTGGGCCTCACACACACCAAGCACCCGGAGACCGGCGTCCGGAACCTGGGCCTCTACCGGCTCCAGCGCCACGACAAGCGCACGATCGGGATGCACTGGCAGATCCACAAGGACTCGGCCAACCACTACCAGGTCGCCGCCCGGCGCGGTGAGCGGCTGCCGGTCGCCATCGCCTTCGGCGCACCGCCCGCCGTCACGTACGCCTCCACCGCGCCGCTGCCCGGCGACATCGACGAGTACCTCTTCGCCGGGTTCGTCCAGGGCAAGCGGATCGAGATGGTCGACTGCAAGACCGTGCCGCTCCAGGTGCCGGCGCAGGCCGAGGTCGTCATCGAGGGCTGGCTGGAGCCGGGCGAGATGCTGCCGGAGGGCCCGTTCGGGGACCACACCGGCTTCTACACGCCGCAGGAACCGTTCCCCGCACTGACCATCGACTGCGTCACCATGCGGAAGCGGCCGCTGCTCCAGTCCATCGTGGTGGGCCGGCCGCCGACCGAGGACGGGCCGCTGGGCCGGGCCACGGAGCGGTTCTTCCTGCCGCTGCTGAAGATCATCGTGCCGGACATCGTGGACTACCACCTGCCCGAGGCCGGCGGCTTCCACAACTGCGCGATCGTCTCGATCGACAAGAAGTACCCGAAGCACGCGCAGAAGGTGATGAGCGCGATCTGGGGCGCGCACATGATGTCGCTGACCAAGCTGATCGTGGTCGTCGACTCCGACTGCGACGTCCACGATCTGCACGAGGTCGCCTGGCGGGCGCTCGGCAACACCGACTACGCCCGGGACCTCACCGTCACCGAGGGCCCGGTCGACCACCTGGACCACGCCTCCTACCAGCAGTTCTGGGGCGGCAAGGCCGGCATCGACGCCACCAGGAAGCTGCCCACCGAGGGCTACACCCGGGACGGCGGCTGGCCGGAGATGGTCGAGTCCGACCCGGAGACGGCGGCGAAGGTCGACCGCCGCTGGAAGGAGTACGGGCTGTGAGCAGCGCGGCAGAGGCGGCGGCGTCCGTGCCCGGGTCCGCGCCGTCGGGCAGCAAGGTGAGGTCCTTCCTGCGGCTGGTGATGATCGAGCACTCGGTCTTCGCACTGCCTTTCGCGTACATCGCCGCGCTGACCGCGATGTTCCAGCTGGACGGCACGATCCACTGGGGCGTCCTGCTGCTCGTCACGCTCGCGATGGTGGGGCTGCGGACCTTCGCGATGGCCGCCAACCGGATCATCGACCGGGAGATCGACGCCCGTAACCCGCGCACGGCGGGCCGCGAGCTGGTCACCGGCGCGGTTTCGGTGAGGTCGGCGTGGACCGGTGCGCTCGTCGCGCTCGCCGTCTTCCTGGGCGCCGCCGCGCTGCTCAACCCGCTCTGCCTGATGCTGGCGCCGCTCGCGGTGGTGCCGATGGTGGTCTATCCGTACGGCAAGCGGTTCACGAACTTCCCGCACGCCATCCTGGGACTCGCGCAGGCCATCGGGCCGATCGGCGCCTGGCTCGCGGTGACCGGCAGCTGGTCGTGGGACGCGGTGATCCTGGGGCTGGCCGTCGGCATCTGGATCGGCGGCTTCGACCTGATCTTCGCCTGCCAGGACGTCCAGGCCGACCGGGCCCACGGCGTGCTCTCCTTCCCGGCGCGCTTCGGTATCCCGGCGGCGCTCTGGGGCGCGCGGGTCTGCCATGTGGTGACCACCGGACTGCTGGTCTGGTTCGGCCTGGCGACGGACGCCGAGGTCTTCTACTGGATCGGCATGGTGATCGTCGCGGTGGCGTTCGTCTACGAGCACCGCGTCGTGCGGCCGCACGACCTGTCCCGGCTGAACCGCGCCTTCTTCTCCGTCAACGGCTTCATCGGCATGGCGCTCTTCGCCTGCGCGCTGCTCGACCTGCTGGTGCGCGGCCTGACTCCGTAAGGCTCCGGCGGTCTTTACACCCGTAAAAACCCGTGGCTCAGACCGTGACCAGGTTGTCCGGGCCGCGGCGCGCGGGCGGCCGGCGGAAGAAGAAGGCCGCCGCCACGCCGCCTATCAGCCCGAAGAGGTGGCCCTGCCAGCTGACGCCCGAGTCGGTCGGCAGTACGCCCCAGAGCAGCGAGCCGTAGACCACGGCGACGCCGATGCCTATCAGGACGTCCCAGGGCCGCCGGTCCACGAAGCCCCGGATCAGCAGATAGCCCAGCAGCCCGAAGACGACACCGGAGGCGCCGAGCGTCACGGTGAAGGCGGGAGCGGTCAGCCAGACGCCTGTGCCGCTGATCAGGATGATCGTCACGACGACGGCGGCGAATCTGCGCAGCCCGCCGAGCGCGGCGATGAAGCCGAGGACCAGCAGCGGAACGCTGTTGGAGGCGACGTGCTCCCAGCCGCTGTGCAGGAACGCGGCCGGTATCACGTCACGCAGCTCGGCCACCTCGCGCGGGCTGATGCCGTAGGTGTCGAGTGCGTGGCCGGTCGCCACGTCGATCCCTTCGAGGATCCACAGCAGCGCGACCCAGCCCACCATCAGGATGCCGGCCGTGAGCGCTCGTGCGCTGCCGGTCGTGGTGGATCCGGTGGTGCGGTCGGTGCTCCAGTGATCGCCCATGGTCTGCCCCTGCCCCCCGGTTGCCCGTCATCCGTTGAACGTCCGGGGCCGCCGCCCGGTTCCGGGTGCGGGGTGCCGGGGCGTGCCGGATAGGCTCGCAGATGTGGAATCCGGGACTTCAGTGACTCATCAGCAGCGGCGGCCTTGGATTGTCGGGGTGTCCGGTGCTTCGGGGACCCCGTTCGCGGCCGCCGTCCTACGCGGCCTGCTGGCGGGCGGCGAGAGCGTGGACCTGGTGGTGAGCCGGGCCTCGCGGCTCACCCTGCTGGACGAGACCGGCATCGCGTTCCGGGACGGGCACTGGCGCGATGACCTGCGCTGTTGGCTGGAACGTGGCGCCGACGGGAAGCCGGACGCCTTCGCGGTGCGCGATGCGGAGCTGGAGCGCGTACGGCACTGGCCGGCCGGTGATCTGGCCGCCGGGCCGTCGTCCGGGTCGTACCCGGCGAAGGGGATGCTCATCGTGCCGGCCTCGACGGCCTGCGTGGCCGGAGTGGCGCTCGGGCTGTCGAAGGATCTGCTCCAGCGGGCCGCGAGCGTGACGCTCAAGGAGCGCCGGCCGCTCGTCGTCGCGGTGCGCGAGACGCCGCTGAGCGGCCAGACGCTGAAGCAGATGGTGGCCCTGGACGAGGCGGGCGCGATCGTGCTGCCCGCCTCTCCGGCGTTCTACGCGGGCGCGACGCACATCCAGGACCTGGTGGACTTCGTCGCGGGGCGGGTGCTGGACGCGGCCGGGGTGGAACACCGGCTGTACCGCCGCTGGGAGGGAGAGCTCGGTGGCGGCTCCCGCAGCCCGGAGGACTGAGCGGACCGAAAGGTCCCGGTCAGCGCTTCTTGGTGGTGCGCGGGGCGCGGGTCTTGTCGACGCGGTGCGCGGCGGCGGGCTGGTGGGCACGCGAGCGGTTGGCCAGGTCCTGCAGCTCGCGCATCCGGGCGTGGGCCATCTCGATCGTGTACACGGTGAAGTTCACTCCTGAAGATTCGAAAGCGTTTCTTGGATGTTCTAGAAGATTTGCAGGGTGTGGGCCCTGCATGCCTTAGATTCTACACGTAGACTCGCGGTACTGCTGAACAATGGAAGGTTTCAGTCACATGGACGCGGTGGACAGGCAGCTCATCCAGGCCCTCAGAGAGAACGGCAGGGCCTCGTACGCCGAGCTGGGACGGCTCGTCGGGCTCTCCGGGCCCAGCGTCACCGACCGCATCAACCGGCTGGAAACCGCCGGTGTCATCACCGGCTACCGCGCCACCGTCGACTCGGCCTCGCTCGGCCTCGGCGTCACCGCGCTGATCGGCATCTCGCTCTCGGACGCCGCCGACCACGAGGACGTGGCGCACCGGCTGAAGGACCTCGCGGAGATCGAGGACTGCTGGTTCATCGCCGGCGACGACTCGTACATGCTCAAGGTCCGGGTCGGTGACGTGGACGGCCTGGAGAAGACGATCCGGCGCCTGAGCGGTACGAAGGGCGTCTCGCGGACCCGTACCACGATCGTGCTCTCCACCAAGTGGGAGAACCGGGTCGGGGAACTTCCGGAGGAGTCGTAGGCGCGGAGCGCCGTAAAGGGGGCCCCTCCCGCCCGAAGGGTGGGGGAGTACGGTTGGCGGGGTCTGTTGTACGGAGGAATGGGAGGCGGCCAGGTGGACGCGGGACTCAAGCGCGAGCTGGAGCAGAAGGTCCGGGCCGGCGAGCGGCTGACCCGCGAGGACGGGATCGCGCTCTACGCGTCCGACGACCTGGCGTGGCTCGGCGGGCTGGCGCACGAGGTGCGCACCGTCAAGAACGGTGACGTGGTGCACTTCAACGTCAACCGCCACCTCAACATGACCAACGTGTGCACCGCCTCGTGCGCGTACTGCTCGTTCCAGCGCAAGCCGGGCGAGAAGGACGCGTACACGATGCGGATCGAGGAGGCCGTCAGCCTGGCCAAGGCGATGGAGGGCGAGAACCTCACCGAGCTGCACATCGTCAACGGCCTCCACCCGAGCCTCCCGTGGCGCTACTACCCGCGCTCGCTCAGCGCGCTGAAGGAAGCCCTGCCGGACGTGGCGCTGAAGGCGTTCACGGCGACGGAGATCCACCACTTCGAGACGATCTCCGGCCTCAGCGCCTCCGAGATCCTCGACGAGCTGATCGCGGCCGGTCTGGAGTCGCTGACCGGCGGCGGCGCGGAGATCTTCGACTGGGAGGTCCGCCAGCACATCGTCGACCACCGCACCCACTGGGAGGACTGGTCGCGCATCCACCGCCTCGCGCACGAGAAGGGGCTGAAGACCCCGGCGACGATGCTGTACGGGCACATCGAGGAGCCCCGTCACCGCGTCGACCACGTGCTGCGGCTGCGCGAGATGCAGGACGAGACCGGCGGCTTCCAGGTCTTCATCCCGCTGCGCTACCAGCACGACTTCGTGGACATGAAGGACGGCAAGGTCCGCAACAAGCTCCAGGCGCGTACGACGATGGCGACCGGCGCCGAGGCGCTGAAGACCTTCGCCGTCTCGCGGCTGCTGTTCGACAACGTGCCGCACGTCAAGGTGTTCTGGGTGATGCACGGCGTGCAGACCGCGCAGCTCGCGCTCCAGCACGGCGCGGACGACATGGACGGCTCCGTCGTCGAGTACAAGATCACGCACGACGCCGACGACTTCGGTACGCCGAACAAGCTCGGCCGCGAGGACCTGCTGGACCTGATCCGCGACGCCGGTTTCCGGCCGGTGGAGCGGAACACGCGGTACGAGATCCTGCGCGAGTACCCGGGCCCGGACGCGGACCGGCGCGAGTCGCCGCAGCCGATGCGGGTCTGACCACCCCCGTACGCATGAAGAAGCCCCGGCCGATGTCCCCGGCCGGGGCTTTCTCGCGTTCCGAACGGAGTGGAGCCACAGTGAAGGTAAGGGTTAATATTCCTCTATGGCGCTTACCTTCGAGCTGGATCCCTCGTTCTCGCCCGCTCTGCGCGACGGCATCACCACGCTGTGGGCCGATGTCACCAACGCCGGCGGTGCTGTCGGCTTCGTCCCGCCGGTCACGGCCGAGGACGTTCGGCCCGACCTGCTCAACCACCTCGTCGCCATGGAGCGGGGCCGCACCCGGCTGCTCGTCGGCCGCGACGAGGACGGCGAGGTCGCCGCCACCGCCTTCCTCACGCTCAACGACCACCGGCTGCTGCGCCACTGGCTCTGGCTCTACACCGTGATGCTCCACCCGCGCCACCAGGGCCAGGGGTGCGGCCGCGACCTCATGGCCGCCACCGCCGACGCGGCTCGCTCCATCGACGGCATCGAGGCGATCCGCCTCACCTGCCGCGGCGGCACCGGCGCCGACCGCTTCTACGCCGCCTGCGGCTACAAGGAGGTCGGCCGGGTCCCGGGCGGCATCCGGGTCGCTCCGGGCGACGACCGCGACGACATCGTCATGCTGCTCCCGCTGTGACCGGAAGCCCTCGCCCGTTACGACCGGGAACCCCCTGAACCCTGAGAATTCGGGCCATGCTTCACTGGACGGGCAGGAGTGTGTGAAGAGACCGAGAGTCCACGGGAAGAGAGAGGGCCTGCCGTGTCCGCTGCCAAGCCGAGCGCGATGATCCGGTACACGGCGTTGCGCCTGTTGATCTTCGTAGGCTGCTTCTTCATCGCCGGGGTCGCCGTCCACTTCGGCCTGGTGCCCTCCGGCCTCGGCGGCTCCAACATGGTCTGGGTGATCCTGCTCGGCCTCATCCTCTCCGCGCCGCTCAGCTACGTACTGCTGCGCAGGCAGCGCGACGAGATGTCCGAACAGATCGTCTCCACGGTCGACCGGACCAAGGCCCGCCTCGACGCCAACCGCACCCGCGAGGACGCCGTTCAGTAAGGTTCCTCACACTCGCCGAAAGCCCCGGACCGGAGCGCACCGCTCCTGTACCGGGGCTTTCGCCGCTCCTCCGGCCGTTTTCCGGGCCGTTTCCCGCCGTGCGGACGGTTTGCTCCATGTCTCATGGTCAAAGAAAGACTTTGAGCTTCTCAAAGTTCAAGTGTTAACGTATTCGACATGAAGACAGCAGTGCGCCTCCGTCATGTCGCGAGCATCCCGCTCGTGGCGCGCCTGCATGTCGATCTCTGCCGCTGTATGTCCGCGGTCTGTTGCCGCAACGTCTGATACGGCATCATGCAGCGGCGCCGCCCTTGACGCGGGCGCCGCGACCCCGTCCCCGTTCCACCGCACGACCGTACGGCTGTCCTCGTACGTCCCGATGCGTCCCCACTGGAGTGTGTCCGTGTCCGCGAATTCCGCGTCCGCCGCCCCCGAGGCCGAGCAGCCGTCCACCGGCTCCGGTTCACGTATACCGAAGGTCCCCTTCTGGGCTCAGATCGTCGCCGGTCTGGTGCTCGGCGTCCTGCTCGGCTGGCTGGCCCGCAGCCAGGACGTGTCCTGGCTCGTCACCACGCTCGACAAGATCGGATCGATCTTCGTCCAGCTGCTGAAGCTGGCCGTCGCCCCGCTGGTCTTCTTCGCGATCCTGGTGTCGATCACCAACCTGCGCAAGGTCAACAACGCCGCCAGGCTGGCCACCCGCACCCTGCTCTGGTTCATGATCACGTCGCTGATCGCGGTCGCCATCGGCCTCATCATCGGCCTGGTCACCAACCCGGGCTCCGGCACCGGCCTCACGCCGAAGGACGGCGAGCTGCCCGAGCGCACCGGCAGCTGGATCGACTTCCTCACCGGCATCATCCCGAACAACGTGATCGAGCCGTTCACCGAGCTGAACGTGCTCCAGATCGTCTTCATGGCGGCCGTCGCCGGTATCGCCGCCCTCAAGCTCGGCGACAGGGCCCAGCCGATCCTCACGCTCAGCCAGTCGATCCTGGAGCTCCTCCAGAAGGCCCTGTGGTGGGTCATCCGCCTCGCCCCGATCGGCACCATCGGCCTCATCGGCTACGCCATCGCCGGCTACGGCTGGGACCTGATCGGCAAGTACGCCACGTTCACCGCCGACATCTACATCGGCTGCCTCCTGGTGATGTTCGGCGTCTATCCGCTGCTCCTGGCGACCGTCGCCAAGGTCAGCCCGGTGCAGTTCTTCAAGGGCGCCTGGCCCGCGATCCAGCTCGCCTTCGTCTCCCGCTCCTCGGTCGGCACCATGCCGGTCACCCAGCGGGTCACCGAGCGCCTCGGCGTTCCGAAGGAGTACACCTCCTTCGCCGTCCCGTTCGGTGCGACCACGAAGATGGACGGCTGCGCCGCGATCTACCCGGCGCTGGCGGCGATCTTCATCGCGCAGATCTTCGACGTCCAGCTCGGCATCGGCGACTACGTGCTGATCGCCTTCGTCTCGGTGATCGGCTCGGCGGCCACCGCCGGTCTCACCGGTGCGACGGTCATGCTGACCCTGACCCTCTCCACGCTGGGCCTCCCGCTGGAGGGCGTGGGCCTGCTGATGGCCATCGACCCGATCCTGGACATGATCCGCACCGCCACCAACGTGGCCGGCCAGGCGCTGGTCCCGGTCATCGTCGCGGCCCGCGAGAAGATCCTCGACCACGACAAGTACAACTCGGCCTCGGGCTCGCCGGTCGACGGCTTCGGCTCGTCCGACGACGAGGACCGCGACCGCGACCGCGACCGCGCGTCGGAACCGAAGGACGCGGTTCCGGTCTCCGCCTAGCGGCAGCCTGTACGGCATCGAGCGCTCCTGGTCCACCTCGCGAGGTGGACCAGGAGCGCTTTCGCGTCCGGAGGTGTGAGCGGGCCGGCCCGGCCCGCCGTACCCTTGGGCCGGGGATCAGGAGAGCGGGACCGTGGGGCGGGGAGGAAGCCGGACGTGGGTGCAGTGACGTGGGTGCTGTGAAGAGCAAACGGATGCCACGCGCCGTGCGTGAGCGGCAGATGATGGACGCCGCGGTGCAGACGTTCGGGCAGCGCGGATACCGGGCCGCCTCGATGGACGAGATCGCGGAGCTGGCAGGCGTCTCCAAGCCGTTGGTCTACCTCTACCTGCACTCCAAGGAGGACCTCTTCTCCGCCTGCATCCGGCGCGAGGCCGAGGCCCTGGTGGCGGCGGTGCGGGCCGGAGTGGATCCGGAGCTGCCGGCCGACGGCCAACTCTGGTCGGGGCTGCGGGCGTTCTTCACGCACACCGCGGAGAACCCGGACGGCTGGGCGGTCCTGCACCGCCAGGCGCGTTCGCACGGCGAGCCGTTCATCAGCGAGGTCGTGGTGATGCGCGACGAGATCGTCGCCTTCGTGACGGGCCTGATCGGCGCCGCCGCCCGCGAGGCGCACCGCGATCCCGCTCTCGCGGACCGCGATGTGGCGGGCCTCGCGCAGGCGTTGGTGGGCGCCGCCGAGTCGCTGGCGGGCTGGGCCAACGACACGCCGGGCATCTCGGCGAAGGAGGCCGCGGCGACCTTGATGAACTTCGCCTGGGCCGGCCTGGAGAACCTGATGCACGCCAGGCCGTGGCAGCCGCCGGTGGACGCCGCCTAGCTCGTACGGCGTCGGTCAGAGCGGCTGGATCCGGGTGCGCAGGAGGCAGAACTCGTTGCCTTCCGGATCGGCCAGGACGTGCCAGCTCTCCTCGCCGGTCTGGCCGACGTCGGCGGGCCTGGCGCCGAGGGCCAGGAGCCGTTCCAGCTCGGCGTCCTGGTCGCGGTCGGTGGCGCTGACATCGATGTGCAGCCGGAACTTCCCGGTCCTCGGCTCGCTGTTGGGGCTCAGCACGATGGTCGGCTGCGGGCCGCCGAAGCCGGTGTCCGGTGGCCCGATCTCGATGGACCCGTCGCTCTCCCGGCCGATCTCGGCATAGCCGAGCACCTCGCTCCAGAAGGCGGCGAGCCGCTCGGCGTCGGCGGCTTCGATGACCAGTTCACTGATGCGGCATGCCATGGCGGCCAGTGTAGGAGCGGAGCCGGCGGCCGGTGCGGGAGCGGGCCGCCTCAGGAGGCCCGCGTCACCGTCCCCGTCAGGTGCACCCGCCCGCCCGCGCTCCGCAGGCCGAAGGCGTTCCCGGCCGCGTCGGCCGCGTACGTCACGGTGGCGGGCAACAGGACGGGAGCCTTGAACTCCGCTCGTACGGTACGGAGTTCGCCAGGCTGTCCGTCCGCCTCGGCCAGGCAGCGGGCCACCGTCCACATGCCGTGCGCGATGGCCCGCGGGAAGCCGAAGAGGCGGGCGGTGAGCGGGTGCAGGTGAATCGGATTACGGTCGCCGGAGACGGCTCCGTACCGCCGGCCGAGATCGCCGGGCAGCCGCCACTCGGCGACGGCGGGAAGGTCGGGATGCCGGGCCTTTTCCGCGCTCTCCTCGGTGGCTTCCGTCGCGTGCCGTGACAGATAGCCGCTGCGCGACTCCCACACCAGCTCGCCGCCGACGCGCGCCTCGGTCACCATGGTGACCTCCGTGCCGCGCCGGTGAGGCGTCAACTCAACTGCGTAAACCGTTGGTTCGAGCGGCTCATCGGCCTGTACCGGCCGTCGGACGGCGATCTCGATCCAGGTGTGGACGAGCCCGGCCACGGGCAGCGGGAAGTCCCGTCCGGTCATCAGCCGCATGGCGAGCGGAAAGGCCAGGACGTGAGGGTAGGTGAGCGGGAGCGGCCCGGAGCCGTACGCGGTGGTCGGGAAGGAGCAGATGCTCCGGTACGCGGCCAGTGGGCCGGGTGCGGCGGGTGCGGGCCGGAGAGTGAGGCGGGTGGTGGGCAGGGTGGCGTCCGGGCGGCCGGCGTGCTTGAACGGTGAGGTGACGGCACCGCGGATGAGCGAGGCGCTGAGAGAGGTCATCGCGCTCACGCTCCCAGCAGGCTCTGGCCGCAGACCCGCAGCACCTGGCCGTTGACGGCGCCGGAACCGGGCTGGGCGAACCAGGCGACGGCCTCGGCGACATCGACCGGAAGGCCGCCCTGCGAAAGGGAGTTCATGCGACGGCCCGCCTCACGGATGAGGAACGGGACGGCGGCCGTCATCTTCGTCTCGATGAAACCGGGCGCCACCGCGTTGACCGTCACGCCGTGGTCGGCGGCGGCGCGCGGGCCGAGCGAGCGGACGAGCCCGATGATCCCGGCCTTGCTGGCCGCGTAGTTGGTCTGCCCGGTGTTGCCGGCGATGCCCGCGATGGAGGCGGTGGCGACGATCCGGCCGCCGCGTGTGAGGACGCCCGCCTTGAGCAGCTCGTCCGTGGTGCGGAGCACGCTGTCCAGGTTGACCTCGATCACCGAGGCCCAGCGGTCGGCGGGCATGTTGGCGAGGCGGCGGTCGCGGGTGATGCCGGCGTTGTGGACGAGGACGCCGAGCCCGTCCGGCGCGGCTGCGGCGATGCGGTCGGCGGTGTCGGGTGCGGTGATGTCCAGCGGGAGCGCGGTGCCGCCGATGCGGGCGGCGGTACGTTCCAACGCGTCGTGAGCCTGAGGAACGTCCAGCGCGATGACCTGCGCTCCGTCCCGGGCGAGCACCGAGGCGACGGCCGCGCCGATGCCTCGGGCGGCGCCGGTGACCAGGGCGGTGCGGCCGGCGAGCGGTGCGGCGGCGTCGGCGGGCGGAGTGGCGGAGCCGGGTGCGGCGGCGGTGCCGGTCAGCTCGATGACCTGGCCGCTGACGTAGGCGGAGCGCGGCGAGAGGAGGAAGCGCAGCGTGGACTCGGCGGCCTGAGCGGTCACGTGGGCCGGAATCCGTACGAGCTGAACGGTGGAGCCGCGCCCGACCTCCTTGCCGAGCGACCGCACGAAACCTTCCAGCGCCTGCTGCGCGGCGGCCTGGTGGTGGTCGTCGGCCGACGGCACCGCACCGAGGACGACGATCCGTCCGCCGGGCGCGAGCGAGCGGACGACGGGATGCAGGGCGGCGTGTACGTCTCCGAGCCCGGCGGCGGTGGCGACGCCGGTGGCGTCGAGGACGATCGCGCCGGGCCGGCCGGCGCGGCTGACGACCGGCAGCCCGGTCGCGGTCAGCACGTCCGAGAGACCCGCGACCGCGCCTGCCCCGGCCGTCAGATGCAGCAGCGGCCCTTCCAGATGCGGGGTCTGCGGAGTCCGGCGGCGCAGCGGCGCGGGCTGCGGCAGGCCGAGCCGGCGGGTGAGGAAGCGGCCGGGTGCTGTGCCGGTGAGGTGCAGATAGCGATCGGCCATTGTCCTGACTCCCTGCTCGGTCGTAGATTTACTCCGGAGTAAGGTTACTCAAGAGTCAGGAGCTGGTCGAGATGAGCCGCGCAGGATGCACCGATCCCGGAACCATCGACCCCGGAACCATCGACCCCGGATACACCGATCCCGCACGGCCCCGCCCCGGACGGACCGCATGAACGTCCACGCTCCCCGCCGCGTAGCCGTCATCGGCGGCAGCCGCACACCCTTCGCCCGCTCGGACGGCCCGTACGCCACCGCCTCCAACCAGGACCTGCTCACGGCCGCGCTCGGCGGCCTGGTCGAGCGGTACGGCCTGGCCGGGCAGCGGGTCGGCGAGTTCGTGGCGGGCGCGGTCCTCAAGCACAGCCGCGACTTCAACCTGGCCCGCGAGACCGTCCTCGGCTCCGCGCTGGACCCGCGCACACCGGCGTACGACATCCAACAGGCCTGCGGTACGGGCCTCCAGGCCGTGATCGCCGCCGCCAACAAGATCGCGCTGGGTGCCGTGGACTCGGCTATCGCGGGCGGCTCCGACACCACGAGCGACGCACCGCTCGGGGTCAACGACGACCTGCGCCGCATCCTGCTCGCGGCCCGCCGCGCGAGGACGACGCCCGCCCGCCTCAAGGCCCTCTCCGCCGTACGTCCGCGCCACCTGGTCCCGGACATCCCGCGCAACGCCGAACCGCGCACCGGCCTCTCGATGGGCGAGCACGCGGCCCGTACCGCCCGCCACTGGGCCGTGAGCCGCGCGGATCAGGACCACCTGGCGGCCACGAGCCACCAGCGCCTGGCGGCGGCGTACGAACGCGGCTTCCTGGACGACCTCGTCGTCCCGTACCAGGGCCTGACCCGCGACCAGAACCTGCGCCCGGGATCGACGGTCGAGAAACTGGCCACGCTGAAACCGGTGTTCGGCACGTCCGGACCCAACGCCACCATGACAGCGGGCAATTCGACGCCTCTCACGGACGGCGCGGCGACGGTCCTGCTGGCGAGCGAGGAGTGGGCGCGGGAGCGCGGCTTCGAGCCCCTGGCCTTCCTCACGCTCTACGAGACGGCGGCGGTGGACTACGTCGACGGCGACGACGGCCTCCTCATGGCTCCGGCGTACGCGGTGCCGCGCCTGCTGGAGCGAGCCGGCCTGGGGATCGAGGACTTCGACCTGTACGAGATCCATGAGGCGTTCGCCTCGCAGGTGCTGGCGACCCTCGCCGCCTGGCAGAAGCAGGGCCTGCCGCCGCTGGACCGGAGCCGCCTGAACGTGGCCGGTTCATCGCTGGCGACGGGCCACCCGTTCGCCGCCACGGGCGCACGGATCGTCGCCACGTTGGCCAAGCTGCTGGCGGAACGGGAGGCTCCGGGACGGGGCCTGATCTCGATCTGCGCGGCGGGCGGCCAGGGGGTGACGGCCATTTTGGAGCGTCCATGAGAACTTCGGACCGCCGCTGAGGACCTTGGAACGCCCTTGAGGACCCTGGTTGATCTGCCGGACGGACGACCCGGCGACGAAGACCCGCCCGACCCCCGCTACCGAGGAGCCGCACGTGTCAACGCCTTCATCCGCCTCCGCGCCCATCCTGGTGGAACCGACGAAGAAGAGAGGCCCGGACGGCCGGGTCCAGGAGGTCTCCGTACCGGCGCTCGCGCCTCCGGTCCTGCGGGGCTCGCTGGCGGAGATCCCGTTCGACAACGCGCGCGAGGCGCCGGACGAGGCGGTGCTGAGCCGGAAGGACGCCGAGTCCACCTGGCACGACGTGACGGCAGCCGAGTTCGCCGCCGAGGTGCTGGCGGTGGCGAAGGGCCTGATCGCGGAGGGGCTGCGGGCCGGGGACCGGGTCGCGATCATGGCCCGTACGACGTACGAGTGGACGCTGCTGGACTTCGCGTCCTGGGCGGCCGGCCTGGTGACGGTCCCGATCTACCCGACCTCCTCCGCCTTCCAGACCCGCTGGATCCTCCAGGACTCCGGCGCGGTGGCGTGCGCGGTGGAGACGACGGAGCAGGGCCGCCTGATCAGCCAGGAACGCAAGCAGCTGGGCGACTTGGCGCACCTGTGGCAGTTCGACACGGGAGCGATCGGCCACCTCAAGTCGCTCGGCAAGCACATCCCGGACGAGGCGGTGACGGCCCGCCGAGCCACGCTGGAACCCGACACGCCGGCCACCTTGATCTACACCTCGGGCACGACGGGCCGCCCGAAGGGCTGTGTGACCACGCACGGCAACTTCTTCGCCGAGGTGGACAACGCGATCGAACTCCTCCACCCGGTCTTCAAGTCGGTCTCGAAGGACCCGGCGTCGACGCTCCTCTTCCTCCCGCTCTCACACGTGTTCGGGAGGATGGTGGCGATCGGCTGTATGCGGGCGCGAGTCCGCCTGGGCCACGCTCCGTCCCTCCAGACCGATGACCTCCTGGCCGACCTGGCAGGCTTCCGGCCGACCTTCCTCCTCGCCATCCCGTACGTACTGGAGAAGGTCTACAACACGGGCCGGGCGACGGCGGAGAAGATGGGCCGGGCGTCGTCGTTCGACCGCGCGGCGCGCATAGCGCAGCGCTACGGCAAGGCGGTCGAGGCCGCCGAACACGGTACGGGCCCGGGCCCCGGCCTGGGCCTGCGAGCGGCCCGAGCCCTCTACGATCCGCTGGTCTACCGACGCATCCGGGCGGCGCTGGGCGGCAAGGTGCGGTACGTGATCTGCGGCGGCTCTCCACTGGGCCGCCGGCTGGCGTCGTTCTACGAGGGCGCGGGCATCGGCATCTTCGAGGGCTACGGCCTGACGGAGACGACGGCGGCCCACACGGTGACCCCGCCCCTCAAACCCCGCCTGGGCACGGTGGGTTGGCCGCTTCCTGGCACCTCGGTACGCATCGCGGACGACGGCGAGGTGCTGCTGCGCGGCGGCCAGGTGTTCCGGGGCTACTGGGACACGGAACGCGCGGAGCCGGTCCCGTACCTCCTGGACGGCGACTGGTTCCCGACGGGCGACCTGGGCGCGTTGGACGAGGACGGCTACCTGACGATCACGGGCCGCAAGAAGGACATCATCATCACGTCGGGCGGCAAGAACGTCACGCCGGCCCCTCTGGAGGACTGGCTCCGCGCACACCCCCTGGTCAGCCAGTGCATGGTGGTCGGCGACAACCGCTCGTACATCACGGCCCTCCTCACCCTGGACCCGGACGGCCTCCAGCACTGGCGCCAGATGGTGAGGAAACAGGACGTGCCGTTGAAGGAGCTGGTCCACGACGAGGAGCTGCGCGCGTTGCTCCAGAAGGCGGTGGACGAGGCGAACCGCCTGGTGTCGAGAGCGGAGTCGATCCGCCGGTTCACGGTCCTGCCGGTGGACTTCACGGAGGAGCGGGGCCACTTGACGCCGTCGCTGAAGCTGAAGCGGGACGCGATCGCGCGGGACTTCGCGGGGGAGATCGAGGGGCTGTACCGGGGGAGGTGAGGGGGCGTCCGGCACCTGCGAGCGAAAACCGTGGGAAACGCGGTGCTCCCGCTGTGCGTGCGGGGGTGGGGGGTGCTGAGCTCTGCCCGTATCGCGCATGTTCTCAGCATTTGCAACCATTAGGGGGGCGTCGACAGCGGGGACGACGCTGCACTTCTTCCACCGAGCAGGGCCGACCGACCTAGGAGGAGCTTTGAGCGACTTCGAGAGTTCGAGCCGTCCGGACAGCGGAACGACGGCGACAGCGGCGCAGACCGCACGGGACAAGGCGAGCGAAGGCACCGATCTGGTGGCCGACAAGGCCGGCGACGTGGCGGGCACCGCCAAGGAACAGGCAGCTGATGTAGCGGGCGAGGCCACGGCACGGGCTCGTGACGTCGTGGGCGAGCTGCGGAGCCAGCTGCAGGAACAGGCGCGCTCGCAGACACAGCGCTTGGCGGACAACGTACGGCGGCTGGCCGACGAACTGCATGACATGAGCCGCAACAGCGACGGCGACTCGTCCGCCGCGAGCGCGGTGAAGCAGGTGGCGGACCGCGGGCACCAGGCCGCCTCCCGCTTGGAGGACCGGGGCCCGGACGGGCTCCTCAGCGATCTGCAGGACTTCGCCCGCCGTCGCCCCGGGGCCTTCCTGGCGGGCGCGGCACTCGCGGGCTTCGCCACCGCCCGGCTGGCCAAGGGTGCCAAATCCGCGGACGGCGGAGGAGAGCGGCCCGGGAGCGCGACGGACGGCGGTACGGGACGGGAGGTGCCGGGAGCCCCGGCCGCCTCCACGACGCCGCCTTCACCCGGCCTCACCCCGTCCTACGGGGGAGACATCGCACCGGGACCGGTCCCGGTGAGCGACCCGTATCCGGATCCGCATCAGCGGTAGAGGGGAAACCGAGCCGTGGTCACACCATCTTCGGAACACACCACCGCCCAGCCGGACGCCCCGTCCGCCGGTTCCACCCGCGCACCGTCGGCGGACCCTTCCATCGGAGAGCTGGTCGGTGAGATCAGCGAAGACCTCACGCAGTTGGTGCGCGAGGAGGTCGAGCTGGCCAAGGCCGAGGTCAAGGAGAGCGCGACCCGCGCGGGCAAGGCGGCGGGCATGCTGGCCGGCTCCGGGTACGCCGGCCACCTGATGCTGCTGATGGGCAGCCTGGCGGCCGTCTTCGGACTCGCGCACGTCGTCGACCTGGCCTGGGCCGCGCTCATCGTGACGGGGTTCTGGGCGCTTCTGGCGGCCGTTCTCTTCGTGGTCGGCCGCAAACGCCTCAAGACGGTCAGCGCCAAACCCGAACGCACTGTGGAAACGCTGAAGGAGGACGCGCAATGGGCACGCAACCCGACGAGCTGAAGTCCGACGTGGAAGACACCCGGGCCCACCTCGCCCACAACGTGGACCGTCTCGCGGACAAGGTCACCCCGGGAAAGGTCGCCCGGCGCAAGGCGGACGCGACGCAGCGGCGGTTGACCCGCGTGAGGGAGCGTGTGATGGGTGCGGCGAGCGACACCACGGCCTCGGGTGCGCAAGGCGTCGCGGACACCGCCGAACAGGCGGGGGACGCGGTCAAGCACACCGCCGACCAGGTGGGCCGCTCCGTTCGCCAGGCTCCCGACCGGATCACGCGCCAGACGCAGGGCAGCCCCGTCGCAGCGGGCATCATCGCCTTCGGCGCCGGCATGCTCGCGGCCGCGCTGCTCCCCACCACAGAAGCCGAGGAACGCGTTGGGGCGCAGCTCCGAGAACACTCCGACGAACTCCTCGAACCCGTGAAGCAGACCGCCCAGGACGTCGCTCAGGACGTCAAGGAGGAAATGCGCGAACCTGCCACGGAAGCCGTGGACGCGGTGAAGAGCACCGCACAGGACGCGGCCCAGGCCACGAAGCAGAAGGCCCAGGACGCGGGGCAGGAGGCGGGGACGGGGTTGCGCGAGGTCGGTCAGGACGCCGCCCGGAAGGCGGGCAGCTGACCGCCGCCCGGCACCGAGAGGCGTCCGGCGACGGATGTGGCCCCTCCGCTGTGGGGCTCCTGCGCTGTGGGGCCCGCCTGCCGGGCGCCTCTTCCGACGCCTCCTCCGTCCGGTGGCATTCAGCGGCCGTAAGGTCGCCTACCCGACACCCCTGAGGTTGTGTGCTTCCTATGGCGAACGAACAGCACGATCAGGACAGGCTGGGCCCGGAGGAAGGGCGGCCAGGAGCCGGCTCGCACGCGCGGGCGGACCGTGACACGCCCGACTCGCCCACGAAGCTCGGCAAGGGGTCGTGGGGCGCGGTACTGAAGCGCACGCTGGGAGAGTTCAAGCGGGACGAGCTGACCGACCGGGCCGCGGCACTGACGTACTACGGCATCCTGGCCCTCTTTCCGGCCCTGCTGGTCCTGGTCTCCTTGCTGGGCCTCGCGGGCAAGGAGACCACGCAGACCGTCCTGGACAACATGCAGAAGCTCGCTCCGGGAGCGGCGCGTGACGTTCTGACCAACGCGGTGACCCAGCTGCAGTCCAGCGCCGGGACCGGCTGGGTCATGGCCATCGTGGGTCTGCTGGCCGCGCTGTGGTCCGCGTCCGGCTACATCGCCGCGTTCATCCGGACCTCAAACGTCGTGTACGACGTGCCCGAGGGCCGCCCGGCCTGGAAGGTGCTCCCGGTCCGCGTCGGCCTGACGTTGGTACTGATGGTGCTGGCCTGTGTGAGCGCGCTGATCGTCGTGCTCTCGGGCGGGATCGCCCGCCAGATCGGCACCGCTCTGGGGGTCGGCGACACGGCCATGACCGTCTGGTCGATCGCCAAATGGCCCGTCCTGGTGTTGCTGGTGACCATCATGCTGGCGCTCCTGTACTGGGCGGCGCCGAACGCCAAGGGCCGGGGCTTCAAGTTCATGTCGCCGGGCAGCCTGCTGGCGCTGCTGATCTGGATGGTGGCGTCGGCGGCCTTCGCCTTCTACGTCGCCAACTTCGGTTCTTACAACAAGACGTACGGCGCGCTGGCAGGTGTGATCATCTTTCTGGTCTGGCTGTGGATCACGAACCTGGCGATCCTGCTCGGCCTGGAGTTCGACGCGGAGATGGCTCGTGAGCGGGCCGTCATCGGTGGCCACCCACGGACGGAGGAGCCGTACGTGGACGCCCGCGACACCCGCAAGTGGACCGACGAGGACCGCAGGTCCATGGGTGACACCGGTCCCTCCGACCCACGTTCCGAGTGAGGGAGCCACAGGCGAAGGCGGGCTGGGGTGCAAGTCGCCCGGCCGGGGCTCGGGGCCCAAGCTCCGGGCCCCGGGCTTCGGGGTAGGTCGGTTCACTCTTCTGGGGTACGTGGGTGGGGTCCGGGCCCGAAGCTCGGGTTCCGGGACGCGGGCGTCGGGATGCGGGCTTCGAGGTTCGAGCGCCTTCTTTAACCGGCGGGCACATGCTGGGGGTCGGGAAAACCTCCCCTACCTCCCTGACCTGTTACGGCGAGCAAGTATGACTAATCGTGACAGCTTGCGGCGGAGCGTCACGACTGCTTACGGTTCGAGAACCAATCGACCCCGACACGGTGTTGCCACACCAGGCCGGGGTCTGACCGCAAGATCGAAACCCTAGAAAGACGATCCCGTGGCTACACAGCAGCCTAGTCCCGCCCTGGACACCCCCGCACTTCCCGGCGCGTATCCGATGGCCAACCCCGGCTACGGCAAACGCTCAGCACCTGACCAACGCCCGCGCAGTCCACAGGACTTCGCGCTCCTGCCGGTGCGTGAGCGGTACGTTGCCGGGTTCATCGACCACCTGCCCGAGGGTGCGGCGATGAGCGTGAAGCAGCTAGCCAAGCAGGTGCCGCTGTACGGCCAGCAGGCGATCGGCAGCGCTCTGAACGCCCTCTCCGTGGCCGGGCATCTGCGGCGCGTACGGTGCGCGGTCGGCGCCGGCAAGGAGATGCGCTGGGCGTTCCGCACGTTCTGGTCCCGCACGGCCCGCGACAACGAGTGGTGGAACACCTACCTCGCCGCCGAGAACACCGCGCAGGAGGCGGGCCCCGCGCCGGAGACGGCTCCCCCGCCGCCGTGGGTCCCGGACGAGGAACCCCCACCGCCCGCACCGGAGGACCCCGGTACGGAACAGGGGCCCGAAGCCACCGCAGTACCGCAGCAACGCACCCCGGATCAGGCTCCGGACGCAGAACCCGCGCCTCCCGCCACGGACACGGCCCCGGCAGCACCCCAGGCTCCCGAAGCGGGCCCGTCCACCGCCTACCTGGCCTTGGCCCGCCTCGGCCTCCAGGACCGCCGCCTCACCCTCTCCGCCCACGACTGCACCGCCCTGGAAGCACAGGCGGCCCAATGGCTCGCCCGAGGCGTGAGCGTCGACCACCTCACCAGCGCCCTCACCGCAGGGCTCCCCGCCGAGATCGGCTACCCCGCCGGCTTCGTCCGCCGCCGCCTCACCGACAAAATGCCACCCCGCCTCCCGGCCGAGAACACCGCACCCGACACCCCGGCCCCGGCCCGCCGCGTCCTCATGGAATGCACCGACTGCGGCCGCCCCGGCCAACCAGAAGCCCTCCCCGACGGCCTCTGCCGCCCCTGCCGCGAAACACACAGCCAAGGAACCGCCGAAAACCCGGACCACACCACCGAAGGTGACGAAGCCGCTGACATCAAGACCCACATGACCAACCTCCGCGACCTACTCAAAACCGTCTGACACCGATCACCACGGATCTCCTGGCAGAGTGCGTGCACCGAGTGGTCCTCGCGCACGCGGGGTTGTCCCCATCGGGATCTTCGGCGTCCTGAAGAAGGGCATGTGGTCCCCGCGCACGCGGGGGTGCGCACACACTCACGACGAACAGACGCAACCCCCGGCATACGCGCGCGAGCCGACACCACCCTCACCCCAGTCGGGCAGTCACCACGTGGACCTTCATCCCGCAAGGGACAACCCCGTTCGGCATCGCCAGCCCCTCCACCCGCTCGAAGAACGCCTCGCGCAACAACGCGACCGTGCGCGGATCGAGCGGCCCCACGTCATAGATGCCGGACAGGGCGGCCCACACCTGCTCCGCAGGGCCGCTCAGGTCAAGTGCGACGGTCTCCCAGTCGACCGGCGCGAAGCCTGCCGGGCCGAGGAGGCTGTCGAGTCCTTCGCGGCTCCGTGTCCGGCTGTCTCCCAGAGCGGGGATCCGCTGCTCGGCAGGCGCGGCCCTGATCGTTTCCTTCAGCAGCCCGAGGAACACCTCGTACGCCTCGCCGCCCACCGCTCCGCCTCCGATCACGCAGGCCAGCGTGGATCCAGGAGAGAGCACGCGGACGACTTCCGCGACGACCCGTTCGACCTCTCCCATCAGCATCAGCGCCATGTGGGACACGCAGGCATCGAAGCTGCCGTCGGCGAAGGGGAGGTCCTGTGCCCGGCCCGCCAGCACGGTCGCGCCGCCCAAGCCCCGGCGGCGACGCGCCAGCGCCACGGCTTCGGGTGACAGGTCCACGCCGGCGAGGTGGCGGCCCTCGGTCCGGGCCAGGAGCTCCAGCAACAGGCCGTCGCCGCAGCCGAGATCCAGTACGCGCCTGCTCTCGGCGACCCGGTCGCACAGGATCTCGTAACTGGACCGTCCGTCCGCCGCCTTGGCGCCGCCGAAGGCATCCGCCGTCACGGTGGGGAGTTCGGCGTGGAAGGCCCGGAGGAAGGACTCTTGCGATGGGGTCGTCATGAGCGCGAACCTACGTGGCCCGCCGTCAACCGGTCCGACGCTTCGCCCAGCACAGATCCAGCCTCGGCCTCGGAAGCCGTCGACACGCTCCGTACCATGGGTGCGTTCCGTGAGGCGGTCACCGCATGGGCGGCCGGTGGGCCCGGCGGCCCCGCCCGTGAACTGGCCGAACAGCTCTCCGTACGGACCGCCGTCCTCCTCGAAGGCCCGAGCGACGCCGCCGCCGTCGACGCGCTGGCCGAACGGCGCGGCCGGGACCTCGCCGCGGAAGGCGTCTGCGTCCTTCCTATGGGCGGTGCGATGAGCGTCGGCCGCTACGCCGGGCTCCTCGGGCCCTCCGGACTCGGCGTCCGCCTCACGGGTCTGTGCGACGAGCGGGAGCGCGGCTTCTCGAGCGGGGCGGGCACGCGGTCGGTGTCCAGCGCTTCGACGAGGACGCGGCCGTAGTGAATCTTGCGCCCCTTCTTCATACCGAGAAAGCGCCTCAACTGCTGCTGCGGAGAACGGCCTTGCTGCGCGGGCTGGCGCAGGAAAATCTGGAGCGCGCGCAGATCGCCTTCCGCCTGGACCAGCTCCTCCACCCGTGGCACGCCGAGGGCCCGGATCAGCTCCTCCTCCAGGTCGGCCGCGCAGACGAAGAACTCCTGCGTCGCTCCCGCACCGGCCCGCTCCCATCCTCGTTCGTAGGACGACCTGCTCGCCGCCCTCTGACGCGAGACGGGCAGGTCGCGGGGTCTGTCCGGCGGCCCCGACTTACGGCACTCTGGAGTCCGTTCAACTCGCGTAGATTCCACGGCACTTCGCACACCCAGCACCCCACTGCCCGGTTGTCGACCCGGAGGATTCCCCGCTCATGCGATCGCCCAGAACCCGTACCCGTACCCGTACGAGCCTCCTCGCGCTGCTGGCACTCCTCGGCGGCCTGCTCACCGTCACCGCGTCTCCCGCCGCTGCCGCACCCAACTTCAAGGCGCCGTACGCCTGCGGTCAGCAGTGGACGTACAGCCACCACTCCGCCGAGGTCAGACGGGCTCTCGACTTCGTCCGCACGGACGGCGGCGCCACCGCCGGCTCTCCGGTCCTCGCCTCGGCCCCCGGCACTGCCTACCGCCACTCCCAGCCCAGCGGCGCCGGCAACTACATCTCCATCGACCACGGCGGCGGCTGGCAGACCTACTACTTCCACCTCAACGCGTTCTCCGTTGCCAACGGGTCCCGCGTCGCCCAGGGCCAGCAGATCGGCACCACCGGGTCCACCGGCAACAGCTCCGGCGCCCACATCCACTACGAGCAGCTGCTCAACGGCGTCGGCCAGAACATCGTCATCAACGGTCATTCGCTGAACCCATATCCGGGCTCGTACTACAACAAGTACCTCACCAGCGACAACGGTTGCGGTGGTGGAGTCGGCAAGTACTGGGTCGACACCTTCGCCAACGCCACCGGCTACGCGGCACCCAACACGGCTGACGCGCAAGGCATCCTCAACGCCGGTACTAATTACGTCTATTGCAAGGTGTGGGGCGCCCGCGTCGGTACGGCGACCCAATTCAACCACTGGTGGCTGCGCACCGACCTGGACAGCGTGTACGCGGGCAAGAACGGCCGCAATGCGTACGTCTCCGCCTACTACCTCTCCCGCTGGGGCAACGACGAGGCCCGCGACAACAACGGCGCGGTGATCCCCAACTGCTGACCGCACCACCACCCGCATGACCCCGTGCACGGGAGGGCCGCGGCGGCTGCCCTGCCGTGCACGGCCTGCGGCGGGTGCGGACGCGCGTTCAGAACCGCAGCGCCCCGATCAGCCGCCGCGCCGCCCGAGCATCGACGGCCCCCAACTCCACCACCCCCGAAGCGTCTTCCCGTACGGAGACGTCGAGTACTCCGCCTCCTGTGGCGGCCGCGAAGGACTGCACCAGCAGGTCCCGTACGGCTGTGGCTTCCGGGGCGTCCGGCCCCGGCATGGACGCACCGAGCAGCCGCGCGAGCCGTACGGCGTCGTCGAGCCGGCAAGCGCCGAGCGTGATGCGGCCCTGCCGTACGCGCAGCTCAGGGAGGCCGATCCGGTGCGCCTCGCAGATCTCCCGCAACGCGCGGGCGGCCTTGAGCGTGCGCTTGGTCCCGGTGCGCAGGAGCCGCGCCAACTGCCGCGCGTCGGCGGCTTTGAGAGGCCCGAGCTGCACGTGGTCCCCGGCGCCGGCCGTCGCACCCACCTGCAGCCCGGCCTCCCGGAGCGCGGCGCGCAGCTCGGCGGCGGCCCCGGGTGAGGAAGGGGTCGTGGTGATGGCGGTCATGGGTGGCTCCTGACGGGATGCGCGATCGGTAAGTGGTGCGGAGGAAGCGGGAGTACGGGGACGGGGTAGGCGGTCCAGCGCCAGTGGGCTGCGGGTGCGTCGAGCTCGTACGCGTACGGCTGTCCGCGCCGCAGCGTCTGCACCGCCGCCTCCCTCGCCCGGTGGTCGCCGAACCAGGCCCGGGCCCGGTGGAAGGCGTCACGGTCGAGCCGCGGCTTGGCACCAATAGGCCGGGGGAGAAGGGAGTTCATGCCAGGGCGGCCGGGCGTGAGGTCAGGATCTCGGCCCACACGTCCTTGCTGTCCTGCCGGATCACCGTCCCGAAGTGCTCCGCGACCCCGTTGATCAGGGCCAGCCCGCGCCCGCTCTCGGCGGTCCAGTCGGCGTCGCTCGGCTCAAGCGGATCGGTGTTGGTGTCGGTGACGGTGACCCGTACGCCGTTGGGCCGGCGGCGCAGCGTGATCGTGCAGTGCGGCGACCCGGTGTGCCGGTCCACGTTGGCCAGCAGCTCATGGGCACAGAGCGTGACGGAGTCGGCCAGTTCGCGGAAGCCCCAGAGGTCGACGTGGGCGCTGACGATGCGCCGCATGATCGCGAGGGATTCGGGGTGGGCGACCAGGTCTTGGCGGTAGTCGGGCGGGTCCGGTTCGGCGGTGACGGGCATGGCTCCTCCAGAACGAAGTGCGTGATACGTCGGTTGATCGACAGTTCGTGAACACGCGGACGCTGTCGGTCACGAGAAGGATGGTGTCGCGTGAAGCATCGCTTAGGCAAGTATTCCTTCGCGACTTCATCCGTGAGGGTGCAAGTTCCCGAAGTCTGTGGTTCGCGAGTGAACTTGGGCGCCATCATGGCGCCATGGCCCAGAGCGACATGCCCACGATGCGGAGCCGCCGACTCGGCGGCGAACTGCGACAGCTCCGACTGAACGCCGGCCTCAAGGTCCAGGACGCGGCGGAGGCCCTGGAGTGTGGGCAGCCGAAGATCAGCCAGATCGAGAACGGCAAGCGAGGCATCCGCCCGCTCGATCTGACGACGCTGCTCAATCTGTACGGGCTGGAGGACGAGCGGCAGCGGGCCAGCCTGAAGCGGCTGGCGAAGGAGATCCACAAGGTCGACTGGTGGAGTGGTCAGGGACCGTTTCTCCACGATGCCCTGAAGGACTACTTGATGCTGGAAGCGGACTCTCAGGCGGTCCGCACGTTCGAACCGATGGTCATTCCGGGATTGCTCCAGACCAAGGCGTACATGCGGCAACTGTACGAAGTCGCTTCTCCTGCGGATCAGGTCGAGTTCTTGGTGGACACTCGGATGAAGCGTAAAGAGCTGCTGGACAACAAGCTCGGATTCAGGCTCCGTGCGGTGATCGACGCTCCAGCCCTGCACCGGATCGGCGGCGGAGAGCAAGTGGCTCGCGAGCAGCTGCATCACCTGCTGGAAGCGGGCTCCTCCTCGAACATCAGCATCCAGGTGCTTCCGCTGAAATCCGACCTGCCCATGGAGCAGTACGCACCGTTCACCGTCTTCGGGCTGCAAGCCGATCCACCAGTGGACGTCGTCTGGTTGGAGCACATCACCGGTGGTACGTTGCTGGAGCAGCGACCTGATGTACGGGCATATACAAAAGCCTGGGATGAGCTGACGGCCGCTGCCCTGTCTCCGACGACGTCCAGCCAGTACATTCGCGAGCTCATCGAGGAAACCAGATCATGATCGAGAAGGCGGCTTCCCGAGCGATGGAGCCCGAATTCGAGGGCGCGTCCTGGCACAAGAGCACGTACAGCGGCTCGAACAACGGCTGTGTCGAGCACGCCTCCCTCACCTCCGGCCGCCACGCAGTCCGCGACACCAAGGACCGTTCCCTGGGCGCCCATGCTTTCGGCCCCACCTCATGGCAGGCCTTCGTCACCGCCGTACGGAACGGCTCGCTCTAAGAACCCCTGGCCATCAGGCCCGCGCGGCCTCACATGCGGGATCTCATCACGTCGACCTCGCAGCCCGGTGCGAAGGGGTCGAAGCCGTGCTCGGTCAGCCAGCGAACCGCCAGCAGGCTGCGCACCGACCACCACGCGTGGATCACGTCGAGGTCGACGTAGGTGCCGTAGCCGGTGAGGACGTCGGCGAGGTGTTCCTCATGTCCGAGGGTGAAGGTGGCGAGGTCGTACAGGGCATCACCTCGGCCCGCCTCGGACCAGTCGATGATGCCCGTGACCTCGTCGCCGTCGACGAAGACGTGCGCGATCTGCAGGTCGCCGTGGGTGAACGCCGGAGTCCACGGCCGGAGCGCGGCCTCGGCGACCTGACGGTTGCGGATGACCAGGTCGGCGGGCAGGACACCGTTCGCCATGAGCAGCTCGCACTCGGCGTCGAGTTCCGCGGTCAGCGCGGCGGTGCTCCTGCCGGCCCGGCCGGGCCGGTGCGGCAGCGGTGCGTCGTGCAGCTTCCGGATGGCCGCGCCCGCCGCGGCCCATGCCGCCGGCGACCCGGTCGACGGCCCGCCGAGGCGCCCGAGCGTGGTCCCCGCAAGCGCGGCGATCGCGAGCACGGGCGGCTTGCGCCACAGCACCTGCGGCGTCGGGACCGGTGCCAGGGACATGGCTTCGACCTCGGCGTCGATGCGCGCCTGATCGGCGTCCACCTTCAGGAACACGTCACCGACGCGCAGCGTCGCACGCTGGGCATGGGCGACGACGACTTTGACCTCATCCACGGGCGACCAGTATTCCGGGGGTGATCCGCGACGTCGTCGGCTTTATGGCGTGCGCTCATGTGGCCGACGCGATTAGGCGGACACGGTAGGAGGACTGGCCCCCGGCTCGCCGCCACGGTCGGCGACCGTGTGGATCATGCTTCCCTCCGCGCATCGATCAGTGCCGCCCGAAGGCGCCTCGTCCGGTCCGCCACGGGCGAAGGCGGACTGATCACTGCCCTGCATCATTCCCCCGGCCGGGGCTTACGGTGCCTGCCGCGACCGGCCCGCAGCGGCTGAGGCGGCAGGTCCGTCACCGTCGGCGGTTCCTCGACGCGCGGGTACAGGAGGCGCCGGGCCTCGGCCAGGTTGGCCACCGTGCCGTACGGCTCCCAGGCGTAGCCGTTCCAGCGCTGGATGGCGCGGGGTGCGTCCGGGTTGAGGTGTGCGGCCTTCGGGCCGTCGCCGGAGACGAGGGGTACGGCTCGGAGCAGGCCGATCTTCGCGTCTCGGCGTTCCGCCCAGTCCGACAGAGGTTCGTCGTCCATCGTGCTTCCCTGTGTTCCGGCGGGCTCTTGCCTCCGCAGCGTAGTGGCCCCTGTGGTGCCGCCGTGGGCGTTTCGAACCGCCGGTGGTGGCGGCGAGCGATCCGACCGGGCCGAGGCGACCCGACCGTACCGGGCACAAGATGTCGGGTCCGGCACAGTGGCGTCCACCTAGCTTGGAGATCGGTAAGGGAAGGACGGCCAGGAGTGCTGGAGCGGCTGAATCAGGCCATGGACCACATCGAGGACCGCCTCGATCAGCCCATCGACGCGGCCGAGCTGGCCCGTATCGCCATGACGTCGGAGTACCACCTTCGGCGGATGTTCTCCGCGCTGGCGGGCATCCCGCTCTCCGAGTACATCCGTCGCCGGCGGCTGACGCTGGCCGGGGCCGACGTGCTCGCCGGGGAGCGGACGCTGCTCGATGTCGCGGTGCGGTACGGATACAGCTCGGGCGAGGCATTCGCGCGTGCCTTCCGTGCCGTGCACGGGGTCGGCCCCGGCGAGGCGCGGCGGACGGGGGCGGTGCTGCACTCCCAGCCTCGGATGTCCTTCCGGCTGATCGTAGAAGGGAACAGCAGCATGCGGTACCGAGTGGTGGAGAAGGACGCGTTCCGGCTGGTGGGCAGGGGGGCGCGGGTTCCGCTGGTCTACGAGGGGATGAACCCGGCCATCGTGGAGTTCGTCAAAGGCATCGGCAAGGAGACCTTGGCGCGCTGGGAGGAGTGCGCGGCCGGAGAGCCCGGCGGTGTCCTGGCCGCCGTCAGCAACCACTCCGCGGACGACGCCGAAGGCACCGAACTCGACTACTTCCACGGGGTGGTGAGCGACGCGGAGGTACCAGGAGCCTCGGAGATCCTCGACGTCGGGCCGGGGACATGGGCGGTGTTCGCGTCGTCCGGAGAGTTCCCGTCGGCGGTCCAGTACCTCTGGCGGGACGTGTACACGCAGTGGTTCCCGTCCAACCCGTACCGCAGCCGGCCCGGGCCCTCACTCTCCCGTACGCGGGTGTCCGATGACGGTGCGCACGCGGACGCGGAGCTGTGGATCCCGGTGGAGCGAGCCGGCGACGGCGGCTGAGCGCCGACGCCGGATTCCGCCTGCTTCAGGTGGCTCGGAGCGATGGGAGGTGCTGGGTCGCTCCGAGCCGTCCTCAGGGGCTCCCTGAAGCCTCACTCGAAGAACTTCAGGCTCCACCCCGTGTCCGCGTTCGGCCCCGGCACGTTGGCACGCGAGTACGTCGTGCTGCCCCACCACGCGAACGTGCCCGTGTACCAGTGGCGGTTGGCCCACTCGTACGGTGTGCCCTTCGGGACCGCGTGGAACATCGACGGGAAGCGCCGGCCCGCCGGCGGACTCGTGTTGATGTCGCCGTGGAGCAGGACGAAAGTGTGGTGGCCGGGGCCGTTCACGTACAGCGTCGGGTCCCAACCTGCCATCATCGTCGACCGGTTGGAGCCGAACAGGCAGCCGTTCGACTTGTACCAGTCCCATACGTGCGTCGGGTCGCCGCCCGCTCGCAGGCGCAGGTCCGCCAGGCAGTACTGGTCGCTCCAGCTGCCGTTGGCCGAATACACGATGTGCAGCTGGCCGTTCGGGTCCTTGATGGCCTCCGGGCTCTCGTTGATGAACGGGTTGCCCACCACCCGCTCCCAGCTCTCGCGCGGCTGCGAGATGATGTGCCGGGCGCCCGTGGGCTGCGTGGGGCTGCTCATGCGGGCGATGTAGAGGTTCTGCTCCACGTTCGTGTCGCCTGCCCAGCCCGACCAGACGAACCAGCGCTGGCCGCCGAACGTGAACAGCGTGCCGTCGATCGCCCACTTGTCGTCCGGCAGCGCGAGTAGCGTCTCCGCGCCGTAGCCGCTGTCGGAGGCGGCGGAGCTGATCACGAACATCCGGTGCGCCGCGCCACGGCCGGCCGTGAAGTAGATGTAGTACCGGCCGCCGTCCATCACGATCTCCGGCGCCCAGACCTCGCCCCGGCCGCGCGTGTCCGACCAGACCTGGCGCGCGGGGGCCGTGGCGAGGCCGTCCGTCGACGAGGCCTGGCGTACGACGATGCCTCCGCCCGTCGACTGCACGCCGATGTACGTGCTGCCCACCCTCAGCACGCTGGGGTCGGCCGCGCGCAGGCTCGTCTGGCCCCGAGCACCCAGCTCCGCTGCGGACGCGGCGCCTTGGGCCGGGTCGGGTGAGGAGAGGAGGAGGGTGGCGGTGAGGGCGCCGGTCAGCGCCAGAGCGCCGAGGGCTCCGAGAGTGCCTCGGGTGCCTCGCGTGGAAGAGCGGCGGAACAGTCTCATGGCTGGCTCGCTCCCGTCGTGCCTCCGGTGGGGTGGTGCGCGGCGGTCAAGGGCCGGGAAGGTGCGGTGGAGGCTGCGGGGGGTGTTGGGAGGCCCTGGCCGGTGCGCACTCCCGGTGGGGTTTCTATCGTTGGAAGAGCGCTCTCACAGCATCCCGGTGGGGTGCGGGGGTGTCAACGAGCCAGGCGGAGATGAGTCCTTGTCCTGGTGCGGCCACATCGGCGGGTCCGTGACGAAGTGCCCGCCCACCCGCGCGTCCGCCGGGTCGTCCGGGTTCAGCTCGCCCTGCTCGGCCACCAGCTTCGCCGCGTACGGTTCCGAGTCGTCCTGCGGGTCGTAACCCAGCGCGCGCGCCGACGACAGGTCCCACCACAGCCGGGTGTTGGCGGACGAGCCGTGCACCACCGTGTGGCCCACCGCCTCGGCGGTCAGCGCCGCGTGGAAGAGCCTGGCGCCGTCGGCGGGGCTCAGCCAGACCGACAGCATCCGTACGGAGGTGGGTTCCGGGAAGCAGGCGCCGATCCGGACCGACACCGTCTCCACGCCGTGCTTGTCCCAGTAGAGCTGCGCCAGGTCCTCGCCGAACGCCTTCGACAGGCCGTAGAACGTGTCCGGCCGGCGCGGTGTGCCGACCGGGATCAGCGGGTCGCCGGGTCGCGGGCGCGGGGTGCAGCCGATGGCGTGGTTCGAGGAGGCGAACACGATGCGGCCCACGCCTTCCTCGCGCGCGGCCTCGTAGAGGTGGTAGGTGCCTTCGATGTTCGCGTGCAGGATCTTGTCGAAGGATGACTCCAGGGAGATGCCGGCCAGGTGGATGATCGCGTCCACTCCGCGTACCGCCTCGCGTAGTGCCTCTCGGTCTGCCAAGTCGGCCTGTATGGCGGTTGGTTCGCCCTTGACCGGCACCAGGTCGAGGAGCCGCAGCTCGTAACCGTACGCGGGCAGCAGGTCTCTCATCAGTGTGCCCACGCCGCCTGCGGCGCCGGTCAGCAGGAGGGTGCGGCGGGTTGGCATGGGGCCTCCTCGGTGTGGCTCCGGCCGTCCGGAGAGGGAGAAGGTAAAGATCCCCGGTGGTGGGGTCAAGTCCCCGTCCTCGCCTGGCGGGCCGTGCGGCCGTCGCCGCCATGGTGGGCGATGGCGATGGAGGCGGGTCTGGGCTTGTGGACGTGGGGGCTCCGAGGGACGACTGGTCGGCGTACGCCGAGGAGGCCCCGCCGCAGCGCGTGGCGGGGCCTCTCCTGGTCACACGCGTACGCCTCAGGCGTCGGTGGTCGCCTTGCGGCGGCGTACGAGGAACATCGCGCCGGCCCCGAGCGCCACGGCCGTGCCGCTCGCGAGGGCGAGCTGCGTGGTGCTGTCGGACGAGCCGGTCGCGGCGAGGGTGCCGTTCGTGGTGTTCACCGGGACGCTCGAACCCGAGCCCTGCGGCGTGACCCCGTTGCCCGCGGCGGGAGCGGTGGTGCTCGTGCTGGGCTTCGGCTCGGGCTTGCCGGCCGCGGCCTTGATGTCGAACTCGTCGACGGCGGCGTCCTGCGTCAGGCCGCAGGAGCCGTCCTTGTTGAAGTAGTCACCCGCGACGAAGGTGAGGCCCTGACCGGCCGGGGTCTTGGCGTCGACGTCCAGGCGGAGCTTGATGTCCGCCTGCCTGCCGTCCTCCAGCGCGCCGACGGCGTCGATGTAGAGGTCGCCGTCGACGTTCTGCCACTTCGGGGACTTGGCGGTCGACCACTTCAGCTTCAGGTACCTGGCGATGTCCTTGGCGCCGTTCTTGTCGGTCGCGTGGATGCTCGCGTACGTGAGGACCTTGTCCAGGTCCTTCCCGGTGTCGTTGGCCACCCGGACCGAGAAGAAGGTGGAGGTGCCGGCGGTGACCGAGGAAGGCAGGCCGGTCACGACGGTGGTCAGGCCGGGCTCGTCGACGCACTCATCGTCTCCGTCTCCGTCCCCGTCACCGCCGCCCTGGTTCTCCTCCTCCTTCTTGGCGCGCTCCAGGGCCGCCTCGGCGGCCGTGACGGCGGCGAGCGCCTTCTTCGTGGCGTCCTGTGCCTTGGAGAGGGCCTTGAACGCGTCGACCCTCGCGTCGTCCGCGAGCTCGTCGGCCGCCGCGGCCTCGGCGTCGGCGGTGGTCTTGGCCGTCGCCGCTGTGGCGGCGGCCGTCTTGGCTTCGGCGAGGGTCTGCTCCGCAGCGGTCCGCTCCGCCTCGGTGGCCTCCTCGGTCAGGCCGTCGAGCGCGGTCTGCGCGTCGGTGACCGCCTGGTCGGCGGTGTTCTTCGCGGTGGCGGCGTCCTGCGCGGCCTTCCTGGCGGCGTTGGCCGCCACGGTCGGCGGCGCGGTGTCGGAGACCGCCGCCTCCACCGCCGCGTAGGCGGTCTTCTCGGCCGCGAAGGCGTCGTCGTACGCCTTCTGCGCCTCGGCCAGCGCCTTTTCGAGCTCCTTGACGGACGGCTTGGCGGGCGTCTGCGCCTGCGCGGGAGGCGCGGTGTCGGCGTGGGCGGGGGTGACGGAGAGCATGACGGCGGGCGTCGTCACGGCGACGGCGACGGCCGTGGCGAGAATGCGGCGAATCTTCACATGGGCCCTTTGAGTCCGGAGCGACGAAGGAGAGCGGCCGTGCCCGCGACGCCTGCGGCGAACACGGTGCCGACGGTGCGCGAGGCGTCAGCGTGGGTGGAGCGCGCGAGCGGCCCGTGGCGATGGTAGGGCGGGAGTCCGGACGCGCGGTCGGTTTTTCGGCGGCGGACGGGCCGTGCAGACGCGGTGACGAACGGACACACCGCGCGAAAAAGGGCAGTTGCTCTCTCCTGCTCTGCTTTTCCTGTGATCAACGCCATGGCCGGACTTCCGCGCCTCTTGTCTGATGGGTCGTCAGGTATGACGATGGCGGCCGTCACCCGGGCGGCGAACGCCCGGGTCCGAAGGGGAAGGAGGCCACCGTGCCGCTTGCGTTGCCAGGACCGATGCCGCTGCCGTCGCCCGATGGGCCGTTGTCGTACGGAATCCAGCTCCCGGTCCAGTCGCAGAGCGCCCTCTACGCCGAACCCTGGGAGGCGGCGGCGACCCCGGCCGACCTCGTCCGCATCGCCGGGGCCGCCGACCGCGGCGGCTTCGCCTACATCGCCGGCTGCGACCACATCGCCATCCCGCGCCCGCTCGCGGAGGGTATGAGCACGGTCTGGTACGACCCCGTCGCCACGCTCGCGTTCCTCGCCGGGGTCACCGGAAGCGTCCGCCTGATGAGCCATGTCGCCGTCGTCGGACTGCGCCACCCGCTGATCACCGCCAAGCAGTACGCGACCCTCGACCACCTCAGCGGAGGCCGGCTGATCCTCGGTGTCGGCGCCGGGCACGTACGGGAGGAGTTCGAGGCGGTCGGGGCCGACTTCGACGGGCGCGGCGGTGTGCTGGACGAGAGCATCGACGCGCTGCGGGCGGCGCTCGGACCGGAGGAGTACCCGGAGTTCGCCGGTGAGCGGTTCTCCTTCGCCGGCCTCGGCCAACTGCCGCGCCCCGCACAGGAACGGGTGCCGATCTGGGTGGGCGGCTCCTCGCCGGCCGCCGTGCGCCGGGCCGCCGTACGCGGCGACGGCTGGCTCCCGCAAGGCGATCCCCGCGACCGGCTGCCCGCGCAGATCGCCCGGGTGCACGCGCTGCGGGAGGAGGCGGGCGTCGAGGCGCCGATCGTCATCGGTGCGATCACCGAACCGCTGTACGTCGGTGAGCCCGGCTGGTCCGTCGGGCGGCGGACCCTCGCCGGGAAGCCGGAGGAGCTGGCCGCGTCGCTGCGGGAGTACGCGGCGATCGGCGTGCACCAGATCCAGGTGCGGTTCCGGAGCCGGAGCGTGGACGAACTGACCGATCAGATGGCGGCGTTCGGGGCGGACGTGGCTCCGCACCTCAACCAGTAGGAGCGTGGCATGGGCAAGCTGGACGGGCGGGTCGTCCTGGTCACCGGGGCGGCGCGCGGACAGGGCGAGCAGGAGGCGCGGCTCTTCGCGGCGGAGGGTGCGCGGGTCGTCGTCGCGGACGTGCTGGCCGAGCAAGGAGAGGCGCTGGCGCAGGAGTTGGGGGCCGAGACCGCTCGGTTCGTGCGGCTGGACGTGGGGAGCGAGGAGGGGTGGGCCGAGGCCGTCGGTGTGGCCAGGGACGCCTTCGGGAAGATCGACGGGCTGGTGAACAACGCGGGCATCCTCCGTTTCAACGAGCTGGTCAACACACCGCTGGCCGAGTTCGAGCAGGTGGTGCGGGTCAACATGACCGGCGCGTTCCTCGGGATCCGTGCCGTCGCGCCGGAGATCGAGGCGGCGGGCGGCGGGACGATCGTCAACACGTCCTCGTACACCGGTCTGACCGGCATGCCGCTGGTCGGCGCGTACGCCGCGACCAAGCACGCCGTGCTCGGGCTGACCAAGGTGGCCGCGATGGAGCTGGCCGGCAAGGGCGTGCGGGTCAACGCCATCTGTCCGGGCGCGATCGACACGGCGATGAGCAACCCGGCCCTGCCGGACCCGGACGCCGACCTGAGTACGTCGGACGCGGCGCTGGACGCGTACTACCGCAAGCTCGTGCCGATGGGGCGGATCGGGCGGCCGGAGGAGGTGGCGGCGCTGGCTCTCTTCCTGACCGGCGAGGACTCCTCGTACATCACCGGGCAGCCGTTCGTCATCGACGGCGGGTGGCTGGCCGGAGTGAGTCCGTTCTGAGCGCGGCGCCGTCCACGCACCTGACGAAGTGTCAGCTATTGACGGGTCGCGGTGGCGGTGGAACAGTCGGCCGCATCACAATCTGACGGAGCGTCAGAAAAACTTGAGGACGGTGAACCTCCGTGGAATTCGGGCTCTTTGTTCAGGGGTACGTGCCCGCCGCGCGTGCCGAGGTGGACCCCGAGGCAGAGCACAAGGCGCTGATCGAGGAGACCGAGTACGTCATCCAGGCGGACAAGTCCGGCTTCAAGTACGCCTGGGCCTCCGAGCACCACTTCCTGGAGGAGTACTCGCACCTCTCCGCCAACGACGTGTACCTCGGCTACCTCGCCCACGCCACCGACCGCATCCACCTCGGCTCGGGCATCTTCAACCCGCTCGCGCCCGTCAACCACCCGGTGAAGGTCGCGGAGAAGGTCGCCATGCTCGACCATCTCTCCGGCGGACGCTTCGAGTTCGGCACCGGTCGGGGTGCGGGCAGCCACGAGATCCTCGGGTTCATGCCGGGCATCACCGACATGAACCACACGAAGGAGCTGTGGGAGGAGACGATCGCCGAGTTCCCGAAGATGTGGCTCCAGGACGAGTACGTCGGCTTCCAGGGCAAGCACTGGTCGCTCCCGCCGCGCAAGATCCTGCCGAAGCCGTACGGGGCCGGGCATCCGGCCATGTGGTACGCGGCCGGGTCGCCGTCCTCGTACGCGATGGCGGGGAAGAAGGGGCTCGGGGTGCTGGGCTTCAGCGTGCAGAAGGTCTCCGACATGGAGTGGGTCGTCGAGTCCTACAAGAACGCGGTCAAGGACGCGGAGCCGGTCGGGGCGTTCGTCAACGACAACGTGATGGTCACCTCCACGGCCATCTGCGCCGAGACGCATGCGGAGGCGGTGCGGATCGCGGTGGGTGGCGGGCTGAACTACCTGCAGTCGCTGCTGTTCCGCTACCACGACACGTTTCCGCGGCCGGAGGGGATTCCGGAGTGGCCGGAGCTGTTGCCGGAGTACACGGAGGAGATCGTGGAGCTTCTTATTGCTGAGGAGTTGATGATCTGCGGGGATCCGGACGAGGTGCTGAAGCAGTGCCGGCGGTGGGATCAGGCGGGGGCGGACCAGTTGAGCTTCGGGTTGCCGATCGGGGTGAGTCCTGAGGACACGATGACGACGATTCGGCTGATCGGGGAGCATGTGATTCCGAAGATCGATACGGATCCGGTGCATCGGACGTCGCGGTTCCGGGCCGCCGCCGCCGCCGCGGGCTGAGCCGGACCGTGGCCGTCGGGCCCACGCCGGGGCTCCGCCCCGGGCCCCGCGCCTCAAGCGCCGGCGAGGCTGAATGTGGCCTCCCGAGGCTGGATGTGAGGCCGCGCAGCTCAAGCCCCTCCGGCGATTGAGGAGCGGGGGTGCGGGGGCGGAGCCCCTGCCCGCAGGTGCGGCTGAGCCTGGGCTCGGGCCCGCCTCCAACGCCGGTGGGGCCCGATGGACAGGCGGCGTCTTCCCGGATCGTCGCCCTGGTGAGCCGGGGTACGTACCGCGGCCGAAAGCGTACGTACCCCGGCTGTCCCGACGAGCCGGAGCAACCGAGCCGAAGAAAGAACCCCCAGAAGGGACACCGTCATGCTCGACCACCTCATCCGCCGCGCCACCGTCGTGGACGGCACCGGCGGCCCCGCCTACACCGCCGACATCGGCCTCCGCGGCGGCCGCATCGCCGTCATCGCCGAGCCCGGCACCATCGCCGAAGAGGCCGTCACCAGCGAGGAAGCCCACGGCCTGGTCCTCGCCCCCGGCTTCGTCGACCCGCACACGCACTACGACGCCCAGCTCTTCTGGGACCCCTACGCCACCCCCTCCATGAACCACGGCGTCACCACCGTCGCCGGCGGCAACTGCGGCTTCACCCTCGCGCCGCTCCATCCCGACCGGCCCGAGGACGCCGACTACACCCGGCGGATGATGTCGCGGGTCGAAGGCATGGCCCTCGCCGCGCTGGAGGAAGGCGTCGACTGGTCCTGGTCCACCTTCCGCGAGTACCTCGACGCCCTGGAAGGCCGTATCGCCGTCAACGCCGGCTTCATGGTCGGCCACTGTGCTCTCCGCCGGCATGTGATGGGCGCCGAAGCCGTCGGCGGCCGGCCGACACCCGCCCAACTCGACGCCATGCTCGCGCTCTTCCACGACGCCATGGACGCCGGCGCCTGGGGCCTCTCCACCACGCAGTCCTCCACCCATGCCGACGGCGACGGCGAACCCGTCGCCTCCCGCCACGCGCGACCCGAAGAACTCCTCGCGCTCTCCCGCGCGGTCGGCGAGCACGAAGGGACGCAGCTGGAGGCGATCGTCGCCGGGTGCCTGGACCAGTTCTCGGACGAGGAGATCGACCTGTTCGTCACCATGAGCGCCGCCGCCGGACGCCCGCTCAACTGGAACGTGCTCACCATCGACGCCGCCGTCCCCGAACGCGTACCGCGCCAGCTGATACCGAGCGAACGCGCCCGCGCGGCCGGAGGGCGGATCGTCGCGCTCACCATGCCGATCCTCACGCCGATGAACATGTCGCTCGGCACCTTCTGCGCCCTCAACCTCATCCCGGGCTGGGGCGAGATCCTCGCGCTCCCGGTACCCGAGCGCATCGAGCGCCTCCGCGACCCGGCCACCCGCGCCGAGATGCTCCGCCGCGCCGACAGCAAGGAGGCCGGCGTCTTCCGGCGCCTCGCCGACTTCGGCCGGTACGTCATCGGCGACACGTACAGCACGGCCAACGAAGGCCTCGGCGGCCGGGTCGTCAACGACATCGCCGCCGAACGCGGCCAGGACCCTTTCCACTGCCTGGTCGAGATCTGCGCCGCCGACGACCTGCGTACGGTCCTGTGGCCCATGCCCACCGACAACGACCCGGCCTCCTGGGAGCTGCGCCGCCGCACCTGGGAGCACGAGGACGTGATGCTCGGCGGCTCCGACGCGGGCGCGCACCTGGACCGGATGTGCGGAGCCCCGTACACCACGCGCTTCCTCGGTGACTGCCTGCGCGGCCGCAAGCTCGTGCCGCTCACCACCGCCGTCAAGATGCTCACCGACGATCCGGCCCGCCTCTTCGGGCTGCGCGAACGCGGCCGGATCGAGGAGGGCTTCCACGCCGACCTCGTCCTCTTCGACCCCGAGCGCATCGACGCCGGACCCGCCACGCTCGTCCACGACCTGCCCGGTGACAGCCCGCGCCTGGACTCCAAGGCCATCGGGATCGTCTCCGTACGCGTCAACGGCGTCGAGACCCTGCGCGACGACAAGGTGACGGGCGCGGTGCCGGGCACGGTGCTGCGCTCGGGCCGGGACACCCGGACGGTGAGTACGGCGTGAGCGACGGCAGCCCCGGGAAGCTCTTCATCGGCGGAGAGTGGGTCGAACCCGCCGACGGTCACTACGAGGTCGTCGACCCCGCCACCGAGCAGGTCGTCGGCCTCGCACCGGAGGCGAGCCGCGCGCAGGTGTACGAGGCGGCCGCAGCGGCCCGTGAAGCCTTCGGCGCCTGGTCGCGCACCCGTCCCGAGGAGCGCGCCGCCATCCTGGACCGCACCGCCGACCTCATCCAACGCGACTTCCTCGCCCACGCCGACCTCGCCCGCGCCGAGAGCGGAGCCACCGCCTCCACCGCCCGTGGCATGCAGGTCGGCGTCGGCGTCGCCCGCTTCCGGCGGTACGCGCGCGGCGCGCTGGAACCCGTCGAGGAGGCCATCGCGCCGCAGGTCAACGAGGCCGGGCCGATGGGCCGGGCCGGGGTCTTCGGAGCGGTGGCCGTGCGCCAGCCGGTCGGCGTGGTCACCTGCGTCACCTCGTACAACAATCCTTGGGCCAACCCGGCCGGCAAGATCGCGCCCGCGCTCGCGATGGGCAACACGGTCGTGGTGAAACCCGCTCCGCAGGACCCGCTCTCCGTCTACCGGATGGCCGCCGCCCTCGCGGAGGCGGGCGTTCCGCCAGGCGTCGTCAACGTCGTCACCGGGTCGGGCGCGGAGGCCGGTGAGGCCGCCGTGGACTCGCCGGACGTCGACATGGTCAGCTTCACCGGCTCCACCGCCGTCGGACAGCGGATCGCCGAGGTGTGCGGGCGCTCCATGAAACGGCAGCTGATGGAGCTGGGCGGAAAGGGCGCCGCGCTGGTCCTGGAGGACGCGGATCTGGGCTCCGCGACCGCCGGCATCGGGACCACCTTCTCCTTCTACAGCGGACAGATCTGTACGGCTCCGACCCGCGTCCTGGTCCACCGGTCCCGCCAGGACGAGATGATCGCCATGCTGGCCGCGTACGCGAACGCGCTCACCGTCGGCGATCCGGCCGACCGGTCCACCGTCGTCGGCCCGGTCATCTCCGCGGCTCACCGCGACCGTGTGGAGGCGTACGTGGAGCTGGGCCGGAAGGAAGGCGCGCGGGTCGTGGCCGGCGGCACCCGGCCCGGCCACCTGGACCGGGGCTTCTACGTGGCCCCGACCCTTCTCGCCGACTGCACGCCCGACATGCGGGTCGTCCGCGAGGAGGTCTTCGGCCCGGTCGTCGTGGTCGTCCCCTTCGACGACGAGGAGGAAGGCATCGCGCTCGCCAACGACAGCGACTACGGCCTCATCGACTACGTCTGGTCCGGCGATGTGGCCCGCGCCTTCCGCGTGGCCCGGCGCCTGCGCGCCGGCGGGGTCGGCGTCAACACGGTCGGACGGAACATGGAGGCACCGTTCGGCGGGTTCAAGAGGAGCGGCGTGGGCCGGGACGTGGGCTCGTACGCGCTGCACGCGTACAGCGAGACGCAGGCGATCGTCTGGCCCGGATGAGATCGCTCCCACACGGCGCGGGAAAATTTTGAAACGGGATAAAACGGACAGTGCTGCGATTACCGTACGTGGTCATCGTCGCGCGACCGGCATGCATTGCAAGGCTTCATGCCTGTGTGACCTTGAATTGATGCGGTGTTCATCCGTTTGCGGCCCTGGTAATCAAGGGTGAGACGTTGGAGTCTCACGCTCCGGATGTGGATATCGCAGCGCATAACGTCCTTCTCATGACTCAGCTGGACGCGCGGCCTCGGGCCGGAGACACGGTACGGGGACGCGCCTCGGCCGACGGTGGTGACGGGGGCGTACGCGACAAGGGGCTCGGCGGGAACTCCGTCGGCCTGATGGGCAGCGCCGTCATCGGTGTCTCCACCGTCGCGCCCGTCTACTGCCTGACCTCGACGCTCGGCTCCACCGCCGGTGAGGTCGGCGTGCAGATGCCCGCCGTCTTCCTGGCCGGGTTCCTGCCGATGCTGCTCGTCGCCTTCGCCTACCGCGAGCTGAACAAGGTCATGCCGGACTGCGGCACCTCCTTCACCTGGACGGTGAAGGCGTTCGGCCCACGCGTCGGCTGGATGTGCGGCTGGGGCCTGGTCATCGCGACGATCATCGTCCTGTCCAACCTGGCGGGCGTGGCCACCTCGTACTTCTGGCTGCTGGCCGGTGAGGTCACCAACAGCGCCTCCGTCGCCGCGCTGGACGACAACAAGCTCGTCCACATCGGCACCTGCCTCGCGCTCATCGCCGCCGCCACCGCGATCAGCTACCGCGGGATGACGGCCACCAAGGGCGTCCAGTACGCCTTGGTCGGGCTGCAACTCGCCGTGCTGGCTCTCTTCGTGACGATGGCCCTGAGCAAAGCGGGCAGTGGCGACGCGGGCTTCGCCGGGTCGCTCGACTTCTCCTGGTCGTGGATGAACCCGTTCGCCGTCCAGTCCTTCGCGGCCTTCACCGCGGGCCTCTCGCTCTCGATCTTCATGTTCTGGGGCTGGGACGCCTGTCTCACCGCCAACGAGGAGACCACCGGCAGCGAGAAGACCCCGGGCCGCGCCGCGCTCATCGCGATGGTCGTCCTGGTCGGCTCCTACCTCGCCACCGGCATCGCCGCCCAGATGGCCGTCGGCTCCGGCACCTCCGGGCTCGGCCTCGCCAACCCGGAGACCTCCGACAACGTCTTCGCCGCCCTCGCCGGACCGGTGATGGGCCCCGGCCTCGGCGTCCTGCTCTTCGTCGCCGTCCTCGCCTCGGCCGCCGCCAGCCTCCAGACCACGTTCATCCCGGTCGCCCGTACGGTCCTCGCGATGTCCACGTACGAGGCGATGCCGGCCTCGTACGCCAAGGTCCATCCCCGCTTCAAGACGCCCGGCCGGGCGACGGTCACGGCCGGCGTCGGGACCGGCGTCTTCTACACCGTGATGACGCTGATCAGCGAGCACGTCCTGATCGACACCATCTACGCGCTCGGCCTCATGATCTGCTTCTACTACGCGCTGACGGCCTTCGCCTGCGTCTGGTACTTCCGCGCCGAACTCACCCGCTCCGGACGGGACCTGGTCTTCAAGGGCCTCTGCCCGGCCGTCGGCGGCCTGCTGCTCGCCGCCGTCTTCGCCAAGACCCTCTACGACATGTGGGACCCGGCGTACGGCTCCGGCTCCTCGGTGTTCGGCGTCGGCTCGGTCTTCGTGATCGGCGTGGGGCTGCTGCTCCTCGGCGTGGTGCTGATGGTCGCGATGGAGCGCCGCAGCCCGGCGTTCTTCCGGGGCCAGGTACTGACGAAGGAGACCCCGGCCCTCGTGGTAGAGGACTGAGGTCTCCGGGTCTTTCCCGCGGTGCCGTTACGGCCGCCAGTAACCCAGCGCGTTCACCCGGTCCTTGGGCAGGCCCAGCTCCTTGCGGAGGTACGCCGACAGGGTCCGGGTGGTCGACGTGTCGCAGGCCACCCAGACGTACGCGTCCGAGCGGTTTTCGCCCAGCAGCCCCGGCAGCGCCGCCTTCACCTCGGCGACCAGGTGCGCACCGGCCTCGCGGCGCTCGACGTGGTGCAGGGTGTGGTGGGCCTCGTCGAGGCGGAACGGCAGTTTCCGGTCCTCCTCGTCGGAGGACTCGAACCAGATGGTCGCCGGAGTCCGCGGGATCGCCTCCAGCAGCGAGTTGATCGCGGGAAGTGCGGCCGGGTCACCGATCACGAAGAGCCGCTTCGGCGCCGGGCCGGGCAGCGTGAAGCCGGTGCCCTGAAGTGTCGCGTCGATGGTGTCGCCGGGCTTCGCCGCCTTCGCCCAGTCGCAGGCCGGGCCCTCGTGAAGGGCGAATTCCAGACTGAAGGTGCCAGCCTCCGGATCCGGGTCGACCAGGGTGTAGGCGCGCTGATGCGGTTTGCCGTCCTTCTCGAACCAGAGCCGCACCCACATCGTCGGGTGCGCGCCGCCGGTCGCGGCCAACAGCCCACCGTCGGTCACCTGCACCCGGCGGAACCGGTCGGTGACCTGCTCGGCGCCGGTCACGGTGAACGTGAAATCCCGCCCCCGGAACAGTTTGAGAACGACGCCTTCCCAGCCATGACCCACGGTGTCTCCCACCCTCCCTTGGTGCCCCGGCCCACTGCCCAAGGGTCACTTTGGTTAGGCTAACCTAAATTCCGAGGGCTGGGGAGTGGCTGAAAACCACTGGGAGCAGGGGATGGGCAGAGCGATGACGACCGCTGACGTCGACAGCGAGAGACCGAGTGCGGGCGCCGAGAGCGGTCTGAAGGACTCCGAGAGCTTCGAAGTCTTCCGGGACGACCGGGGGATACCGCACCTGAGGGCCGGTGGTGCGCTCGCGCTGGCCCGCGCTCAGGGCCACAACGCCGCTCTCGACCGTGCCTGGCAGCTGGAGACCGAGCGCCACCGGCTGCTCGGCACGACCGCCGCGTACCTCGGTGCCGAGGCGCTCGACTGGGACCTCTTCGCCCGGCGGGCCCGGCTCGCCGACACCGCCCGCCGCTGCTACGAGCGGCTCGCGCCCGAGACCGCCGCCTGGGTGCGCGCGTACGTGGACGGCGTGAACGCGGGCCTGGCCGAAGGCGCCGCCCGTACACCGGAGTTCGCCGCCGCCGGGCTCGTCCCGGGCCGCTGGGAGCCCTGGACCCCGCTCGGCGTCTGGCTCTCCACGCACATCCTCTTCGCCGGGTTCCCGACCAAGCTCTGGCGCGAAGAGGTCGCCCGCAGGCTCGGCGACGGCCGCGCGACCCTCTTCGCCACCGACGGCCCCGGCACCTCCGGCTCCAACGGCTGGCTCCTCACCGGCGCCCGCACCACCACCGGAGCCCCGGTCGTCGCCGGTGACCCGCACCGCTTCATCGAGGACCCGGGCGTCTACCAGCAGATCCGGCTCGCCTGCCCCGAGTTCGACGTGGTGGGCCTCGCTGTGCCCGGCGTCCCGGGCATCGCGCACTTCGGGCACGCGGGCGGTGTGGCCTGGGCGATCACCAACGCGATGGCCGACTACCAGGACCTCTACCGCGAGCAGCTGCGCCGCGCGGCGGACGGCGGCGTGGAGGCGCTCGGGCCGGACGGCTGGTACCGGGTCCACGCCCACACGGAGACCGTCGAGGTGGCCGGTGCCCAGGCCGAGACGGTGGAGGTCGTGGAGACGGACCGGGGGCCGGTGATCATCGGAGACGTACGGGATGGTGCGGACGCCGACGAGGCGCCCGACGCTCCTGTCATCAGCCTCCGTTGTCCGCCGCGCGTCACCGGCGACCTGGGCTTCGATGCGCTGCCCGCGCTGCTCCGGGCCCGTACCGTCGCCGATCTCGACACCGCGCTCGACGGCTGGGTCGAACCCGTCAACGTGGTCCTGGCCGCCGACACCACCGGCGCCACGCTGCACCGCGTCGCCGGACACGTCCCGGTGCGCCCGCACGAGAACCGGCTCCGGGTCGTCCCGGCGCACGATCCCGCGTACGCCTGGCGCGAAGGCGCCGAGCCCACGCCACGTACCGAGGTCGACACCGCCACCGGCACCGCCGTGATGGCCAACGAGCGCGGGCTCGCCGCACCGCTCGGCATCGAGTTCGCACCGCCGCACCGGGCCGACCGCATACGGGAGTTGCTCGGCAAGCCGCCGGGCGCGAGCGCGAGCGAGGCCACCGGCGCGTCCCAGGGGACAAGGACGCTCACCGGTCCGCCGTGGTCCGCCGCCGACATGGCCGCCGTCCACACCGACACCCGCCTCGCCTCCTCCCGCCAACTCCTCTCCCTGCTCGCCTGGGCCCCGGACCTCGGCCCCGCCGCCGAACGCCTGCGGGACCGGCTGCTGCGCTGGGACCGTCACATGGACGCGGACAGCACCGACGCCACCCTCTACTCCCGGCTCCGCGCGGAGGTCGTCCACCGCCTGGCCGGCCACCCGGCGCTGCGGCCCGTCACCGGCGACGCCGACCCCTGGCGCTCGCCCGCCTACCCGTCGCTCTTCCGCCCCTGGCTCGCCGCCGTCCCGCGGATCGGCTACGCCCTGGAGACCCTGCTCACCGTCGGACTCCTCCCGTACGAGGAGAGGCTGGCGATCGTCGCGGCCTCGGCGGAGGCGGTGGCCGCCACGTACGCGGAGGGACCCGGCCCGAGCCCGTGGGGCGAGGTCCACGGGGTCTCTCCGTGGCAGGCGCTGCCGGGCGCGACCCCCGAGGAGGTGTGGCCGGGGCTCGCGGGCGACCACGACTGTGTGCTCTCCACCTCCAGCGTCCCCGGCATCACCGACCTCTTCGCCCGAGGACCCGCCGCCCGCTACGTCTGGGACCTGGCCCGCCGCGAGGACAGCCTCTGGGTCGTGCCGTTCGGCGCGTCCGGCGTCCCGGGCTCCGCGCACCACCGCGACCAGGCGGACCTGTGGGCGAGCGGCCGCCTGGCCCCTGTCACCACGGACTGGAACCTGCTGCACCGCACCGAGGAGAGCACCACCATGACCACCACCACCGTCCCGGCCCTGCGTCCCGCCGTGCACGAGCAGAAGGTCGAAGGCTTCGGCGTCGTCCGGCTCGTGCCGGTCGACCCGGCGGCCGACGCCGACCTGCTGCACGGCTGGGTCACGCAGGAGCGCGCCCGCTTCTGGGGCATGGCCGACCACACCCGCGAACAGGTCCGGGAGATCTACGAGTTCGTCGGCTCGCTCTCCACCCACCACGCCTACCTGGCGCTGCGCGACGGCGTACCGGCCGCGCTCTTCCAGAGTTACGAACCGGACGCCGACCCGGTCGGCGAGTGCTACGACGTCCAGCCCGGCGACTTCGGCATCCACCTGCTGATCGCGCCGGCCGAAGGCGACGGAGCGGTGAAGGGCTACACGGAGGCCCTGCTGACCGCGTTCATCGGCTATGTCTTCAGCGACCCGGCCCACCTGAGGGTCGTCGTCGAGCCGGACGCGCGCAACGAGAAGGCGCTCGCGCGGATGGTCCGGGTCGGGTTCGAGCTGGGCCCGGAGATCGAGAAGCCGGAGAAGACGGCCCGGCTGGCGTTCCTGTCGAGGACGGTGGCGCTGAGCCTGGTCCGAGCGGCGTTTCCCGTGGTCCGCAGCGCTCAGGGGCCGTTCCGGGAGCGCTGACGGCGAGTGCCATGATGAGGAAGGACGGGAAGATGTTCCCGTCGCGCCACCTCGGGCGATGCCTCACGACAAGGGACGCGACATGGCAACCGGAACCAGCGAAAGCCCTGCCACTCTCTACGCGCCCGTCTCGATCGGGCTGGGCGTCATCGCGCTGGCCTCCACGTTCTTCCTCGGCATTCTCGCCACTCTGGCCGGCCTCCTCGCGATCACCTTCGGCATCCTCGGCCTGGTCAGCCAGGCCGAGGTCAACCGGATCCAGTGCGGCATCGGCCTCGCCGCTGGTGTCGTGGGTGTGCTCTTCCCGGTCTGGTTCCTCTTCGTCTACAGCGGCGGCTTCTGAGCCTCCGTCCCTACAGAGGGCTCGTCCCGTCCCGGTTCAGCTCGCCGCCCGTCCGGAAGAGCCGCCGCGCGACGACGTGACCGCGCCCGGCGGCCATCCGGTACCACGGCTCGGCCGCCGCCAGCCCCTCGCGCTCCTGGACCAGCCGGCCCAGCTCCCACATCGACTCCACGTCCCCGGCCTTCACCGCCTGCCGCAGCATCCGCTCCGCCGCGTCCGGCCGACCCTGGCTCCGCGCGTCCAGAGCGAGCGTCCGCAGCCCTCGTACGGCACGGGCGTCGCCGGCGGCAGCGGCGGCGGCCAGCCGTCGCGGGTCCGGCGGGCGGCGGTAGCGCCGAGCGATCAGCAGCAGGACACCGGCCGGCCACATGATCCAGCTCAGCTGGACCAGCGTGCTGTTGCCGAGGAACACGCCGGTCAGGCTCAGCACACCTCCTGCGGGCAGCAGGAAGAACCCCAGTCCCATTCCCATTCACGTCCTTCCCGCGGATCCGCCGTTCCGTACTCTCGCAGCCGCCTCGGATTTCACCGGCGTACGGCTTACCTTGGCTCCCCGTGGAAACGACTCGTAGAGACGACGGAGGTGTTCGATGCGGATCGCCACAACCATCTTCCTCACCGACGAGACGGTGACGCCCGTACGGCTGGCGCGCGAGCTGGAGCAGCGCGGATTCGCCGGACTCTATCTGCCCGAGCACACCCACATCCCGGTGAGCCGCCGCACCCCGTACCCGGCCGGCGGTGACCTGCCGCGTGAGTACGGACGGACGCTGGACCCGTTCGTGGCGCTCGGCCAGGCGGCCGCCGTCACCGAGCGGATCGCGCTCGGCACCGGGATCACGCTGGTCGCCCAGCACGACCCGGTCGACCTGGCCAAGCAGGTGGCGACCCTGGATCACCTCTCCGGCGGCCGGTTCACGCTCGGTGTCGGCTACGGCTGGAACGTGGAGGAGGCCGCCGACCACGGCGTCGCGTGGTCCACGCGCCGGGAGCTGGCGCGTGACCGGATGGCGCTGATGCGGGCGCTGTGGTCGGCGGAACCGACGGCGTACGACGGCGAGTTCGGGTCGGTCCAGGCGAGCTTCGCGTTCCCGAAGCCGGTGCGGGCGCCGCGCGGTCCGGTGGTCGGCCCGCGCACGCTGATCGGCGGCGGAGCGGGCCCGAAGCTGTTCGCGGCGATCGCGGAGCACGCGGACGGCTGGCTGCCGATCGGCGGCCGCGGCCTGACGGAGTCCGTCCCGAAGCTGCGGGCGGCCTGGGAGGAGGCCGGGCGCGATCCGAAGGACCTCCAGGTGGTGCCGTACGCCGTCCTCCCGGACGCCGGGAAGCTCGCCCACTACGCGGAGCTGGGCATCGAGGAGGTCGTGCTCCAGCTGCCTCCGGCCGGTGAGCGGGAGGTGCTGCGGGTCCTGGACGGGTACGCGGCGTACCTCTGACGGCGCTCGTGGATACTGCCCCTGCAACCGGGGGCGCCGACAAGGCATCCTTACCCTCGGGGGATCGAAGACGTGGGCACGGCCCGTACACGCTTTCGTGCGTGCGGGCGGTCGGCCCGCCTGGGTGGGGAGTGGAATGAACAGGCCGTTGCGGCACATAGCCATCTTCTGCGGGCTCCTGATGCTGGGGCTGCTGCTGCGGGCGAACTGGCTGCAGCAGGTCGACCGCGTGGAGCTGTCCCAGCACGAGAACAACCACCGGGTCCGGTACGAGCGGTTCGCCACGCCGCGCGGCGACATCATCGTCGGCGGCAAGGCGATCACCGGCTCGAAGGAGACGGAGAGCAGGGACTACACCTTCCGGCGCACCTGGAAGGAGGGCCCGATGTACGCGCCCGTCACCGGTTACGCCTCGCAGGCACAGGGCACCTCGCTGCTGGAGCGGACGTACGACAGCGTCCTCAGCGGCCAGGACGACCGCTTCGCCTTCCGCCACGCCAAGGACGTCCTCACCGGTCAGCCGAGGCGCGGCGGCAGCGTGATCACCACGATCGACCCGAAGGCGCAGAAGGCCGGCTACAAGGGCCTGACCGACCTGGGCGCGCGCGGCGCGGTCGTCGCCCTGGAGCCGAGCACCGGCAAGGTGCTGGCGCTGGTCTCGACGCCTTCGTACGACCCCGGGGTCTTCGCCGGGATCTCGTTCAAGGAGAGCGACCGGTTCAAGGCGCTCCTCGACGACAAGGCCAAGCCGCTGGCCAACCGCCCGCTGCGCGAGACCTTCCCGCCCGGCTCGACCTTCAAGATCCTGACCGCCGCGGCGGCGCTGGAGCACGGCGTGGTCTCGGACGTGGACGCGCCGACGAAGGCGGTCTCGCCGTATCCGCTGCCGCTGTCCCAGAGCAAGATCGGCAGCGAGGCCGGCGACGCGCTCTGCAACAAGGCGTCCATGAAGACCGCCATGCAGTACTCCTGCAACAACGTCTTCCTCGACGCGGCGGCCGAGCTCGGCGAGGACCGGATGCGGGAGACGGCGGAGAAGTTCGGCTTCAACGAGGACGTGTACGCGGAGGAGTTCGGCGACATGCTCGCCACGAAGAGCCTCTACCCGCCGAAGCTCGACAAGCCCGGCACGGCGCTCACCGGCATGGGCCAGGGCAGCCTGACGAGCACGCCGATGCAGATGGCGATGGTGACGGCGGCGCTCGCCAACGACGGCAAGCTGATGCAGCCGTACATCGTGGAGGAGCTGAGGGGCCCGGATCTGTCCACGCTGGAGACGAACAATCCGGCGGAGATACGCCAGGCCGTCTCGCCGGAGACGGCGAAGAAGGTCCAGGAGATGATGGAGCACACGGCGAAGGAGGGCAGCGCGCAGCGTGCGCTGATCGACGGTGTGAGGGTCGGCGGCAAGACGGGCACGGCTCAGCGTGGTGTGAATGTGCGCGACGAGGTGCCGTACGGCTGGTTCGTCAGCTACGGCAAGACGGACGACGGCCGCTCGGTCGCCGTCGCCGTCTTCATCGACCCGACGGACATGGACATCTCGCGCTCGGACATCTCCGGTGGCCGCCTCGGCGCTCCGATCGCGAAGAAGGTGATGGAGGCGGTGCTGGGCAAGTAGCCTGCCTGGCACCGGAATTGGTCGGTGCATTGGCCTAGGCCAATGCGCTCCCGTCCCCGTACCCTCATCCGTAGCCAGTAGCACACGCCCCCACCCCGGTTGCATGCTGGCGCGGGCACCCCCACCGAACTCTGCCCCGAGCAGCCAGGGTGAACTCCCCCACTCGCCGCCTCCAGGAGGCCACGGTGAAAGTTCACACCAGAAGCTCGGCGATCATCGGCGCTCTGTTCCTCGCCGCATCCCTGACGTTGACCACGGCATCGACGTCGGCCTCGGCGTCGGCCGACGGGCCTTCGGCGCAGGTCGTGCTGACGGAAGTGGCCCGCGCACAGGGCCCGTCGGCCGGCGCGGCCGGACCGGACGGCAAGGTCTGGATAGCCGAACGGGCCGGAACAGTGCGCGTATTGGGCGACTACGGCCTCGGTGACCCGGTCCTCGACATCTCCGCCGAGACCACGACCGACGGCGAACGCGGCCTGCTGGGCGTGGCGTTCGACCCGGAGTTCGCGCACTTCTACATCTCGTACACGGATCTCGAAGGCACCAGCACCATCGACGAGTTCGCGGTGGAGGACGGCCAACTCCAGCCGGACACCCGGCGTACGGTCCTCACGCAGGAGCAGCCGTACCCGAACCACAACGGCGGCGACATCAAGTTCGGCCCCGACGGCTACCTCTACATCGCGTTCGGCGACGGCGGCTCCGGCGGCGACCCGCACGGCAACGGCCAGAACCTCGACACGCTGCTCGGCAAGATCCTCCGGATCGACCCGACCGGCGGTGAGCCGTACGCGATCCCGGCGGACAACCCGTTCGTGGCGGAGGAAGGCGCGAAGGACGAGATCTGGGCGTACGGGCTCCGCAACCCGTGGCGGTTCTCGTTCGACGCGGACACCGGCGACCTGCTCATCGGTGACGTCGGCCAGAGCGAGTGGGAGGAGATCGACTGGGCCCCCGCGAGCAGCAGGGGCGGCGAGAACTACGGCTGGTCCTCGATGGAGGGCAACCACCCGTTCCGCGGCGGCACGGAACCGGCCAACCATGTGCCGCCGGTCCACGAGTACGACCGCAGCGGCCTGGGCTGCTCGGTGACGGGCGGCTTCGTCTACCGGGGCGAGGCGATCGCGGACCTGGCCGGCCGCTATGTCTTCAGCGACTACTGCGACGGCACGCTGCGTACGTTGCGCATCGAGGACGGCGCGGTGACGGAGGAGGGTGACCTGGGGGTGCAGGGCGGCGAGGTGATCTCGTTCGTGGAGGCGGGTGACGGGGAGCTGTACGTGCTGGCGATAGGCGGCGCGGTGTCGCGGCTGGACCCGGCGTAGGGACGCGGGCCCACCCCTTCAGCCCGTCCGGCGTTTGAGGACGGAAGCCTTGCTGGGGTGGGCCCGGTACTGCTCCAGGCTCCTCGTGCGCGAGACCCTCGTGGGTGTCCGGCCCCCCTACGGTCACGGTTCCGTCCTCAAACGCCGGACGGGCTGGGTGGGGCGGCCTGGAATTGTCATGACCCCGGCCCCCCGCCTTGTGCGATCATCATGTGCGCCCTTCACGCGGCGCCCACAACTCACCGCACAACTCGCCGTGCCCACCGCCCCGCTGCCCGCAAAGGGCCCGCGGAGCCCACGCGCACACCTGCTCACCGCTCCGGGGGGAACGGACCCATGCCACGCCACCTCTGTACGGCCGCGAGATCCGCGACGTACACCGCGCTCCTGCTCGCGCTCACTGTCCTGCTCTCACTCCTCGCCCCCATGGGAACGGCCCAGGCGGACACCCCGGCCGCGCCCGCACCCGCCGCCGAGGACTGCCCCTCCTTCCCGCTCTCCGCGTTCGGCGAGGCCGCGCCCGCAGGCAACACGCTCACCCTCCCCGCCGAAGGCACCGCCTGCTTCACCTTCACGGTCGAGACGCCCGGCATGCACCGGCTCCTGGAGTCCGGCCCCGGAACCGGCAACGTCCACCTGACCATCCGCGACGGCGAGGAGCAGGTCGACTGCTACGAGGGGACCTGGGGCGGCGGCTGGTGCCGACTGGACCGTACGGGCGAGTTCAGGCTGGATGTGCTGAACCGCTGGGCGGACACCAGCACCCTCACCTTCGCCCTCACCCCGCTCGCCACGGACGAGGGCTGCACGACGCAGGTCTCCACCGACTGGACCAGCCCGCCCTCGGTCGCCCAGGCCGCCGGCCCGACGGCCGTGCAGTGCGCGCGGCTGGACGCGCAGCCGGGCGAGCGGTACACCGACCGCGTCACGACCACCCGGTACGGCCACGGCATCTCCTGGATCACCGACGGGACCGGCGCCCGGATCTGCCCGCGCTTCAACGAGGACGACAGCGACGGCTGCGTACTTCCCGGTGACGGCCCCTACCGCGTACTGACCAGCATCATCGAGGCGGAAGGCGGCTTCCCGGCCGAGTACACGCTGAAGGTCCGCCGGACCTCCGACCCGGTCGGCTGCGCCCGCGTTCCGCTCAACACCTACAACTCCGCACCCGTCAAGGCGACTCCGGCGACCGGCTGCAAGACCTTCACCGCCCCGCACGCGGGCCAGTACGAGGTGTACGGCGTCCACTCCTCCCGTACGAAGCTCACCGTGTACGACCGCGCCGGCAAGACGGTCTGCGTCCCCTGGAACGGCTGCGAACTCCCCGCCGCCGGTGACTACACGGTCCACACCGACGACGCCACGCTGATCCTCGACCGCTCCTCGACCGCCGGCTGCGAGAGCGCCGAGCTCGGAATGTACCGGTCCGCCTTCGCCTCGGCCGGTGAGATCGACTGCGTCCTGCTGCCGCTCCCCGCCGGAGCCCGGCTGGCCGCGCTGACGCCGCTCTCCGGCCCCGGATCGCGCGCTGATCTGACGCTGTTCGACGCCCGAGGCGCGTACGTGTGCGGCAGCAGCGGCCTGTCGGCCGGCACCTGCGCGCTGACCGGCACCGCGCCGTTCCGGCTCCAGGTCTCCACCGACGACACCGACCCGGCCACCGGCCCCTACGCCATCGCACTGCACCGCACCGACGCCGCGAGCGGCTGCCCGGCCCTCCCGGCCGGCGACTTCACCGAGCAGAGCGCGTCGGCCCGGATCGCCACCGGCGGCGGTGTCTTCTCGCAGTGCCTGAGCATCCCGGCCGACGAGCACAGCGCGGCGGAGCTCCTCCAGCTCAAGGCGGCTCCCGGTACGACGGCCATGGCCGGGTTCTCCGTGCTGGACAAGGCCGGCCAGCAGGTCTGCTCCGTCCACCCCTCGCTCAACACCTGGACGGGCTGCGATCTGGCCCCCGGAGTCGCCCACACGGTGCTCGTCACCGGCCGCGACGCCACCGCCACGTACTCCCTGACCCGCCGCGACGTCACCGCCACGGCGAAGGGCTGCACACCGAACCCCGCCACCAAGGTCGGCGGCCCGTCCTCGGGCGGCGCCACCGGCGCTCCGGGCGAGGTGCGGTGCCGCCAGGTGACCACGGCCGACACCAAGGACACCCTGCACATCGACGTCCGCGATGCCCTGGGCACGGCGAACATCGTGCCCTTCGGCGCGGACGGCACCGCCCTGTGCCAGTCCAACCAGGCCTGCGCGGTCACCGGCTCCACCCGCTACCAGGTCCTGGTCACCGTACCGAGCGGGCTGAAGGCGGCCCCCGACCACCGCTTCGACGCCGTACGCGTCGGCACCGCGACCGGCCCGGCCGAGGGCTGCGTGCGGGTCCCGAACGTGAGTTACGGATACGGTCCCGTCACCGGCACGCTCGACGAGACCCGCAGCACCTTCTGCGCGGTGCTGCCCACCGCCTACCGCGACCGCTTCGACATGGAGATCAGCGACACGACGGGCGCCGGGACGACCGCCGTGCCCGCGCTGTACGACGCGAGCCTCGGCAACGGCTGTATGAGGTTCATCCCCAGCGGCTACCAGTGCGCCGTGAACGAGCCCTCCACGAAGGAGGTCACGCCGAGCACCCTGGTCCTCTCGCTGCCGGAGACCGCGCCGAAGACCTCGTACCGGGCCAAGGCCGTCTGCACCTTCTTCCGCTGCGGCACCGAGCAGATCACCGTCGGCACGGTGGGCCCGGAGACCGGCGCGACCGGCAGCAAGGCCACGGTCACGGTGACGGGCACGGCGCTGCACGAGGAGGACTACGTCCGCCTCTACGCCGACGGCCGGCAGATCGAGTCGAAGGCCACCGCCGTCTCCGCCGACCGCAGGACGCTCACGGCGGTCCTCGACCTGACCGGCGTCCCGACGGGCACCTGGTCCCTCAGCGTCATGACCCACAACGGCTGGGAGCACCAGCGGAGTCCGTTCACGGTCACCGCCGCCCGGCTGACGAACACCGAGCCGCCGGTGATCAGCGGCTCGGCGAAGGTCGGCGCGAAGCTGACGGCCGGCACCGGGTCCTGGTCGGCGGTGCCGACGTCGTACGCGTACCAGTGGAAGGCGGACGGTACGGCGATCGCGGGCGCGACGGGTTCGACGTACACCGTTCCGGCGAAGCTGCTCGCCAAGAAGGTCACGGTCACCGTCACCGCCCGCCGCGCCGGTCACCTGGACGGCCAGAGCACGTCGGCGGCGGTCACGGTCGCCAAGGGCGACGCACCGAAGGCGTCGGCGAGGCCGGTGATCTCGGGCAAGGCGAAGGTGGGCGCCAGGCTCACGGCCGGTACGGGGACGTGGTCGCCGAAGCCGACGTCGTACACGTACCAGTGGAAGGCGAACGGTACGGCGATCGCGGGCGCGAGGGGTGCGACGTACACGGTCCCGGCGCAGCTGCTCGGCAAGACGGTGACGGTCACCGTCACGGCCGCGCTGACCGGCCACAGCAGCGCGAGCGCCACCAGCGCGGCGGTGAAGGTCGCGAAGGGCGACGCACCGAAGGCGACGGCGAGGCCGGTGATCTCGGGCAAGGCGAAGGTGGGCGCCAAGCTGACGGCCGGTGCGGGCAAGTGGTCGCTGAAGCCGACGTCGTACAGCTATCAGTGGTACGCGAACGGCAAGGCGATCTCGAAGGCGACGGGCGTGACGCTGACGCTGAAGGCGGCGCAGCGGGGCAAGAAGATCACGGTGAAGGTCACGGCCCACCGCACGGGCCACACGAGCGGCGCGTCGACGAGCACCGCGACCAAGGCGGTCGCCCGCTGACGTAAAGCCGACCCGGGCCCACCCTTGCAGCCCGTCCGGCGTTTGAGGACGGAACCCTTGCTGGGGTGGGGCCCGGCGCTCAGAGGCCCCTCAGGTACGAGACCCTCGCAGCCCGCCCGGCCCCCACCGCCCCGCTTCCGTCCTCGAACGCCGGACGGGCTGAGTGGAGCCCCACCAGCTCCGTCAACGCGTTGACCCGGAAGTCCGCCACGCCGACCACATCCGGATGCTCCGCCCACCAGTACCCGCACACCCCCCGCCGCAGATGCGCCGTCCGCAACCCCGCCGCGGCGGCGGGAAACAGGTCGTCCGCCGGATGATCGCCCACGTACAGCGTCGCCGACGGATCGGCCTCCGCCACCTCCACCACCCGCGCGAAGAAGGCCGGATCCGGCTTCCGTACGCCCCACTCGTCCGACGTCACCACCAGATCGGCCGGCAGGTCCAGCGCCCGCAGCAACTCACCGGCCCGCACCGACCCGTTCCCCGCCACCACCACCCGTACGCCCGCCGCCCGCAGCTCCGCGAGCGCCGGCCGGACGTCCGGGTAGAGGTCCGACTCGTCGAGGTGCTCACCGCGCCCGGCCGCAGCCCGCGCGAGGTACGCCTCGTCGATGTCCATGTCCGGCCGCAGCACCCGCAGCGCGTCCGTCGCGTCGCGGCCCTGCGCGACCGCCGCGCCGACCAGCGCGCCGAGCGTGTGCGCGGGCACGCCGAGCCAGTTGGCCCAGGAGGCCCAGTGGCGGTCGTCGCGTACGAGGGTTTCACCGATGCCGAGGACGATCGTTTCCATCACCGTCCCGACCTTAGGCGTGCGGACGCCGTCAACGGGCGCTTGGCCGGGTGAGTCGGCCCGCACGAGTGACCAGGAGCACCCCGCGGCCTGCGCATACAGGCCCCAGGCCCTGGTCCGGTGCGAGTGCCTCGCTCGTATGCTCGGTTCATGACCGATCCCGATGCCGATCCCCAGAGCGGACGTCCCACCTCCAACGCCATGCGGCGCGCGCTCAAACGGGCCCGTGACGGCGTCGCCCTCGATGTCACCGAGGCCGCCGTCCTGCTCCAGGCGCGCGGCGACGACCTGAAGGATCTGGCCGCGTCCGCCGCCCGTGTCCGGAACGCGGGCCTGGAAGCGGCGGGCCGGCCGGGCGTGATCACGTACTCGCGCAAGGTCTTCATCCCGCTCACCCGCCTCTGCCGTGACAAGTGCCACTACTGCACCTTCGTCACCGTCCCCGGCAAGCTCCGCCGCGCCGGCCACGGCATGTTCCTGTCGCCGGACGAGGTGCTGACGATCGCCCGCGAAGGCGCGGCGATGGGCTGCAAGGAAGCGCTCTTCACGCTCGGCGACCGCCCGGAGGACCGCTGGCCCGAGGCGCGGGAGTGGCTGGAGGCGGAGGGGTACGACGACACGCTCGCGTACGTACGCGCCATGGCGATCCGGGTCCTGGAGGAGACGGGCCTGCTGCCGCACCTCAACCCGGGCGTGATGACCTGGACCGACCTCCAGCGGCTCAAGCCCGTGGCGCCGTCCATGGGCATGATGCTGGAGACGACGGCGACCCGCCTCTGGTCCGAGCCCGGCGGCCCGCACCACGGTTCGCCGGACAAGGAACCGGCACTGCGGCTGCGCGTCCTTGAAGACGCCGGACGCTCCAACGTGCCGTTCACCACCGGCATCCTGATCGGCATCGGCGAGTCGTACGAGGAGCGCGCCGACTCCCTCTTCGAGCTGCGCAAGACGGCCCGCGCCTACCACGGCATCCAGGAAGTCATCGTGCAGAACTTCCGCGCCAAGCCGGACACGGCGATGCGCGGGATGCCGGACGCGGAGCTGGAGGAGCTGGCCGCCGCCATCGCCGTGGCCCGGCACATCCTCGGCCCGTCGGCCCGGATCCAGGCGCCGCCGAACCTGGTGGACGCCGAGTACGCGCTGCTCATCGGCGCGGGCATCGACGACTGGGGCGGGGTCTCACCGCTGACTCCGGACCATGTGAACCCGGAACGTCCGTGGCCGCACATCGACGAACTGGCGCAGAAGACAGCGGACTCGGGCTTCACGCTCCGCGAACGCCTCACCATCTACCCGGAGTTCATCCAGCGCGGCGAACCCTGGCTCGACCCGCGCCTCCTCCCGCACGTCCGCGCCCTGGCCGACCCGGAGACGGGCCTGGCCCGCGAGGACGTGCTCCCGGTCGGCCTGCCGTGGCAGGAGCCGGACGAGGGCTTCACCTCCTCCGGCCGCACCGACCTGCACGCCACCATCGACACCGAGGGCCGCACCGGCGACCGCCGTGACGACTTCGACGAGGTGTACGGGGACTGGGAGGCGCTCCGTGAGGCGGCGGCGCCCGGCATGGTCCCGTCCCGGATCGACGCCGACGTACGCCAGGCGCTCGGCCAGGCCGCCGACGACCCGACGAAGCTCACCGACGACCAGGCCCTCGCGCTGCTCCACGCGGACGGCCCGGCGCTGGACGAGCTGTGCCGGATCGCGGACGCGCTGCGCCGGGACGTGGTCGGCGACGAGGTCACGTACATCGTCACGCGGAACATCAACTTCACCAACGTCTGCTACACCGGCTGCCGCTTCTGCGCCTTCGCCCAGCGCCGCACGGACGCCGACGCGTACACGCTCTCGCTGGACCAGGTCGCGGACCGCGCGGCGCAGGCGTGGGACGTCGGTGCGGTGGAGGTCTGCATGCAGGGCGGCATCCATCCGGACCTGCCGGGCACGGCGTACTTCGACATCGCACGCGCGGTGAAGGAGCGCGTGCCCGGCATGCACGTCCACGCCTTCTCACCCATGGAGGTCGTCAACGGCGCGACCCGCACCGGGATGTCGATCCGCGACTGGCTGACGGCCGCGAAGGAAGCGGGACTCGACTCGATCCCCGGTACGGCGGCGGAGATCCTGGACGACGAGGTCCGCTGGGTCCTCACGAAGGGCAAGCTGCCTACGGCCACCTGGCTGGAGGTCATCAGGACGGCGCACGAGGTGGGCCTGCGCTCGTCCTCGACGATGATGTACGGCCACGTCGACCAGCCCCGCCACTGGCTGGGCCATTTCCGCACGCTGGCCCAACTCCAGCAGGAGACAGGAGGCTTGACGGAGTTCGTCACGCTCCCGTTCATCCACACCAACGCTCCGGTCTACCTGGCCGGCATCGCGCGTCCCGGCCCGACGGACCGCGACAACCGCGCGGTGACGGCGATGGCGCGCCTGCTCCTGCACCCGCACATCACCAACATCCAGACGAGCTGGGTGAAGCTGGGCACGGAGGGTGCGGCGGAGATGCTCCGCTCGGGCGCGAACGACCTGGGCGGCACGCTGATGGAGGAGACCATCTCCCGTATGGCGGGCTCCAGTTACGGTTCGTACCGCTCGATCCAGGACCTGAAGGCCATCGCCGACCTCGCGGGCCGTCCGTCCCGTCCGCGTACGACGCTGTACGGAGAGGTCCCGGCCGAGCGGGTCGCGGCGGCCACGGCCTCGGACGGCCACCTGCCGGAGCTGCTGCCGGTGGTGCCGGGGTAAGGGGACGCCGGGGGGAGGGGGCGTGCCCCCTGCCCCCGGAAGGCCTATGGACGGCAGCCTTCGGCCGCCGTGGCGACGGGCAGTTGGGAGCGCAGGAACTTCTCCAGCAGGCGACGGCGTTCCGCGGTGTCCTCGGGGTTCTCCACACCGTCCATGGCCAGGACGTATTGCATCTTCTCGCCCTTGTACGTGCACGCCTGCACGGCCATCCCCCCGTGGTCCGCGATGGTGGCGCCGTCGCGCTCCTTGATCGTTTGCTGAAGGGGTGTCGGCGGGCACCTGAGGGCTGGTCTTCCGTTTCTTTCTGTCATGACCCGGGCAACTCTTGCGAGGGTCACCCCTGCCGTCACGTGCTGCTGAGACAGGAGCGAGAAATCATGCCAACCCTGCCGACACCGGTATTCGCCCGCAAAGTCCGCCGCCAGGCGCATACGGCCACGGGCGCCTGCCTTTTCGTACGCAACCGTCGCGCCACCCGCACCGCCGCCGTCCTGGCCGCCGCCGGCCTCCTCGTGCTCGGCACCGCGACGGCCGCGCACGCCGATCCGCCGCAGCACCTTCCCCAGAGCGCCGGAGGCTACGAGCAGACCTTCTCGCCCGCCTTCGACTACGACGGTGACGGCTGCTACGCCACCCCCGCCATCGGCCCCGACGGCACTCTCGCGCCCGGCCTCAAGACGACCGGCGCCATCAACGGGAGCTGCCGGGACAAGTGGGACCTGGACAACTCCCAGACGTACGCCCGCTCCAAGTGCAACAACGGCTGGTGCGGCATCGTCTACGCGAGCTACTTCGAGAAGGACCAGGCCGTCCACGGCAGCGGGCTCGGCGGGCACCGTCACGACTTCGAGCACGTCATCTCCTGGGTCAACCAGGCGTCGAACCAGGTGGATTACGTCTCGACCACCCAGCACAGCACCGTCAGGACCTACCCGCGCTCCCAGGTGCGGTTCGACGGTTCGCACCCCAAGGCCGTCTACCACAAGGACGGCCCCAGCACGCACTTCTTCCGCCTCGCCAACAACAACGACGAGCCGCCCGAGAACCACTACGGCACCTGGCGCTACCCGCCGATCGTCGACTGGAACGGCTTCCCCAGCACCGCCCTGCGCGACAAGCTCATGAACGCCGACTTCGGGTCCGCCACCATCAAGGTGACTGACAGGGACGACCGCTTCCGCAGCCTCCTCAACAACTCCAAGCCCGCGGGCATCCCCTTCGACCCCTGGGCCTGAAGGGCTCCCAGGCCTTCACGCCGGAGGGAAGGCGCGCCGGTAGTCGCTCGGCGACACCCCGAGCTGCTTGAGGAAGTGGTGGCGGAGGTTGTTCGCCGTGCCGAGGCCGCTCAGCTCCCCGATCCTGGCGATCGGCAGGTCCGTCGATTCCAGCAGGCTCTGGGCGAGCCGCAGGCGCTGGTTGAGCAGCCACTGCAGCGGGGTCACGCCGGTGGTGGCCTGGAGCCGCCGGTAGAGGGTGCGCGGACTCGGTACGTCCCCGACGAGTGACGGCCGCGCCGGTTCCGGTGGTCAGTCCGGAGTGAGCTGGGAAGTGGGCGGGTTCCCGGTAGCCGGAGAGGAGCCGATGCCGGGCGCGGACGCCTGCTGACAGACTGTGGACATGCCTCCGCCGTCCCCGCCCCGCCGCCTCTCCCTCCAGCAGATCGTCGAAGGCCGGCGGCGCGCCGCGTTCGTCGGGCGGGAGGTCGAACTCGACCTGTTCCGCGACAACTTCGCCACTCCGCCCGAGGACCCACGCCACCGGTTCGTCCTTCATGTGCGGGGCAACGCCGGGGTAGGCAAGACCTCGCTCGTACGGGAATGGCAGCAGGCGGCACGGGAGTTCGGGGCGCTCACCGCGTCCGTCGACGAAGGCGCTGACTCCGTGCCGGAGCTTCTGGCCTCCGTCGCGCGGCAGTTCGCCGAGCAGGGGCACCCGCTGCGGGCGCTGGACCGGATGCTGGCCACGTACCGGCGCGCTCTCCACGACGCGGCCGGCCGGCTCGCGGCCGACGGGGACGAGCCCTCGCCCGCCGCTCTCGTCGCCGCGCAGGCCGGGCTGGTCGCGGCCGGGGCGATACCTGTGGTCGGGGCGCTCGCCGGCGGCATCGATCCGGCGGTCGTGGCGCGGGGTGCCGGCGGGCTGCGGGCGGTGTTCGGCGGGCGGGCGCGGCAGCAGGAGGAGACGTTCCTGCTGGCCGAGCCGGTACGGGCGCTGACGCCGGTGTTCGTCGCCGAGCTCGGCCGGGTCGCGGACGCCGTGCCGTGGGTCGTGCTGTTCCTGGACACGTACGAACGCACCGCACCCCTGCTGGACCGGTGGCTGGCGGACCTGCTGCTGCGCGGCCGGTACGGAGAGCTGCCCGCCAACCTGGTCCTGACCCTGGCCGGGCAGCGGCGCCTGGATCCCGCGCACTGGGGCGATCGGGGCCGCCTGGTGGCCGACGTACCGCTGGGACCGTTCACGGAGGCCGAGTCGCGCCAACTCCTGCACGGACGCGGCGTGGTGGAGGAGCCGGTGGTACGGGAGGTACTGCGGCTCTCCGGCGGGCTGCCGGTCCTGGTGTCGACGCTCGCCGCCAATCCCGGCGCGGCCGGCGAGGCGAACGCGACCGCCGTCGAGCGCTTCCTGGCCGGCGAGAGCGACCCGGACCGCCGGGCGGCGGCCCTCGCCTGTGCGCTGCCCCGGCGGTTCGACGAGGACCTGGTGGCCGTCGCCGCGCCCGCCGCCGTCCCCGGGCTCTACGGCTGGCTGCACGAGCTGCCGTTCGTCGTCGAGCCGCACTCGGGCCGCTCCCGCTACCACGGTGTCGTCCGGGCCCCGATGCTCCGGCTCCAGCGCACCGGCTCACCGCGGCGGTGGAAGGAGACGCACGACCGGCTGGCCGAGGCATTCGCCGTACGCCGGGACGCGGCGGCGGAGGGGATCGACCCGGACCGGCTCTGGGCCGAGGAGCCGTGGCGCCGGGCCGCTCTCGACGTGCTCTACCACCGCCTCTGCGCCCGCCCGCGCACCGCGCTGCCCGACGCCTTGCGTGCCGGGATCGCGGTGTGCGGCCAGCAGCCGTCCGCCGCCCGCCACTGGGCCCGGACCCTGGTGGAGGCCGGTGAGGACGCCGACAGCGCCGTACTCCGCGACTGGGGCCGGGACTTCCTCATCGCCTGCACCGACCACGGCCCCCGGCCCACCGCCGTCCTCGGACTCCTGCTGACCCGCGTGGAGCTGACCGATACGGAGCGGGCGGCCGCTCTCGTGGCGCGCGGCTGGGACCGCTTCCGGGCCCGGGAGTTCGACGCGGCCCTCTCCGACCACGGCCGGGCCATCGCGGTCGACCCGCGCCATGAACGGGCCTACCAGGGACGGGCGGTGGTGCTGCGGGCGCTTCGCCGGCACGAGGAGGCCCGCGCGGACCTGGACCGCGCGCTGGAGCTGGACCCGGAGTACGGCTGGGCCCGGGCGCAGCGGGAGCGGCTGGGGTGAGGGGAGCGTAGGGCCGGAGGGAAGGCGTGCGGTCTGTGGGCGCTGCTTCGGTGGGCTGTCGTCAGTTCGGTCAGCCGCTCAGCAGCTCAGCCGCTCAGTCGGCTTGGACGCGCGTCATGTTCTTCTGCGCGAGCGGCGCGTAGTACTCGGTGAACAGCTTGCCGACCAGCTCGCCGCGGCTGGAGACGCCGACCTTCTCGAAGACCGCCTTGACGTGGTCGCGGACCGTGTGCGGCGACAGGTGCAGCCGCGCGGCGATCTCGCCGGTCGGCAGGCCGCGCGCGATGTACTGGGTGACCTCGGTCTCGCGGTCGGTGAGCTCGTAGGCGTCCACGACCAGCGGCACGATCTCCGAGGTCTTCGCCGGCTCGATCACCACCGCCGACGCGCCGAGTCGGCCGTTCGCCTCGCGCAGACAGGAGGCGTGGCAGACCAGCCAGCGGCCCGCACGGTTCCGTACGCGTGCGCGCGCCTGGCCGCCGTCCCGCTCCCGCGCGACGGCGCGCGCCTTCATCGCCGTCGCCTGGACCCAGGCCGGTACGCGGATGCCGAGCGGCGACGGCACGGCGGGGCCTTCGGGAAGCGTGTCGAGGTAGGCCGACGCGTCGTCGTTCACCGACATCAGCGCACCGCTCGCGTCGAACAGGAGGAGTCCGGGACCGTGCGGAGCGTCCGACAGCGGCTGCGGTGACGGCTCCGCGAACGAGCGCAGCCGCTTGGCGAGCGGAGTGAGGACGGAGGCGATCAGCCGCGTCTCGGCGTCGTCGAAGGCCGCCCGGCCCTCGGCCCGGAACAGGCTGATGTGGCCCTGCGGACGGCCTCCGACGCGCAGGACCGCGCGCAGCTCGTCCTGGAGTCCGCGCGGCCGCATGAAGGTCCGGTACAGCGTGCTGCGCGCCGGCAGGTCGCCGGTGGTCCGGCGGAGTCCGGCGACCGGCACCGAGGCCTGTGCCAGATCGCGGAAGAGGTTGACGTTCTCGGTGAACAGCTCGGATTCCCAGTAGACCGCGCAGCCGCCCTCGTCCAGATTCTCCGCCCGGACCGGCGCGGTCATCATGCCGGTCACCGGGTCGGTGACGCGCCAGACCGCCGCGTCGTACGGCAGGAGCCGGCGCAGCTGCGTCGAGGCCTCGGCGAACATGCTGAGCGCGTCGGTGGCCTTCGCCGACCGGGAGAGCAGTTCCGCCCGGCCGACCGAGGTGCGCGAGATCGTCGAACTCGTCATCCCTTGAAGGTGCCAGTTCCGGCGGAACCCTCCAACCCCTCACCTGAGGGAGGCGGTCCTTTCACGCCGCTCCTCCGCCGCGCCCGGCCCCCTTGATCGCGGGATGGGAACCGTGTCGTGCCGGCCGAACACTGCTCCTCATCGCCGCCGCGTCCGGCGGGACAGCCGCGCGGCACGGGAGGAAGGACAGGATCATGGTTGGAAAATCGGGGCGGTCCAAACAAGCGGACATCGCCGAGAGCGCTGTGGACGGGCTCGTCGCGCGGCTCGAAGGTGAGGTCTTCACTCCGGAGGACGCCGGTTACGCGCGGGAGTTGGCGGGCTTCAACCGGATCGGGCTCCACCGGCCGGACGTGGTGGTCGCCGCGCTGTCGGCCGAGGACGTGTCCGCCGCGGTGTCCTTCGCCGCCCGGCAGGGCCTCCCGATCGCCGTGCAGGCGACCGGCCACGGCATCGCCGCTCCGGCGGTCGGCGGCGTCCTGGTCTCCACGCGCCGGATGAACGCGGTCGCCGTCGATCCGCTCACGCGTACGGCGCACGTCGAGGCCGGGGCGCAGTGGCACCAGGTGATCGCCGCCGCCGCGCCGCACGGCCTGGCACCGCTCAACGGCTCGTCGCCGCTGGTCGGCGTCGTCGGCTACACGCTCGGCGGCGGCCTCGGTCCGCTCGGCCGGCAGTACGGCTTCGCGGCGGACCATGTGACCTGCATCGAGGTGGTCACCGCCGACGGCGGTGTCCGGCAGGTCACGCGCGACCGGCATCCGGACCTGTTCTGGGCGCTGCGCGGCGGCAAGGGCAACTTCGGCGTCGTCACCGGTCTCTGGTTCGGCCTGATGCCGGTGCGCCGGCTCTACGGCGGCGGCCTCCACTTCCCGGGTGAGCAGGCCGCGCAGGTCCTGCACACCTGGCGGCAGTGGACCGCGACCGTGCCGGAGGAGATGACCTCCTCCGTCGCGCTGCTGCGGCTGCCGGACGTCCCGGACGTGCCGGAGTTCCTGCGCGGGACGTTCGCCGCGCATGTGCGGATCGCCTTCACCGGCCGCGCCGAGGAGGGTGAGCGGCTCGTCCGTCCGCTGCGCGCGTGCGGGACGCCGCTGGCGGATTCGGTCGCCGAGATGCCGTACACCGCGGTGGCCGGCATCCACCAGGATCCGGCGCATCCGCTCCCGTACCACGAACGCAACATCGTGTTACGGGAGTTGGGCCCGGATGCCGTGGAGGCGCTGCTGCGGGTGGCCGGAGCCGGGTCGTCCTGCGGTGACCTGATGGTCGAGGTGCGCCAGCTCGGCGGCGCGCTCGCACGGCCCGCCGAGGTGCCGAACGCGGTCGGCGTCCGCGAAGGCGCGTACACGCTCTCCACGCTCTCGCCTCCCGGCTCGCCGGACGTGGTCCTCGAGCCGATGGCGGAGTGGAGCACGGGCCGCCGCTATCTGAACTTCCTCGCCGGTACGGACACGGCCGGATCGGCGGCGGAGTGCTTCACGCCGGAGACCTGGAGCCGGCTGGCGCGCGTGAAGGCCGCGGTCGACCCGGACAACCTCTTCCGGCTCAACCACAACATCGCGCCGCTGCCGTAAGCCGGCCGCCGCCCTGAACGGCCTCGCGATCCGCCAGGCCCTCGTCACTACTGGGAGTCCATCATGACCACGCACGAGGCCGCGTCCACCGCGGCCGCCGGTACCGTCCCCGCTCCTGGCGCCCGCTCGGACGGGCTGCGCTACGGCGCTCTGTTCGGCCCGGTCGTCTTCGGCGTCACCGCCGCCGGTGTGGCGCTGCCGGACGTGGCGTCCTCGCTCGACGCCTCGGCCACCGCCACCGCTTGGGTCCTGACCGCGCACGCGCTGGCGCTCGGCGTCGGCACGGCGCTCTTCGGCCGGCTCGCCGACACGCGAGGCGTGCGCGCGGCGCTGCTGCTCGGCTCGTCGGCGCTCGCCGTCGGCGCGGTGGTCTGCCTCCTCGCGCCGAACCTCGGCGTCCTGGTGGCCGGACGCTTCGTCCAGGCCGCCGGTTCCGGTGCCATGGCGGCCTGCGCCATGGCGCTCACCGCCTCCGTACCGCCGGAGCGAAGGCCGCAGGTCTTCGCCGGATTCGGTGCGACGATGGCCATCTTCTCGGCCGGCGCCACCTTGGCCGGCGGCGTCTTCACCGCATGGGTGACCTGGCGCATCGCGCTGGTCCTGCCGGCGCTCTCCTTGCTCGTCGTGCCACTCTGCCTGGCCGGAGCACCGACGCGGAAGGACTCCGGCCGGTCGACGGACCTGCCGGGAGCGGCTCTGCTGACGCTCACCGCCATTTCGTTCCTCGTCCTGATCCAGTCCTCCGCGCTCGCGCTGACCACACCGCTGGTGGTCGCCACCGCCGCCGTGCTGCTCCTGTCGGCCGCCGGCCTCACCTGGCGCACACGCGGCAGCGAGACGTCCTTCGTGCCGCGCGCACTCGTCACCGACCGCGTCTTCCTGAAGGCCGCCGTCATCGGTATCGGCGTGTACGGCGGTCTGTTCGCCGCGATGTACGCCGTACCGCAGCTCCTCGTCCGCGACCACGGCTGGAGCGTCCTGTCCGTCGGCGTCCTGCTCCTGCCCGGAGCCGTCGTCGGTGCGGCCCTGTCCCGGCTGGCCGGCCGGCTCACCGCGGGCGACCGCGGCAACCGGCTGCTCGGCGCGGTCTCGCTCGCCTTCGCTGCGGCGCTCGCCGGCGCGCTGACCGGCTCCGGCGCGGTGCTGCTGATCCTCGGCGCCTCGCTCGGCTTCTCCGCGTTCTCCGTCACCCAGGTCTTCACCACCGCGCTGATGTCCGGACACATCGAACCGGCGCGGCGCGGCGGTGCGATGGGACTGCTCAACCTCACCTTCTTCTTCGGTGGCGGCGTCGGCAGCGCCACGGCCGGCGCCCTGGCGAAGTCGATGCCGCTCTCGACGGCACTCGGCGTGGTCGCGCTCTTTCCGCTGATCGCCGCAGTGGCCGCCTTCACGCCGGCCCGGCGCACGTCCTAGACGCCATGTGCCATGAGGCCCGCTTCCAGGAGCGGGATAGCGACGCGGTGTCTCCGTCGCACCGCCGGGCTATTGCACGTGTATCGGGACAGTGCGGACGGCCGCGCTCCGGTCGCCCTCTCTACCGCCCGTTCCCGTTCGATTACAGTGCTGGGGCGGTCGCCCGCAGAGGCCCGCACTGGCGGCGGACCATGTGGTGGCGGGAGGCGGCGGGTGAGCACAGGGACCACGGCGGTCTGGGGACGGGCCGAGCAGCAGGACTTCCGCAGCCGGGTCCGCGGGGCGCTGCTCGGCGGGGCCATCGGGGACGCGCTCGGGGCCGGGGTCAGCGGGCTCACGCTGGAGGAGATCCGGGCGGCGCACGGCGCCGAAGGCGTCGTCGACTACGTACCCGCGCACGGCAGACGCGGCACCGTCACCGCGCTGACCCAGCTCACGCTCTTCACCGTGGACGGTCTGATCCGCGCCCAGGTCCGCCGCGACACCGGCGCCTGGCACCCGCCCACCGACGTCCACCGCGCCCACCTGCGCTGGGCCGCCACCCAGCACGACTGGGGCCCCGACGAGCGGCGCAAGGACAACGGCTGGCTGGCCGCCGAGGAGTGGCTCTACGCGCGCCGCGAGCCTGCCCGCGAGTGTCTCGGCGGCTTCGGCGACACCGTCATGGGCACGCTGGAGCGGCCCAAGAACCCCGCCGCCCGGGACGCCGGCGCGCTCACCCGGTCCGCGCCGTTCGGGCTGCTCGTGGGATGGGAGCCGCAGCTCGTGCTCCAGCTGGCCGTCGAGTGCGCGGCCCAGACCCACGGCCATCCCGCCGCTCAACTGGCCGCCGGAGCCTTCGCCGTACTGGTGCACGGACTGGCGCGCGGCGAGACCCTGGACGGCTCGGTGCAGCACGCGATGGCGCTGCTCGGCGAGCGTCCCGGCCACGAGCCGGTGACCGAGGCGCTGCAACAGGCCCTCGGCTCGGTGCGGCAGGGCATCCCGGGGCCGGCGCTCATCGAGGCGCTGGGCGCGAGCGACGCGGCCGACGAGGTGCTCGCCGTCGCCGTGTACTGCGCGCTGGTCAGCGAGGACGTACGCCACGGGCTGCGCCTCGCCGTGAACCACGGCGGGCCGTCCCGCGCCACCGGGTCCGTCTGCGGAGCGCTGCTCGGCGCGCTGCACGGCGAGACCGCGCTGCCGCCGGCCTGGCTCGCGGAGCTGGAGGGCCGGCCGACGCTCCTCGAACTGGCCGACGACTTCGCGATGGAGATGACCCAGGGCCCGGCCCTGCACAGCCCGACCGCCGCCGCGCCGGGCTGGCTGGCCCGCTACCCGCGCGGCGCGTGACACCGCAGGTCAGCGCATCAGCTCACCGGCATTGACCAGCAGCGACTGACCGGTGATCGCGCGCGCCCGGTCGGAGGCCAGGAAGGCGACGGCGTCCGCCACATCGCCGTCGGTGGCCAGCTCCGGCAGCGCCATCCGCTCGGTGAGCCGGGCCAGCACCTCGGACTCCGGTACGCCTTCGGAATCGGCGGTGAACCGGACGTACGCCTGCACCGGCGGCCCCCACATCCACCCCGGCAGCACGGTGTTGACCCGGATCCGGTGCGGCCCCAACTCCCGCGCCAGCGAGTACATCGCCGAGGTGAGCGCTCCTTTGGACGCCGCGTACGCCGCCTGCCGCACCTGCGACGGCGCGGCCACCGCGGACTGCGTGCCGATCACCACCACCGAGCCGCCGCGCTCCTTGAGCGCGGGCAGACAGGCCCGGGTCATCCGCAGCGTACCGAGCAGGTTCACGTCCAGGACCGACTGCCAGGTGGCGAAGTCCGCGTCCTCCAGGCCGCCGAAGTAGCTGTCCCAGGCGGCGACATGGACCACCGCGTCGATCCCGCCGAACCGCTCGACCGCCAGCGCTGCCAGCGCCTCGCACTGTGCCTCGTCGGTGATGTCGGTCGGCAGGTGGGCGGTGTGGCGGCCCTCCGGGTCGATCTCCGCCGCGCTCTTCGCCAGGTTCGCCGCCGTCCGCGCCCCGAGCACCGCGCGTCCTCCGTCCCGTACGACGGTCTCCGCGACCCGGTGACCGAGCCCGGCGCCGACGCCCGACACGATGACGGTCTTTCCCGCGAGCAGCATCTCGGTGCCTCCCGGCCCTGGACGTTTTTCTGACGGATCGTCAGAGTAGGTGGCGGCGGGGGCCGATGGAAGAGGAAGGGGGCGCGGGAGATGGCAGACGAGCGCGAAGGGGCACGCGGTGCGGGCTATGCCGAGCTGGCGGCGGTGGGGCCGTACGGAGTGCGCCCGGGGCACGCTCTGATCACCATGGTCGAACCACATCCGGGCCATGAGTACGCGTACAACCGCTGGTACGAGGACGACCACTACTACGCCGGTGCGACGGCCATGCCGTGGATGTTCGCCGGGCGGCGCTGGGTGGCCACCAAGGTCCTCCAGGAGCTGCGCTATCCGGAGGATTCGGCGGTCGCGCAGCCGGTCGGCGCCGGGTGCTACCTGTCGACGTACTGGGTGACCGAGGGCCGCTACGACGAGCACATGAAGTGGACCGTCGCCATCAACAAACGGCTCAACCGGGACGGCCGGGTCTACCAGGACCGCACCCACGTCTTCACGGCCTTCCAGGACCACGAGGCGACCGTCTACCGCGACGGAGCGGCCGGGCCACGGGACTGCCACGCGCTGGACCATCCGTACGAGGGACTCGTCCTCCAGGTCGTCGACGCGGAGGGGCCCGAGCAGCGGGCGGAGCTGCTGGAGTGGCTGAGGTCCCGGCATCTGCCGCAGCGGCTGAGCGGTTCGCCGGCGGCCATGGTGACCGTCTTCCGGCCGACGCCGCTGCCCGGTGACCGCATGACGTACGTGAAGCAGGTCGAGGGGGTGGAGACCCGGCTGACGCTGCTGTGGTTCCTCCAGGAGGATCCCCGTACCTGCTGGGACACGCACTTCACGGGGCTCGACGCTGCGGTCGCGGAGGCGGGGCTGGGGCGGGTCGAGCTGGTCGCGCCGTTCATCCCGACCGTGCCGGGGACCGATCGGTACGTCGACCGGTTGAGGTGAGCGCCGCCGGGCGGGCCGGCTGGCGTGCCGAGCCCCCTCGGCCAGGACGGCGAACCGGTCGAGAGGGCTCCATCAGGTGGTGCGGTGATGCGGTAGTGCTGGTGCTGGTGCTGGTGCTGCTGTGGTGCTGGTGACGCTGCCTGCGTTGCGGACAGGCGGTTGTCGGACGTCGGGCGAGCGCCCTCGGCCGGACGGTCGGTCAGGCGTCGACCGGGCTCGTGGCGACATCGCGCACGAACGCGTTCCACGCACCGGGGACGAAAGTGAGCGAAGGGCCCTCGGGCGCCTTCGAGTCACGCACGGCGATGGACAGAGCGACCGGGGACTTGACCTCGACGCATGCGCCGTTGCCCCCGGAGTACGACGACTTCGTCCACATGTCCGTAGCACCCTGAAGAATTGCCATGTTCACTCCGGTTCAGAGAGTTGGGTGAGTCGCACCAACCTGATTCCGGTTGGCGTGATCGACGCTACTCGCCAAGCCCCGTCCATGAGATGGCCGTTCACTCGACCGGGTGTCATTTGGCCAGGAGCCCTTACGCTGTGAGTCGGCGGCGGTGTATTGTGCCGCCGCCGCTCACTCAGCGCCCTTGGAAGTGTCCTGAATCAACTGGTGCCGGCTGGGTCAGCCGGTGTCGGCCGGTGTCAGCTGACGTCAGCTGGTGTACGACTTGGCGATCTTGGTGATGAACTCCCGCGTCTGCTCCACGTTCAGAGCCTGCGCCCGCAGGTGCTCGTACATCACGCTGTAGCGCTGGACGTCGTTCGCCTTCTCCAGGTAGAGATCGCTCGTGACGCCTTCGATGTAGACGACGCTGGAGTCCGCGGCGTCCGGGAACTCCAGGATCGCGTACTGCCCGTTGATCCCGGGGTGCGCTCCCATCTCGAACGGCAGCACCTGCACGGTCACATGCGGCAGGTGTGACTGCTCGACGAGGTGCTCCAGCTGGTCGATCATGATCTGGTTGTCACCGACCCGCCGGCGCAGCGCCGACTCGTCGATCACGGCCCAGAGCCGCAGCGGGTTCTCCGGCGCGTTGACCCGGTCCTGGCGCCGCGACCGTACGTTGACGCGCTTCTCGATGTCCGACGGCGGCGCCTCCGGAAGCGCGCCGCTGATCAGCGCCTCCGCGTAGGCCCGGGTCTGGAGCAGGCCCGGAACCATCTGGGGCTCGTAAACCCGCAGGGACTCCGCGTCGGTCTCCAGACCGATGTAGACGCTGTACGGGATGTCGCCGAAGGCGTGCCACCAGCCCTGCTGGCGCGAGTCCTTGGCCATCTGCATGAGCGAGTCGACGATGCGGACGTCCTCGACCTCGTAGACCCCGCAGAGGTCGCGCACATCGCGCTGGCTGATGGAGCGGCGGCCGTTCTCCAGGCGGCTGATCTTCGACTGCGAGACGAGCAGACGCTCCGCCACCTCCTCGGCCGTCATGCCTTTGAGTTCGCGCAGGCGGCGCAGTTCCTGGCCCAACCTGCGTCGCCTGACTGTGGGATTGACGTTGGACGGCACGGAAAGTGCACCTCCGGCTATGTAGCTGTGCGTATCTACTGCTCAGCAGATTGCCACCCCTGGCCCCGGCCGCGCTGGGAAACGGCCACACGCAGGTGCGTGCGGTATAAGCCCCCGGCCGCGCACCGGAGCACGCACCGGCGCGCGAAAGAGCGGGCGCTACGGCGCGCAAGCGCGCGGGGCAGCCGGTCGAAACCGGCTGCCCCGCGCGTGGTGCGGCTCCCGAACCGGGTCCGATGACGACGGTTACGGCGGTGTGCGGTTGTCCACGCGGTCCTCTGCGCGGGTCCTGCTCGGGCTCTCCGGGTCAGCTCGCGGCGGTGTGCGCCATGCTGCCCGGGCGTGCCTGTGCTTGCGGCTGCAACGGAACGCCCGCTGCCTGCTGCGTACGGCGTGGCTGGACCGCCACTCCGTTCTGGACGTCCATCACGGCGTGCGCCACGAGGCCGCCCATGGGGTCGTGCCTGATCAGGTCCCGGAGCCGGGAGCGCGATGAACGCCCCTCGTTCCCGGGGTACAGGTGCTTGCCGAGTCCGACCGCGTGGGCCAGTGCGGCGAGCGCCGCGGTCCGCGGGTCCGGCGGTACGCCGGTGCGGATCGCACTGTCCAGCCGGGCTCTGATGTCCCGGCTGATCGCTGTCTCCGTCGCCTGGTAGCGAGTCGTCGGCAGCACTCCGCACATCTGGCCCGCCACGGCATGAACCATGCCGCACCGCTCCAGATGAGCGAGATAGATCTGGCGCAGCCCCAGCCGGGGTCCGCCGATCCAGTGGACCGCCCGGACCGGGCTGCCACGACGGCGCAGCAGCTCCAGTGCGGAGTCCAGTGTCGGATCTCCTGTCGGCCGTGGCATCACCACGGCGATACGATCCCCGTCAGGGGCTATCCGTCCTGCCAGAGCCAGCTCCACTAGCTGTGCCCCGGCCAGGCCGAGGTCGAGCGACTGCGGCTGCGCTGTGGTACCCGTGGTCGGGTCCAGAGCGAGCAACAGAAGCTCCTCCGGGATTGTTCTGCGGCTCCTGCCCATCCATGCCTCCCCGCGTGGATGTCTGACAGGGTGACCCCTCTCACATTCATCTGTCGAGAGCGCCTGACTGCTTTGTACGGGAACCAGTAGGTATGTCGTTCTCGTCTAGCAGCTCGGCCAGGGGTTCACACAGGACACTGGTAGATGGTTCGGACAGCGCGGGGGTTGCCCCGCGGCGCATGAGGAGGCATCGGTGGCGGGCGAGTCCCCCGACAAAACGGAGCAGCGGAAGTCGTCGGGGACGGCTGCGGAGGAACGCGACCCGCGCTTCGCGGTGTTCCGCGAACCCGGTGCGGACGTGGATGAGTCCGTGGATACGGCTACGGATACGGATACGGATGCGGCTGCCGACGAGGTGAAGCCGGATACGGCCACGGCTGTCTTCCGGCCGCGGCTTCCGGAGGACGAGGCGGGGCGCGGGACGGCCGGTTCCCGCGAGGAGGCTCCTGAGGGCGCTGTAACGGCCCAGAAGCCCGCACAGGACTCTGCGGGGCCCTCGGGCGGCGCCAAGGACTCCAAGGGCCCTGACGCGGCCGCGGAGGCCTCTGAGAGCGATGCGGACGGTACGGACGACGCCGCTGCGGAGAAGCCGGAGGCCGGTGACGTACGGCTGCGCGCTGCTGTGGCGGCGTGGGTCGACGTGGCGGCCGAGGACGAGGCCGAGGGGCCGTCGAAGGATGAGGCGAGGGGTGCGACGGAGGACGAGGTGAAGAGCCAGTCGGCAGCGGATGCCGAGGCTGCCGCCGACGCCGGGCCCGTCGCTGAAGCCGCTCCTGATCCCGAGGCCGCCGCCGAACCCGAACCCGAGGCCGATCGCGAGCCCGAGGCAGCCGCCGACTCGAAGTCCGAGGCCGAGGCCGAGATCGAGCCCACGTCCGGAGCCGAGGCCAGGCCTGCCGACGAGCCCGATTCCGTCGAGGAGCCGGAGGCCGCAGCCGGGACCGCGAGCGAAGCCGACAAGCCGGAACCCGCGGCCGACCCGGAGCCCGACGCCGACGACTCCGGCACCGGCCCCGACGACACCGGCTCCGACCTGCGAGGAATCGATCAGCCCACGGCCGTCTTCAAGGCCGTCGCGCCCCCCAAGCGGGTCGACCAGCCGACGACCGCGCTGAAGCTCTCGCCGCAGGAGCTCCAGGCGCTGAAGGCCGCGGGCGACAAGGCCCGGGACGGCTCCGGCACCGCCGCTGAGCCGAAGCCGGACGATCCGGAAAAGGCTCAGGACAAGCCCGAGCAGGGCAAGGCCGGGCAGGACAAGGCCGGGCAGGACAAGCCCGAGACCGCCGCCGAGCGCACCAGCACCTTCGTGCCCCTGCGCTCCGACGACGTACGGCCGACCCCCGCGCCCCGCGCGCCGAAGCCCGAGTCGGAGACCGAGACGCCGGCAGGCAGGCAAGAAGCCGCACCAGCCACCCAGGCCCAGACCCCGGCCTCCACTCCCGCCGTCCCCGCCTGGGCCGCCGCCGAGCGGACCCGGCAGCAGCCGCTGCCGCCCAAGCCGCCGCTCGACCTGCTCGCCGAGCTGACGAACACGCCGCCGCCGGCCGAGACCCCGGTCCGTACGGCGGTCCGGCGGGTCAAGATCTGGACCCCGCTGCTTCTCCTCCTGCTGATCGTCTTTGCGATCGTGCAGGTGATGCGCCCGCTGCCGGACCCGGCCCTGGAGCTCACGGCGAAGCCGACGTACACCTTCGAAGGCGGCGAGACCGAGCTGTCCTGGCCCGGCCAGGGCCAGTCGGCGGTGATGGTGGACGGCGTCGGGTCGCTCGGTTCGGAAGGGGCGCAGAAGCCGGCGCCCATCGCCAGCGTCGCCAAGGTCATGACCGCCTACGTGATCCTCAAGGAGCACCCGCTCAAGGGTGACGAGGTGGGCGAGACGATCACCGCCGACCAGAAGGCCGAGGACGAGTCCAAGAACGCGGACGAGTCGGTGGCCCCGCTCACCAACGGCCAGAAGCTCAGCCAGCGCGAGATGCTCCAGCTGCTGATGATCCCTTCCGGCAACAACGCGGCGCGGCTGCTCGCGCGCTGGGACGCCGGGAGCGAGGACGCGTTCGTCGACAAGATGAACGACGCGGCCAAGGACCTCGGGATGACCAATTCGACGTACACGGACCCGAGCGGGCTCGACAAGGCCACCGTCTCCACCGCGGCCGACCAGCTCGAGCTGGCCCAGGCGGTCATGAAGAACGACGTGTTCCGGAAGATCGTGGACATGCCCGAGGTCGAGATCAAGGGCATAGACGGCAAGATCTACAACAACAACAACCTGCTCCTGCAGCCCGGTGTGAGCGGCATCAAGACCGGTTCCTCCACGCCGGCGGGCGGCAACCTGCTCTGGTCCGCGAACACCGTGGTCGACGGCAGGATGCTGTGGATCTACGGAGCGGTCATGGGCCAGCAGGCCGGTACGGGCCGGGTCTACGACAGCCTGGAGCTGTCCCTGCAGAACAGCCTGAAGCTGATCAAGGGCGCGCAGAAGGCTCCTACCTCCGCCACGGTCGTGAAGAAGGGTGACGTGGTCGGATACGTGGACAACGGTTTCGGCGCACAGACTCCGGTCATAGCGACGAAGAACCTCAAGGCGGTCGGCTGGCCCGGACTGAAGGTCGAGCTCAAGGTGACCGACAACGGCAAGGGCATCGCGCACTCCGCGAAGGCCGGCAGCGAGGTCGGCATGGTCACCGTGGGCACGGGCACCGGAAAGGTGACGGCACCGGTGGTGCTGCAGGGCGACCTGACCGAGCCGGCCTTCGGCGACAAGCTGACCAGGATCGGCTGAACGGAGTCGGCTGACCGGGACCGGCTGAGCAGGATCGGCTGACCGGGACCGGCTGAGCGGACAGCGGTAGGGGAGCAGGCGCGGGACGGGGTGAGCGGCGTCGCTCACCCCGTCCCGGTGTCAGGGGTATGTGTCGGAGGTACGTGTTAGCGTCCCCGGACAACTGAAGGACGCCGGGATGCGTCCTGAAAGGCGTACGGGGCCGCCGGAGGACGGGGAGAGCCGTAGTGACCACCGCGGAGCCGAGACCCGGCCGCGAGGCGGACAGCGCCACCGAGAAGACCGTGGACAGCACCAGCGGAAAGATCGCGGACGGCGACAGCGCCGCGCCGCGCGTCCTGCTGCCCTCACCTCGTACGCCGGAGCCTCCGTCCGCCTCCGAGCGGAACGCCACTCCTGAGCCGTCCACCACCCCGCCCAGGCGGCTGCTGCGCCACCCCGTCACCATCGCCACGGCGGCCGCGGCGATCACCCACGTCCTGTGGTTCCTCTTCTTCGCCAACAGCGGCGGCGACATCGCGGCGCAGGACGCCTGGGCCGAGTTCGTGGGCCGGCATCCGGGCACGGCGTACAACCTGGCCTGGTACGGCGGCATGCACCCCGTCTCGTACAGCGTGGTCTCGCCGTATCTGATGTCGGTGCTCGGCGTCCGCTCCACGATGATGATCGTCGGCACGGTCTCGGCGGGGCTGACCGCGCTGATCCTGGTCCGGGTGCGGGCCGTGCGCAATCCGCTGGCCTGCTCGCTCGCCGGCGTCTTCGCCTATCTGTGCAACGCGCTGTCGGGCCGGGTGACGTTCGGGCTCGGCATGATGTTCGCGGTCGGCGCCGTCGCCGCCGTCTTCTGCTGGCCGCACCGCTGGCGGTACAAGCGGTGGGCCAAGGCGGCCGTCGCCGCGCCGCTCGCCGCTCTGGCCACCGCGTCCAGCCCGGTCGCCGGGCTCTTCCTCGGCGTGGTCGCGGCCGCGCTCTTCCTCCACAAGCGGCGCCCCGGCGCGTACGCGATCGGGCTCGCGCCGGTCGCCGTGGTGGCGCTGTCCTCGCTGCTCTTCCCGTTCTCCGGGACGCAGCCGATGTCGCTGGGAACGGTGTCGCTGCCGTTCGTCTTCTCGGTCCTGATCTTCGTCCTCGTACCGCGCGACTGGTCCACCGTCCGCACCGCGGCCGCCGTCTACGGCCTCGGCACGGTGCTCACCTACTTCGTCGACTCGCAGATCGGGTCGAACGTGACCCGCATGGCGATGCTGTTCGCCGGGATCGTGCTGCTCGCCGCGCTGCCGTACACGAGGCCGCGCAGCCGCCGCTGGTACGCGCTGGTGCTGGCGTTCGCCGGGCTCAACTTCTGGATCGGCTTCAAGGGCGTCGACGACATCGTCCGCACCACGCCGGACGCCTCCTGGGCCCGTTCGCTGGCTCCGCTGGTCAACCAGCTCCAGCAGGTCGGGGCCGAGCGGGGCCGGGTCGAGGTGATCCCCGCGAGCAGCCACCGGGAGGCATCGGCGCTGGCCACGTACAACCTGGCCCGCGGCTGGAACCGGCAGGCCGACATGAAGCGCAACCCGCTCTTCTACGACGACACCCTGGACGCGGTCAACTACCGCCAGTGGCTGGACCGCTGGGCCGTCCACTACGTGGTGCTGCCCACCGGCAGGCCGGACGGCGGGGCCGAGCGGGAGACGGAGCTCGTCGGGAAGGGGCTCTCCTACCTCCGCGAGATCTGGAGCGACGAGAACTGGAAGCTCTACCGGGTCCTGGAGCCGACTCCGCTCGCCGATCCGCCGGCCACGGTGGAGAAGGCGGGCGCGAACGAGCTGACGATCCGGGTCGAGTCGGCGGGCCGGGTGCTGATCCGGATCCCGTACTCGCGCTGGCTCGGCCTCGTCGACGAGCAGGGCAAGAGCCTGGAGCGGCCGCAGGAGACCGAGGAGTCCAAGCTGCGGACGGCGGAGGACGAGACGGCACCCAAGACCTTCGACAACCTCCACGGCTGTCTGAACAAGATCGAGGACGAGGGCCCGTACGGCGACGAATGGACCGAACTCCTCGCTCCGAAGCCGGGCGTGTACCGGCTGGCGGCCCCGTACCAGCTGCAGCCGGGAACACCGTGCCCGGAGGAGCTCAGCTGAGCCGGACCGGGCTCGTGTGCACGGCCTGAACGGGCCTGTTGTGCAAGGACGTTGCGGAACTGACCCCTGTACGGCGCTCTGCGCTGGCCCTCGCAAGGATCTTTGTACGGGCCATCATTCGTGGAACCTCCCTCTGGAGGCGCGGCCCTGGCAAGGTGTCCTGGCATGAGGTGCGAACACTGCGGCGGTCAGCGCGGCGCGCTCCCGGGGATGGTCTGTCCCGGCTGCGGAGCGGCCCGTTCCCGGACGGCGGCCGGCGACGGTTCCTGGGTCGCGCACGAGACCCTGGCAGGCCGCGTCTCCACTCTGCCCCGGCGACGTAAGGCCTTGCTGGCGGCGGGAGTTGTGGTGGCTGCCGGAGGCCTGGCGGCGGTGGCCGCGCTGCTGCTGTCGGGCGGCGGGAGCATGGGCGGCGGCACGAGCCGTGCGGACGCGGCGGGCCGCGCGGGCGCCTTGCCGGGCCCGCCGGACCGGATCGACGGCGGGGCTCCGACGCGGATCGGACCGGGTCAGGAGGCGACCGATACGCCACCGTCCGATCCTTCCAGCCCGGCGGAACCGTCGAGTCCGGCGGATCCTTCGGGAGCTCCGGACCCTTCGGACGGGTCGGACCTCTCGGACGGGTCGGACGGGCGCCGCTTCACGGGATGGGCCGGGCCGGGCTGCACGGCGGGGGAGTACCGGGAGTACGGGCGCTTCGAGCGCGGCGAGGCGGGCTGGTACGCGGTCGCCTCCGGCGGTTTCACCGGTGGCGGCTGCGACGGCCGGTTCAGCGCCGTCCCGATGTCCGGCAGCCCGACCGAGGACCGGGGCTCCAGCGCCACCTGGTCCTGGCACCTCGGCGAGGGCTTCCGCGCGTGCGCGTTGACGGTGTTCGTGCCGTCGGCGCCGGAGGGCCGCGCCCAGGACGTGGCGGGCGACCCGACGGTGTACCGGGTGCTCTCCGACCCGACCGACGCGTACTCCGCGTACACCGGGTTCGCGGTACGCCAGACCCAGCACCGGGGCCGCCCGGTCGAGGTGGGCAACTATCCGGTCAAGGGCGACACGTTCGCGGTGCTGCTCGTCGACCGGGGCCGGGACTGGGGCGCGGCGGACCGGGTGGGGGCGCATCACGCGGCGGCGCAGATGAGGGTGGTGTGCCGCTGAGGCGGTGTCGCCGCGGATGCGGTCGGCGTACGCCGGTCGGAGTGGTGGGCGCCCGACGGGGCACAGTGCGGGAATGACCTTGTACGGCCTGGACGCCACCACAGACGACGCCACGACCCGGGAGTCCGCGACCCCGGAGTCCACCACTCCGGAAGGCACCACGCCGGGCTCCACCACGCTCGACTCGACCACGCTCGTCCGCACGCTGATCGCCGCACAGTTCCCGCACTGGGCGGACCTGCCGGTGCGGGCGGTGGACGCGAGCGGAACAGCCAACTCCGTCTACCGCCTGGGTGAGGACAAGGCGGTACGGCTGCCGCGTACGGAGAGCAGCGCGGCGGACGTGGCGACGGAGCACCACTGGCTGCCCCGGCTGGCACCGCAGCTGCCGGTGCCCGTTCCGACGCCGCTGGCCCAAGGAGCTCCGGCCGAGGGCCTCCCGTGGGCCTGGTCGGTGTGCACCTGGCTGGAGGGCGACAACCCCACGCCGGGTGACGGCACGTGGGCGCCGGAGCTGTTCGCCGCCGACCTGGCGGAGTTCGTCCTGGCGGTGCGCCGGGTGGACACGGCGGACGGCCCGCCGGCCTACCGCGCCGAGCCTCTGGCCTCCCGGGACGAGCGGACGCGCAAGGTGATCGCCGGGCTGGACGGCGTCCTGGACGCGGCAGCGGCCACCGCCGCCTGGGAGGACGCGCTGGCGGCGCCGGGTTTCACCGGGGCGCCGGTGTGGGTGCACGGGGACCTCCAACCGGGCAACGTGCTGGTCGCGGAGGGCCGGCTCACCGGGGTGATCGACTTCGCCTGCATGGGCCTGGCGGACCCGGCGGTCGACCTGATCGCCGCGTGGTACCTGCTGCCCGCGGCCGCGAGGCAGACGTTCCGTACGGCGGTCGAGGCCGATGACGCGAGCTGGCGGCGGGGGCGCGGCTGGGCCCTGTCCATCGCGGTGATGGAGCTCGCCGCCTACCGGGAGTCGAACCCGGCGATGGCGCGGAACGCGTGGTGGGTGATCGGAGAGCTGCTGGCCGGCTGACCCGGGGTCACGTCCGTGCGTCCAGGGGGAGCTGGCCCCACTGCAAACGGGGGTGCCAGCCGTAGTGAGTGCGAACGCCTGAACTTCTAGCGTCTGTTGCATGAGATACGCAGAGAAGATCAGGGTCCCGCACAGCCCGGCGGCCCGCGGCGCCGCTGCCGCGGGCCTGGCAATGGCCGTAGGTTTCACCGCGTCACCGGCCCTGGCCGCACCCGCGAAGACGCCGACGGCTCAGTCGCAGGCGGGGCTCGGCCGCTACTACGACCAGCGCCTGTCCTGGGGCATGTGTATGCAGTCCCCGGACGACACGACGGGCCGCGACCTGGACAAGGCGGGCGTGCAGTGCGCGAACGTCACGGTCCCGCTGGACTACGCCGTTCCCCGGGGCCGCACGATCACGGTCGCGATATCCCGGCTCAAGGCCACCGACACCCGTCACCGCATCGGCGCGATCCTCCTCAACAACGGCGGCCCCGGCGGCACGGCGGTGGACTCGCCGCCGGTCATCCGCAAGGCGATGAAGAAGGTGGGCGCCCGCTACGACATCATCGGCTTCGACCCTCGCTTCGTCGGCCGCAGCACCCCGCTGGACTGCGGCTGGCCGGTCAGCTTCCCGTGGTTCTCGGCCGGCGCGGGCCGGGCGGGCTTCGACCGCCATGTGGCCCTGAGCAAGAGCCTGGCCGCCAAGTGCCGCGCCACCAACGGCTCGGTGCTCCCGCACGTCACGACACGCAACACCGCCCGGGACATGGACGTGATCCGGGGCGCGCTGGGCGAGCGGAAGATCTCCTACCTCGGCTATTCGTACGGCACGTATCTGGGCACGGTCTACACCCAGCTGTTTCCCGGCCGCTACGACCGGATGGTCCTGGACGGAGCGATCGACCCGCGCGCCTACGAGCCGCGGCTGATGAAGAACGCGGTACCGGAGAACGAGCAGGCACTCTCCGCCTGGGCCGCCTGGGCGGCCGGCCACCACACGACGTACCACTTGGGCCGCACCCGTACCGCCGTGCTCGCCACCATCGACGGAGTCATGGCAGAGGCGGCAAGGAGCCCCCTCACACTCGGCACCGAGCCGGAGGCCTTCCAGCTCGACGAGGGCCACATACCGACGCTCCTCTTCATGGGTCTGGCCGACGACACCGACGCGTCGCGGGCGTTCCTGGCCGAGCAGGTCTCCGCCCTGTCCAAGGCGGCGAAGGACGAACGGGTCGTCCCGTCACCGGGGTTCACCGAGATCCTCCGCCTCGCGACCACCGGCGCGGACTCGGCCTCCGGCAGCGTCCAGATGGCGATCATCTGCGGCGACGTACCGGCCCCACGGAACCCCGAGCTCTACTGGCGCGACATAGAACGCTCCCGCGCCGCCCACCCCCTGTTCGGCCCGCTCACCGAGAACATCGGCCCGTGCGCGTTCTGGAACGCCCCACGCGAGCAACCCACCCGCATCCGCCACGACGCCCCGTCCCTGATAGTCGCCGCCACCGGCGACCCCCGCACCACCTACGGAGGCAGCGTCGCCCTCCACAACCAGCTCCCCAGCTCCAGGCTCCTCACCCTCAAGAACGCCAACCGTCACGCGGTGTACGGGGAGTACGGGAACGCGTGCGTGGACGGAAAGGTCAACGACTACCTGGCGACGGGCACGCTGCCGAGGAAGGATGAGGTCTGCGGGAGGTAGGGCGGGCGGCCCGCAGGTCACCAACTCATAGACTGAGGAGCCAGCTTGACGTAGCCGTTGGAGGGAATCCCGTTGGAACAGCTGCGAAGACTCGTCGGCGCCAACGCCCGGCACAGCCAGGCCGCAGTGCGCTTCCGCCCCAACACCTGGCGTCCCTGGCTGGAGCCTTTCGGAGCAGGGCACGTCCTCGACATCGGCAGGGAGAGCACGAGCGGACGACGCGGAGACCGGGAACTCGGCCGGGACGACGTGACAGCACTGCGGTCGCACGTCGGAGACGATCCCTCTGGCCTCCGCGACCTCTTCGTGGCCGTCATGATCTGGGGCTCGGGCACGACCAACGGCCGTGGCCCGCGCTACACGTCCGCCGCCCTCGCGGACGCGCGCCTTGCGGACGTCCTGCGGGACACACGCGCGTCGGTCCGAAGCGGAAGCTTGGAGGCGGCCTACACCCGGTTCGCCCTCAACGGTGTCGGGCGGTCCTTCTTCACCAAGTGGTTCGCGGCCGTTGACGACCGGGGCCGCGATGCCGACCGGGCTCTGATCCTCGACGTCCGCGTCTTCCGCTCACTGAACGCGCTGGGCTGGTCGAGCCGAGAGGCGGCGGGAGTGAGCCATTGGCCGACCAGGTACGCGGTGTACGTGAGCACGATGCACGCCTGGGCGAGAGAGCTCGGGGTGACGGCCGAGTGGCTGGAGTGGCTCCTCTTCGACCGGAACGGCCGAGTGTCCGTGGAGGCGGCCTGAGGGTGCCGCTCGGGGGCCACGACGTGTGGTGCGGGGCGGGGTGAGGCTGCGCTGCGTACACCGTGCGCCTGCTCCCGCTACTACTCCTGGAGCGCCCGGATGCTCGTGTCGCGCCGCTGGGGCAGTCCGCGATAGACCACCCAGAGACTGACGACCAGCAGGAAGGCGGCACCGATCGGCCAGGCGATGGACCCGCCGTCGCGGTAGTCCCTGATGCCGGTCGCCAGGAGCAGTGAGGACGGGATCAGCCCGACCCGGTCGAGGACTCTGCTCAACTTCGAGGACACCGAAGGCGCATTCACAGCCGGATCCTGGCAGGCCCCGCTGCCGTCCGTCCAGAGCCGAACGCACGGCCGAAAGGGCCAGTTCATGAGGATCAAACCTCTGAACTGGCCCTTGGCGCGTTGTGCCCCCGGCAGGATTCGAACCTGCGACACCCGCTTTAGGAGAAACAGTGCACGCTCTGCGCGTCTCAGTGAGTCTCAGTGAGGGGCCGTGAGTGTGGCGGTGGAGCCGAATCGGGCTGACGAGTGAGCCTCAGTGAGGCTCGTGCGGTCTCAGTGAGGGGGTCGTGTGGCCTACGCGTGGCCCACCCGTGGCCTAGCAGGTCACGACACCGCACGCAGCGGCCGACCCCGCACCAGAGCAGCACGGACTTCCTCAACCAGCTCAGGCCCGGCGTGCTGGTACAGCCACGTCACCTTGCCCCCGCGCTCGTGGCCCATGATGACCTGGACGTCCTTCTCCGGTACGCCCGCGTCCTTCAGCCGGGTGGCGAATGTGTGCCGCAAATCGTGCACCCGCGGCCACCACTCCAGCCGGCCGGTCTCCGGGTTCTTCACCTTGCGCGCGATCCCCGCAGCTTGGATGGCCGGGATCCAGTTCCGCCGGAAGTTGTGCCGGGAGAGCAGCCCGCCCTGCGGTCCGCGGAAGACGAGTTCCTCGGGGTGCATCTCGCCGTCCTCGATGTCCGACTCCGTGGCCACCGGTTCCCACAGATGGATCATCACCTGCGCGGCCGCGATGGCTGTCGGGGTGAGGGGGACGGTACGGAAGCCGGCCGCCGTCTTTGGCGCCATCTTGCGCCGGAGCTTCCCGTTGTCCTCGGTGAGCACTTCCTTCACCTTCACCGTGCCGAACGGCAGGCTCAGGTTGCAGAGCCTCAGCGCGGTGTATTCGCCCCAGCGCATCCCAGTCTCTTCCGCGAAATCTACCAGCGGTCGGTAGTAGTCGGGCATGTGCTGGCGGATGAGGTTGCACTGCTCATGGGTGGGCGGCATGAGGTCATCGGGGTGCTTCCCGGGTGCGGCGGACACCTCGATGTCGACGGTCGGGTTCACCTGGATTCGGCGGTCGCGCATCGCGGCGGCCATCATGTGGCGCAGCAGCTCCAGGGCCTTTCGCTGGGTAGCGTGGCCCTTCACCTCGTTGGTGATCCAGTCCTGTACCTGGATCCACGTGATGCTGTTGAGCTTGCGCCGGCCCCACTTCGGTTCGACGTGAACGTTCCACGCTGACACTTTTCGGTTGCGGGTCGTCACTGCCTTGACCTTCACCGTGGGCCACCAGATGGCGTACCACTCGGCCACGGTGATCGCACCGCGCTTGGGGTCCTGGTACGTCCCCTCGCGGACCTGGGTGCGGACCTTGTCCAGGTGGGCCTTGGCCTCCTTGTAGGAGGGGAAGGTGGGGCCGCACTGCTTTCCTTCGAGGTCGCGGTAGCGGGCCTGCCAGGGGCCGGTGCAGTCGCGTCGGGGGGTGCGGTCGCCGGGGTAGTCGGCGAGACATAGGACGCAGCCGCAGGTGCGGCTGCGCTTCTGTCGGGGGTTGGTGGCTGGCTTACGCGCCACGGGACATCACCTCGCTGCTCGTTCTCTGCTCGGGCACGCGGGGCAGGAGCTGCGCCCCGCAGAAGCAGACTGCCCCGTCGGGGGGCTGCTCGACGGCGAGTTCCGTGAGAACCGCCCGTACGACTACGGCAGTTCCGGCGGCGGGCAGGGTGGCAGGGAGTGTGATGGTGCGCGCGGCGGTATCCCATGGATCGGCCGGGCAGTGAGCGGAGAACTGAATGCGGACGCACATGTGAACCCCCGGATACGCAGGCGAAGTGATGACCCGCGGCCGTTGGGGGAGGGCAGCGGCCGTGCGAACGACCGTACCCCTCTGCTGTTGAGAATGCGACCATTGTTACGCAAGATGACGCCCCGTCAGGCACAGGGAGTGACGAAGTCCATTTAGTGGAGACTCACGAGGGCAGCGAACGGTTGCGCTCGACGAGGGCGCGGATCTGTACCTCGGTCATCTCCTGCTGATCTTCGGTGAGTTCCTCGATCAGGGCCAGGATGCGTTCGCGTGCGTCAGTGGAGAGCGGGCCGGGGGTTGCGCGGCCGGCGGCGGCGAAGATCTCGGCCTCGGTGAAGCTGGGGAACTCTCGGTGGAGTGCGCGCAAGGTGTCCTTGCGGGGGCCGCGGCCGGTGCCGCGCTTGCGGTGGACCCAGCTGTTGACGGTGGCAGGGGCGACGCCGACGCGGCGCGCGATCTCCGAGTCGCTGACACCGTAGGTGTCTTTGAGGCGGGCGATCAGCTGCGCGAGATCCTCGGCCGGCGGCTGCTCATGGGTGTCCACGGCCCTAAGAGTGCCCGTTGATCTTCTACTTTTGCAAGTGAAAGTAGAGGCATGGCGGGATCTCGCTGCGGCGCGTGACCTCCCCGTCGCGCGCCGTGGCCGCTGGCATATGCAGCTATTAGAACACGCGTTCGTTAGCCAGTCATCTCGGTAAGAAACTCACTGAAACTCACGCTGACTCACTTGACCTCACTGACACTCACACAGTAGAAATGTGTCAACGGCGGCGCACACCGGGCCGCAGAGACACCACCTGGCGTGAGGCACACATGACCAACCTGATCCGCAAGGGCGCGGGCAAGCCACTACGGGACGCAATGAAGCGGACCGGGCTCACCCAAGCCGACCTCGCCGCCCGCACCAAGGCGGTCGACGTACGCGGACAGGGCGTCAGCCTCGGCACGGTCATCAAGGTGACCGGCCAAGGCAAGAGCGCCACCGACAGCTGTCGACTCCGCACCGCGTGGCTCGTTGCCACCGCGCTGGGGGACCCGCTCCAGCAGCACTTCGACATGCCCACAGTTTCAACCGACACAGTTGAAAGGTCTACCCCCCATGGCGACCCTGGCTGATCGCACCAAGACGCTCCGCCCCGTCGGCGTGGCTCCCCTCCTGAAGACCGACGAGCTCATGGCCCTCTACGGAGTCTCGAACTGGACGGTCAACGAGTGGGTCAAGGACGGCTGCCCCGTCGAGCCGACGAAGTTCCGGGGCCGGCGCTTCGACCTGGACAAGGTCCGCGCCTGGATGGCGGCCGACGAGCAGCAGCTCGCCGCGTCCGCCTGATCCACCTCATGAAACCGGGGCCGCCGGGTGCATCCGGTCGACCCCGACGACACCCTCACCACTCAGAGAGACGAGGACATCGTGTCCGTACAGAGTATCCAACCCACGGATCTGCCTGCCGGTCACCGGCGCACGGTCCACGTGGACGTGCCGATCCCGACGCCGACGGCGCCGCAGTTGTTCGTGGCGGCCGAGCAGGGGTCGCGGTGGAAGCTGGCCGGGACCGACGCCGACGGTGGCCGGCTGTTCGTGCCGGAGCTGGTCGACCCGGCGGTGACGCCGCGCTGGGTGTGGGCGCGGGAAGCCGAGCTGATCGAGGTCGTCGGCGCGCTGGTCCCGTTCGGCGGTGCGGCATGAGCGCCCCGCAGGATGACGCGCTGGCGCAGGCGGTTGCCGAGCACGGCCCGTTCCCGATGCCGGTGGGCACGAAGCCCGTCCCGATGACGCCGGACCGTGAGCAGGAGATCCGGGCCCGCGAGCAGGCGGCGACGCCCGGCCCGTGGCAGAGCGACGGGGCGGAGATTTACGGGACGCTCGGTGGCGTTCTGATGATCGATCTGTGGGTCGGCGAGACCCTCGACATCGAGAACCAGGCGCGGTCGGACGCTGACGCGGCGTTCATGGCGGACGCGCGGTCGGCGGTACCGGAGCTGCTGGCCGAGGTCGCCCGGCTGCGGGCTCGGGTCGCCGAGCTGGAGGCGCAGCCGTCCCGTGCCGTGACCCTGCGCGAGGCGTCCGAGTCCGTGGCGTCGATGGCGTACTCCCGTTACAGCGAGGGCGCGAAGACCACGCTGCTCGAAGCGTCCCAGATGTTGGCGGACAACGCCGCTGAGGCCGAGGGTCCGACCCCGGTCGAGGACCCGCACGACGGGCCGTTGCACCACTCGTACGCGCTGGGCCGCGACCTCCCCGAGGAGCCCGAGCCGTCGCGCGGACCGTGCGGCTACGACGACTACCACGACGGGCACCCGTGGGCTGACCGGCCGCACGTCTGGTGCCCCGGCCACAGCTACGCCGACGACGACGAGGCGGTGTCCTCGTGAACGGCTGGCAGATCGTCGCCGGGTCGACCGCCGCGTACGCCCTGTGCGCCATCGCCCTCGTCCTCGTCCTCAACGGACACCACCCGCTGGCTCACCTCGCCGAGCTGCTGCACCGCCACCTCGGAGGCCACTGATGTCTGACGACCAGACGCACACCACCGGCCCCATCCCCGTGTACGTGGAGGTCATCCCGACCGCCGTCGTCCTCGGCCTGGACGCCCTCACCCGCCTCGCCGCCGGGGACTTCGTGGACGCGCTCCTCGACCCGGCCGACACCACCCTGTGGGACCGGCTCCACGAGCTGGCCGACCCGGAGCTGACCAGCCCGCACGACTTCGTGCTCCCGCGCGAGGAGCTGGTGGCCGCGCTGGCGGACCGGTGCTCCTCCCGGGTGCCGCTGACGCCGGGCCGCGCCCGGGACCTGGCGACCACTCTGCGGATGCTCGCCGACCGGTTGACCATCCCCCGCCAGCAGGACGGCAGGTGGGCCGCGTGACCGGCACCTGCCCGACCTGCCGCCTGATCTTCGAAGCCTGCACCTGCACCGGAGGCACCCGATGACGCAGCACGAGACGTACGAGACCCGCACCGAGATCACCATCGTGATCCCCGCGTCCGGGGCCACCGACCTCACCGACCCGTTCACCGGACGGATCGTCATCCCGCACCGCGTGGAGCTGAGGTTGTGCCACATCGCCACGCCCGATGAGGACCGCCGGTGGGCGCACGTCGCGGTCTACGGGCCGCGCCGCCTGAAGTCCGGTCAGCCGGGCCACGAGATCAGCACGCACGGCTGGCACGCGGCCAACCCTTCGGCGAGCTACCGGCCGGACGCGGACCGCCCGAACTGGCTGACGCAGCTGGTCATCGACCACTGGCCCGACGGCTGGAGCCTGGTCCTCGTGGAGCTGAGCGCGGCCGCGCTGGAGCCCCGCCATGGCTGACACGTTCGGCGACAACCCCCGCCGCCCCGCCCGCACCGACGGTGTCGGCCGGTCGCAGCGCGAACTCCAGGACCGCGCCTCGTACGACCACCAGCCCAACCCCGGACGCGGCTGCGCCATCGCCATCCCCATCAGCGCCGCCATGTGGTGGGCCCTGTACGAAGCCGCGCAGGCCTGCGGGGTGATCGCGTGACCGCCACCGGGAACGACGAGTACTCCACCGTCCTGGCCGAGCGCATCGAGCAGTTCATCATCGACGCGGACGCCAACGCCGGCCGGTCGCAGCAGAAGGCCATCGGCCCCAGCGAAGTTGGGGAACCGTGCGAGCGGCAGCTCTCGTACAAGATGCTCGACTGGCCGGAGACCAACACCAACCGCGACCCGATCGCGGCGATCATCGGCACCGGGTTCCACATGTGGATGGCCGAGAAGTTCGAAGCCCGACAGACGGTCATGGCCGACGGGACACCCCGGTACCGCATCGAAGAACGCGTCACCGTACGCGACAGCCCGATCGCCACGGCCGCGCTCACCGGCAGCTCGGATCTGTACGACCGGCTCGCCCAGCTGAACAACGACTGGAAGCTCGTCGGCAAGTCCAGCCACGACAAGTACCGGCGCCAGGGCCCTGGCGAGAAGTACCGCATCCAGGCCCACCTGTACGGGCTCGGCCAGGAAAACGCCGGCCACCCGCCGGCCCGGGTCGCCGTCACCTTCATCGCCCGGCACCACGAACTCATGGTCCACGTGTGGTCCGAGCCGTACGACCGGACCGTCGCCGAGCAGGCACTCGCCCGGCTGGACCGCATCCGCGCGCGCGCCATGGATCTGGAACCCGACCTCCACCCGGAGAACTGGGCCGCCATCCCCATCCCCGACAAGCCCAACTGCCGGTTCTGCCCCTGGCTCAAGCCGGGGTCCACCGACCTCAGCCAGGGCTGCCCCGGGGCGCAGAACACCAACGCGGGCGCCTCCCTCGAAGCGCTCATCGCCTGACCCCTCAGGCCCCACAAACTCGCCACTCAACCGCAGTCGGCGTACACCACAAACAGCAGGAGCAGAAGCAAATGACTACCCCGCAGCAGCACCAGGTCCCCTCCGCCGACGACTTCTTGATGGGCGGGGGCGGCGCGCCCACCGCGAAGTTCCCCGTGCCGCAGACCACCGTCGGCGGGCGGATCACCGAGCGGCCCACCGTCGAGCAGCAGCGCGACATCTCCACCGGGGACAAAAAGTTCTGGTCCGACGGCAACCCCATGATGCAGCTCGTCGTCACCGTCCAGACCGACGACCGCGACCCCCAGCTCGAAGAGGACGACGGGCGCCGCCGCCTCTTCGTCAAGGGCCAGATGAAGAACGCCATCGCCGACGCGGTCCGTACCGCCGGGGCCCGCGGCCTGGAGGTCGGGGGCACCCTCGCCGTCACCTACTCCCACGACGGGACCGCGTCCCAGCGCGGCTTCAACCCGCCGAAGCAGTACACCGCGCGCTACACCCCGGCGGCCACCGTCGCCCTGAACACCCCGGACCCCGGTGTCCCGCAGGCGGCACCCGCACCGCAGTACGCCGCCCCGGTCCCGGCCGTGCCGGCCACGGCGACCGCCGCCATCCCTGGGCTCACCCCGGAGCAGCTCCAGGCGGCCATGGCCAACCCGGCCACCGCGGCGCTCATCGCCCAGCAGCAGGCGGCCGCGGCCACCACCCCGCCGCCGTTCTAGGCGGCCCACCAGGCGCCGCCCGCCACGGCTGACCTCCCCGCATCGCCGTGGCGGGCGGACCACCAGCACACAGCCCCGGCATCCACGCCGTGAGGGCGCGGGATCGACTCCCGCCCGGGGCACTCCTCGAGCACCACAGCTAGGAGCGACATTGAACGCCACACCGGACACCCAGGCCGCGGCCCTCGCGCTGCACGCGGCCGGTTGCTCCGTCGTTGCTGTCGAGGCCGACGGGAAGAAGCGGCCCAAGGGCCAGTGGCGGGCGTTCCAGACGGAACGCGCCACCGAAGACCAGGTCCGTACCTGGTTTGCCAACCAGCACCCCGGGGTCGGTGTCATCTGCGGAACCGTCTCCGGCGGGCTGGAAATGCTGGAGCTGGAAGGGCGGGCAGTCGACGAGGGGGTCCTCGATGCCCTCGTCGAAATCCTCCTCGGCCACAACATGGCCGACGTGTGGCAGCGCATCGCCACCGGGTGGCTGGAGCGCTCCCCCAGCGGCGGGCTCCACATCCACTACCGGGTCGAAGGCGGCGCCCCGGGCAACACGAAGCTCGCGAACCGCCTGGCCCGCGAAGACGAACTGACCGACGCCGAGCGGGAGCTCGTCGCCCGCCACCCGCAGAAGAAGATCCTCCGCGGGCTCATCGAGACCCGCGGCGAAGGCGGCTTCGTCGTCACCGCACCCTCACACGGCACAGTCCACCCGTCCGGCAAGCCGTACGAACTCCTCGCCGGCGGACCCGCCACCATGGCGACGATTACCGCCGAGGAGCACAAGGCGCTCCACACCCTGTGCCGCATGCTCGACACCGTCCCCTCCGATGATGTTGTAAAAGGGGAACCCGCCCATGTAGGCGCAGGTCAGCCGCTTGACGAGGCCGCAGCGTTCCTCTTCTCCAACAGCGGGGACCGCGCCGAAGGTGGGCTCACCCCGGGGGACGACTTCGAGCAGAAGGCCACCTGGGCCGACATCCTCGCCCCGCACGGATGGAAGCTCCTCTTCACCAGCGGCCAGACCTGCTACTGGCAGCGCCCCGGGAAAGACGGCCGCGAACCCAGCGCCACCACCGGCCGGGCCATGGACCGCGACCGCCTGTACGTCTTCACCACGTCCACCGAGTTCATCGCCGAGAAGCCCTACACCAAGTTCGGTGCGTACGCGCTCCTCAATCACGGCGGGGACCACTCGGCCACCGCGTCCGCGCTGCGCCGCCAGGGCTATGGGGCGCCCGCGCCCGAGCCGGTCCGACACCTGACCGCGGTGCCCAGCCCGCGGCCGGCCATCGACGGAACCGCCGCGCTCGCCACCGTGGTCGAGCACCCGGCGCCCGCCGCCGACCACGGGCCGGAGACGTACTCCCGGACCGACGACGGGAACGCGCTGCGCCTCGTCGACCAGCACGAGCACGAGGTGCGCTACGTCCCCCAGCGCGGCAGGTGGCTGCGCTGGGACGGGCACCGCTGGGCGTGGGACGAAGCCGGGGCCGTACGGGAGATGTCCCGGGCCATCGCCCGCGCCTTGCCCAACGGGGAGGGTGAGGCGAAGCACCGGGCACGCAGCCTCTCCGCAGCCGGGATCTCCGCCATGGTCGCCATGGCCCAGACCGACCCGCGGATCGTCGCCCACGCGGCGCAGCTCGACGCGCACCGCATGCTGCTCAACACCCCGAGCGGGGCCGTCGACCTGACCACCGGGGGCATGATCCCCCCGGAGCCGAGCCAGATGCACACCCGATCCACCGCGGTCGCCCCGGACCCGGACGCCCCAACGCCCCTGTGGGATGCGTTCCTCGCGCAGACCTTCGGCGGTGACGACGAACTCCTGCGGTACGTGCAGCGCATGGCCGGGTACTCCTCCTCCGGCAGCGTGAAGTGGCACGTGCTGCCCTTCCTCCACGGCGGCGGCGGCAACGGCAAAGGCGTGTTCCTCAACGTGCTGCGGAACCTCCTCGGGGACTACGCGGCGACCGCACCGAACTCCTTCCTCATGGCCGGCGCCCAGCGGCACGAGACCGAGATCGCGCGCCTCCACGGGCTGCGCCTCGTCATCGCCTCCGAGGTCAACCAGGAAGCGAAGTTCGACGAAGCCAAGGTCAAGGAACTCACCGGGGGTGACGGACTCACCGCGAGGTTCATGCGGCAGGACCACTTCACGTTCGAGCCGACGCACAAGCTGTGGCTGATGGGCAACCACCAGCCCCGGGTGTCCGCCGGCGGGAAGTCGTTCTGGCGGCGCCTGCGCCTCATGCCGTTCATCCGCACCCCCGAGAAGGTCATCGAGGATCTCGACCTCCTCCTCATCTCCGAGGAGGGCCCGGGGATTCTCGCCTGGGTCGTCGCCGGGGCGGTCGACGTGTTCGCCAAGGGGCTCCGTGATCCGGAGTCCGTGAAGGCCGCGACCGCCCAGTACGCGGCCGAGGAGGACGCGCTGGCCCGGTTCCTCGAAGAGGGGTGCCACGTCGGCGGTGGCGTCCAAGTTCGTACCACCACCGAGGTGTTCCGCAGCGCCTATGAGAAGTGGTGCCGGGCCGAGGGCGAGGATCCGATGCCGAGCAGGCAGCTCGGGCGTGAGCTGAAGGACCGGTTCCAGATCATCCGGAAGCCGTCGAACGGTACCTACTCGTACATCAACGTCGCACTGAACGCGCCCAGTGATGATCGATGGGACGACAAGTGACCATGATCAAAGTGCCGTTGCAGTGCCATCAAAGTGCCGTTAAAAGTGCCGTTGAAAACCAGTATTACCCCAGGTCAAAGGCCATCAGTGCCGTCAGTGCCGTTGAAATCCACAATCCAGCTCCGTGCGCAGGCAAGAGCTTCAATGCTCAGAAACTGGCACTGACGGCACTGATGGCACTGCCACCCCGGGTGACCTGCAAAAACAGCAGTGCCGTCAACGGCACTGCAACGGCACTGCCCCTTGGCGGCCGGCGATGACCATGAATCCAGGCATCGCCGCGAAGCTCGCCCTATCCGCGGACCACGCGCGCGCGGGCGCCTGCCCCGGATGCGGCGCTGACGTACTACGCGCTCGTGCCGGCCGAGTCGCAGCCCTCGACGTGGTCGCCGACCCGGAGCCCGTTGACGTGACGGCGGAGATCCTGGCCCGCCTCGCCGGGCGGCTCACCTGGTACCTCGTCACCAGCCCGCTCGGCCAGCAGCGCATCGTCTGGCGCCACCCGATCCACGCCGGCCCCGGGCCGCCGCCGCACCCGGTCATCGCCGACCACGAGTGTCCGAGCCGATCAGTACAGGAGCGCCTGTTGTGAACCAACTCCTCCGCCGCTTCACCATCGCCCTCCCGCCAGGGCTGAAGCTGCTCAACGCGAACCAGCGCATCCACTACCGGGTCCGCGCCGAAACCACCGCAGCGATCCGCGGCGCCGCAATGGCCCAGTGCTCCGAGGACACGGCCATGCGCGCCGCGCTCCTCGCCGCCGGCGCCGCCCCGGTCATGCAGCACGCGTACATCCTCGGAGTGCTCCACCCTCCGTCCAAGCGCCGCGCCGACCCGGCCAACTGGTACCCCAGCTTCAAGGCCGCGGTCGACGGGATCGTCGAAGCCGGGGTGTTGGAGGACGACGACCACACCCGTGTCGTCGGCCCCGACATGCGCATCGGCCCTGTCTTCAAGGGCGGCCGGCTCGTGCTCCACATCCAGGAACTCAACGCCGAGCAGCACGCCGCGTTCCAGTGGGGGATGCAGGTGGCCTCATGAACCCGGCCATCGCCCTCGAAGGGATCTGCGCTCAAGTCGACCCGGGCCTGTTCTTTCCCAGGCCTGGGGACCACGCGTCATCCCGCGCGGCCAAGACGATCTGCTTCGACTGCCCCGTGCAGCGCGCCTGCCTGACCGAGGCGCTCGCCCTCGAAGGCGGCGCGGACAAGACCCACCGCTACGGCATCCGCGGCGGCACCACCCCGCGTGAGCGCGCCAACCTCGCACGGGGTGCCGCGTGACTGCCGCCCTGGACCGGGCCCGCGCCCTCCTTAACACCCCACCACCCGACCCCGTCCCCGGGCAGACCGAATTCCCCGCCGCCACCGACCACCTGGAGCCCCTGATGCCCGACACCACCCCTGACCGCCCCGCCGAGGTGCTGCGCGCCGCTGTGGCCGCCGCCATCCGCGCCGAGTCGTCCCGCGTTGACGACCTCGTCCTGACCGACGCGGTCCTGTCCGTGCTGCCCGCGCCTGCCCTGGCGGTGGCCCGGCAGCTCCTCGGCACCACGACGTGCCCTGAGTGCGGGAACACCGGGGCGTGCAACGGCGGCCCGTGCCCGCTCCTCACCGCCGACGAGGCCCGCGAGATGGCCGACGACCTCAACACCGACCTGTACAAGGCACAGGACGCGTTGGCGTTCGTCGGGGAGTGCTGCGACATCGCCGACCGGAACCAGCGCCCGATCACGACCGGGGATGTCCGGAAGTGGCTGAAGGGGGCACGCTGCGGACGGCAACTCCTCGGCACCAGCACGGGCGAGGACACGGCCGACGAGGAGTGCGGCGACCAGCTCACCGAGTGGACATGCACCCTCCCGCCTGGCCCCCACCCGAACTGGCGGCACGTCGACAGCAACGCCGGGGCGTGGTGGGACCAGTCCCGCATCGCACCGCACAGCAACCGCCCCGCCGCCGCCCCGCCCGCCGACCGCCGCGAGCGGTACGCCGCAGCGATGGCCCTGCGTGATGGCCACCCCGAGTGGCCCGTCCGGTACGAGGACGACGAGCGGGACTACCGGCGGCGCGCCGATGCCGTCATGGCCGTCGCGGACGCCGAGCAGGCCTCCCTGCGGGCTGAGGCCGAGGGGCTGGACGAAGCGCTGCGGGGAGCGATCTCGGCGTCCGAGAAGGACGGGGCCCGGCTGCGAGCCGAGATGGCGACCGCCGCCCCGCCCGCGCCTGCCGACCGGGCCGCCACCCGGGACCGCCTCCGCCAGGCGATCTGCGAGGCGTCCGGGTTCGACTGGGACCCCGACGTGCTGGAGCCCGACGAGTACGGGGAGCACGCCGACGCAGTCCTCGCCGTACTGGCCGGTGAAGCTGCCGCCGGGGCACACCAGACCACCGAGGGCGAGGCTCGCCCGGCCGAGCACTCCTGGGCCGCCGAGCTCCACGACCCGCTCGCCGACGAGTGGGTCCCCTTCGGCAGCTCCAACGTCCGCGCCACAGCGGTGCACTCCCTGGAGCGCGGACGGAGGCTCGCCCCGGTGTGGGCGGACGGCACCCCGACCGAGCGGCGTCTCGTCCGCGCGACGACCACGTACACCGTCGAGCCGACCCCCGCTGTCCCTGCCGCGCCCGAGGAGACCCGGTGACCACACCCGAGACCACCGTCCCGCCGCTGCCCACTGGTCCATTCACCACGATCGTCGCCGACCCCCCGTGGGCGAGCATGCACCAGCGCAGCACCTACCACCGGGGCAAGCCGGAGCGCCACTATCCGACCATGCCCACCAGGGACATCTGCGCCCTCCCCATCAGCGACATCGCCGCCAAGGACGCCCATCTGTGGGTGTGGGGCGTGAACCGGCTCATGGAGGACGCCTACGCCGTGGTGCGCGCCTGGGGGTTCACCCCGATGTCGCTCCTCACCTGGTGCAAACGCGGCCCCGGCATGGGCTACTACCTCCGCACCAACACCGAGCACTGCATTTTCGCCACCCGCGGCCGACCCATGGTGCCCGACGTGAAGCTCCTGTCGTCCTGGTACGAGTGGCCACGGGCCAGACACTCCCAGAAGCCCGCCCAGTTCTTCGAGGCCGTCGAGACAGTCAGCCCCGGCCCGTACCTGGAACTCTTCGCCCGCCAGCAGCGCCCCGGATGGGCGGCATGGGGCAACCAGGTGCAGCCCGCCCCGCTCGACCTGTTCAGCGTTCAGGACACCCCTGCTGCCGGGTGATCCCGGCCCAACCACGGAGACCCACATGACCACGCCGCTACCTGACGGACTCGTCGACTACCTGATCAAGCGGGACGCGCAGCGCGCCGACGCCGTCACCGAGTTCCTCGGCCGCCTCACCGACCGCGAGCACACCCTCATGCGCGACGCCGCCGTCATGGGCTACGTCCAGGGCCGCCGCCACCCGGACGACGAAGACCACCCGAAGGACTCCGCCGTCCTCCGCCTCGTCATCGACGCCGCCCTCGCCATCCCCGATCTCTACCCGGCCATCGCCGCCGTCGAGGAGCAGGTCACCACCACGAAGCTGGAGCACTTCGTCGTCGTCCGCCAGCCCGACGGGACGTGGGAGCAGGCCAGCAGCTCCTCGACCGACACCGCGTACATCCAGCGGCAGCTCGCCCGGATGCAGGCCAACCACCCCGACTGGGAGTGCCGCATCAACTGGCTCGCCACCACCCTCACCACCGGGCCGATCCCGAGGATCGTCCCCGCCGCCTGACTGCCTGTCTGCTGTGTGGCCGCCCCACCACAGGCGGCCACCCCCAAACCCCGGAAGGACCACCCCGTGCGCCACTACCGATCGATGGGCGAAGCAGTCGGGGCCGCCATGGCTCACAACGCCCGCATGGCCGCACCCGTCACCCGCCCCGAGCAGATTGACTTCCCCACCGTCCAAGGCCACGGCCCCGCCTGCGGCAGCACCAGCCTCTTCCTCGGCTCCGGCGGTTACGTCACCTGCGCCCGGCTTGACTGCCCCGACCCCGACGCCGCCAGCACCGTCCTGGAGCAGCGCGCCACCGAGGGGGCCCGGTGACCACCCAGCCCGAGCCCCAGCCCCTGCGCGGCGAACTTCACCCCGCGCAACTCCTCGCCGCCGAACCCGACGCGCCGCCGTTCACCACCGAAACCGTTCGAGGCGGGCGACGGCTCGGCACCCAGCCCGAGCGCCTCCACCACCTCCTCGACCGGGCCCGGCGCGGCGTCATCCTCCCCGCCGAAGGGGAGCAACTCGCCGCGCTTGTGCGGGCCCGGGAGGAGCGCCTCGCCCTCCTGGAGAACGGCGCCCGCGAACGGTCCGCCCTACTGGAGGAAGCCCGCGACACCCTCGAAGCCGCCGGGATCAACGAGGCGCACGGCGGGGAGTCCTGGCCCCGGCTCGTCCCCGCTATCGAGGAACTCGCCGCTGAGCGCGACCGGGCGCAGCGCAGCGCCACCCTCCATACCGACGCCCACCGCACCGCAACCCGCCGCGCCGATGCACTGGAGGCCGAGGTGGTCCGGCTCACCGCCGGGCAGTGCACCCACGTGCTCGCCGTCTGCGAGCAGCACCACGCCGTACCCGTGGCCGGCTGCCCGCACCCCCGATGCCAGGCCGCGCGGGCCACCGGGCGCGCAGCCACCGTCTGACCCTGACCCACCGCACCCGCCCGACCCCGTACGCGAGGAGCCCGCCGTGACCACCTGCACCCACTGCCACGCACCCGACCCCACCGGCAGCACCCTCTGCATCCACTGCACCCAGCGGCTCACCACCCAGCTCCAGCAGCTCCCGCGCATGTACGCCGGGCTTGGCATCCTCCTCGCCCCGAGCATGGCCACCGGACAGGGACGCGGCGGCAAGGGCGGACCCGCGCCGCTCCCGCTCAACGGCGACATGTTCGACCACCGCCAGGAGTTCGACGTCGTGTACGCCTGGCTGAGCGCCGTACACGACGCCCGAGGACTCCGGGGCCCCCGGCTCACCGGAGACAGCCTCACGCGGCTCCACACGGCCGTCGCGGGGCTCCTCGCCCACATGCCGTGGATCGTCGCCACCTGGCCCGGCGCTGGTGACCTTGCCAGCGAGATCGGCGACCTCCACCGCTCGGCCGCCACCATCGTCGACCCCGACCCGAGGCCACGCGGCCGGCGCATCGGCCACTGCCAGAGCATCGACACATCGGGAGCGATCTGTGGCGCTGTCCTGCGGCTGGCCCCCGGAGAGCAGATCGTTCGGTGCGACTGGTGTGGGATGGCCTGGCCGCCCGCGACCTGGGTGCAGCTCAAGGCGTGGCAGACCGAAGAGGCCAACGTGGCCTGACCACTTGACCGTCTAAGCCAGGGTTAGATATGGTCGCCTCGTGAACACGATCCCCTGGCGGGAACGGGTCCGCGGAGAAGACGAGCTGCTGGAACAGCTCCAACTCCTCGTATCCGAGTCCGCCAAACGGAGAGCGCTCGCCCTGCTCGACGGCGTTGCCGAACTCGGAACCGTGGCCGAAGTGGCCAGGGAAGTCGGGAAGAGCTGGAACGCCATCGACGCGGCGATCAAGAAGAACGGGCCCAAGGCCCCGACATAGAGCGAGGCCGAGCGGCAGCTCCCAGGCGCTGGAACGCCTGAGGCGCGCGCGCCGCTCGACCTCCGACCGAACACCATCCTGACTAGACCAGGAGGCATCGGCCGTGGCCGATCATTTCACGCGCACCCTCGCGTGCGTACACCCGCACACCGGCGACCCCGACATGGGCGAGGCCCTCCGCCGCGCCCGCGCCGGCCGCGTGGCGGTGGCCCGGTGAAGACCCGCACCGTCGAACGCACCCGCCTCGTCCCCCACACCATCGACGGCCGCACCGAGATGGTCCTCGACCGCTACACGGTCGACGTACCCCTTCCGCCGCGCGACTGGGACCGCATCGTCCTCACCGGCGTCACTGCGGCGACCGCCGCCATCGGCACCGCATCGGTCATCTGGTCCACCGCGAGCATCGGCGACCTCCTCGCCCGCAGCGTCCCCGAGCCCGCCGCCTACGCCGCCGCCGCCGTGTTCGACCTCGTGTGGCTCTCCTGCATGGCCCTGGAGTGGCTCGCCCGCTACGACCAGGAGCGCGCCACTCTCCCGCGCCGCGCCGGATACGTGGCGCTCGCCATCGCCATGGCCGCCGTCGGCGCGCACGGCTGGATCAGCGGCGAGGTCGCCATCGGCTTCATCGGCGCCGCCGTGTCCGGCCTCGCCAAGGTCATGTGGACCGTCGTGCTGCGCCACCACGCGAAGCCGCTCGACCCGCTGACCCAGCAGTGGGTCGACCAGCAGCGCGCGAAGGCCGGCGGGCGTCTCGCGATGGTCGCCGTCCTCCGCGAGCTGACCCGCGCGGAGGCGGCCGTCTCCGCCGAGCACGCCGCGATCGGAACCGCCTCTCCGGAGAATCCGGAGACCCGTCCGGACGATCCGGAGACCCGCCTGGACTCTCCGGACGACGACGAGCAGCCGACCGCGTCCGGGCCGATGACCATTGCGGATGCCGTCCGGACAGCTGTCTCCAGCGGCATCACTGATCCGGACGCGGTCCTCCGCTACGTCCGGAAGGTCGCCGACGCCAACGCGAAGGCCACGAGCGTTGACCGGTATCTCCGGGGTCACAGGAAGCCGGCATGACTGCCATCCGGCTGCTCTTCCCGCTCGCCACCATCGGCGCCGGCTGCATCCTCGCCGCACTCGCCACCCGCGACATTCCCCGCATCACCGGGACCGTCGCCCTCGTACTCACCATCGCCGCGTTCGGCGCGGCCATCCTCCGCTGAGGACACCCATGAACCTCGTCACCATCGGCGGCGTCACCGTCGGCCTCGCCATCCTCGTCCACCACGTCGCCACCTGGTGGCCCGGCACCAAGCGCCTCCGCAAGGACCCCGCCGGACAGGTCGCCGCGCTCGCGCCGTTCCTCCTCGCCTGGTCGTACGGCGTCCTCGCCATCCTCACCGTCGGCGGCATCATCGGCTGGATCGCAGACACCACCCTGTGGATCAGCAACTGGCTCGGCGACGTCGCCCTCGTCTGGGGTGTCGGCGGCACCACCGGCACCGCCGCCGGCCGTACGACCTACCTCCCGCTCACCCAGACCGGGACCGCCGTCGTTCTCCTCCTCACCGTGCTCCTCCTCGCCGCGGCCAAGAAGTCCCAGTACGGCGGGTCACTCAAGGCCGGGGCGTGGTGCGGGATCTGCCTCGGCACCTCCGCAGGCGTCACCGGCCTCGCCGCCGTACCCCTCGCGCAGGCCGTCAACTGGCTCGGCGCCAACGCGTACGGGGTCTTCGCGTGAGCCGGAAGCGGATCGCCGAGGAGACGGAGGAGGCCGCGCCGGAGGCGTCGCGTACGGCCGGCGGGTGCGTCCTCCTCGCCCTCGCGATCGGTCTCACCGCAGCCCTGTTCGCCGTGCTCGGCACCCTCGCTGTCCTCGTCGTCTGGGCAGCGGGCGCGGTCGCCCTGAGACGGGCCGTACGCCGCCCGAACAAGATCAACAAACACTCCCCTCCCCCACCGTCGCCCCCCTCTCGAAACACAAACACGCAGTTCACCGTGGTGGAGGACCGCCCCGGCCACTGCAAGGTCACCTGGTCGAGCGGGGTGACCGAATGACCCTCCAAGCCCTTCTCGCAGCCCTCAGCTTCACCCAGCAGGAGCTGCCGTACTGCCCGCGCTGCGGCGGCCACTACCCCGCCCACAGCCACTGACCGACCCCACTGTCCGACCCGGGCCGTACGCTCGGCTCACGAGGCCCCACCGCCATCCCCCGTCGGTGGGGCCTCACCACGTACACACTGGGCCCATGACCCTCGTCGACCTCTACGCCGCCCGCATCGCCACCGGGAAGAGCTCCGCCACCCTCCGCACCTGGATCCACCGCGGCGAACTCACCCGCCACGGCTACGACGACCGCGGACGGGCCCTCATCGACCTCGACGACCTCCACGCCCTCATCGCCGCGAAGGCCGGACTCGTGTCGGCTTGACCCCCGCTCCGAGCTGCTGCAACACTGCCCCCAGCAGTTCACGCATGCCCACAAGCCCCCGCAGCGGCCACCGGCCCCGGGGGCTTCGTCGTACCCCGGGAGGTGACATGGCCCTCCCCGACGGCGCCGAGCGCATCACGATCACCGACAGCCGTACGCATCCCGACGGCGGCCCCATGCGCGGCCGCGTCATCCTCCGACCAGCACCCGCCGTCGTCACCAACCCCACGGCCGGCCACATCGCCCAAGGCGAGGCCGAAGGCCGCTGGATCGACGGCGAGCTGTCCCTGACCGTGCTGGCCGCCGACGCGACCGGGTACGAGCCCACCGGGTACACGCACATGGTGATGGAGCGGCCCGACGACGCGGCACCGCGCGACTACCCGGTGCTGCTGACGACCGCGCTCGGATCCACCATCGACCTCGCCGCTCTCGCGCCCGCCGAGCCGTACACCGGGGACTACGTCCTCGTACCCGGCCCCGCAGGCCCGGCAGGCGCCGACGGAGCGCAAGGCCCGCCCGGCACCCCACCCACCGGGGACCAGGTCGGCGTCACCCGGGTCGTGGACAAGCCGAGCGACGAGCAGGTGCAGAGCAGCATCGGCCTCCAGGACGACGACCACCTCACCCTCAGCGTCACCGCCGGAGGCCGGTACGCGATCTCCGCTGTGCTCTCTGTCGACGGGGACCCAGCTGCCGACCTCCTGCTGACCATCACCGCACCGCCCGGGTCGACAGGCTTCTGGACGCCTGGAGCGATCACGCTGGGCGTGTCCGATGGGACGGGCAGCATTCGGCTCACCCGGTACCTTCCGGGGCAGACCATCGGCGTGGGAGTCATCGCAGCCGGGCTCGTCGTCAGGCCGGACGGCAGCTTCACAGCTGGGGCGACCGGGTTCATCACCGTGCAGTGGGCGCAGGTCGCCCCCAGCGCCACACCGACGGTGGTGCGGACAGGCTCGCGCCTGGAGCTGACCCGAACCGCCTGACAGCGGCCCGCTGGTGCCCCGATGATGGCCCCTCACGCCACCATCCCTGGGGGGACCATGCGCACCCGCACCACCATCACCGCGCTCATCGCGGCCACCCTGCTCACCCTCACCGGGTGCAGCAGCGGCTACACCGCCGACGACTGCGCAGCCGCCATTGACGACACGTCGACCAAGACCAACCGCCCCGTCGAGTGCCAGGACATCTCGGACGAGGACTACGAGACGCTGCACCTGGGCTACATCATCCGGAACAGCGGGGTCGTGCCCCCGAGCTGACCCGCCAGGAGGTGGCGCCCGTGGCCGGTAACCCCCGCAACGGGCGCCCCTACCGGGCCCTGTGCGACTGGCTGCGGACCCAGCGTCTCCCGTGCTGGCTCTGCGGCCACAACATCGCCTACGAGATCACCGGGCCCGACGCGGGCAAACACCCGCTCGCCTTCACCCTGGACCACGAGCAGCCCGTGTCGAAGCGCCCGGACCTCCTCCTCGACCCGGCCAACGCGCGGGCGGCACACCGCCGCTGCAACAGCGCACGCGGCAACCGGACCACGATCCCGCAGCCCCGAGCCTCACGGAGATGGTGACCATGGCCAGTTGGCCCTTCCGGAAGCGCAGCAGAGCACTGTGGACAGTCAGGTGTAGCGCCTCAGGCGCAAGCCAGCCCCCTACCGCCATCATCACCGTGGCCCCTCCCCTCACCCTCGGCGAGTTCACCAGGTTGCGACACGCGCTCATGACCCACGGGCTCGGCGCCACCCAGATCGAGGCGCGGCTCGTTCCGCCTGCCGCACGGTAGCGCCGTGCTGTACGTGATCACCGGCCCGCCCGGCGCGGGCAAGTCCAGCTACATCCGCGCCCATGCCAAGCCGTGCGACATCGTCATCGACCTCGACCTCATCGCCCTCGCCATGGCCGGACCAGGCGCAGACCACCACAACCACAGCCCCGAACTCCTCCGGGTGGTGTACCGCGCCCGCCAGGCCGCCGTACACGAGGCCGAGCGACTGGTGGACAAGGTCGACGTCTATCTGATCCACACGATGCCGCAGGCCAAGGCCCGCGCGCACTACAAGCGCCTCAACGCGAAGGTCATCACCGTCGACCCGGGCGAAGCCATCGTCCGCCAGCGCGTCAAGGACATGCGGCAACCCGCCATGGACGCCGTCGTCACCCGCTGGTACCGCGACCGCCGGCGAGGCGGATCACGGCCCGTCACCACCCAGGCATCACGGTCCTGGTGATCACCAACGCGCGGCCGGACAAGCCCACGACGGGGAGAGAGTGGATCAAGACTTCAGCCGATGAAGGGGCGACCCAAACGCCCTTGTCGCCCTGTTTTTTGCGCGGCCATTTTCAAAGATCATTCCGCGAGATTGTGAAGCTGACCCAATTAGTGGCCGTCACTCTTGGTGACGTGACGGAGTGTGACGGGGGTGGCTCATGGTCGCTGACGAGATCTCGGCCGAGCTTGACAAACTGGGCGTGACCAGCCTCGCACCCGGTCGAGTCGCCGTTGCGCTGAAGCTCGCGCGGGCGCTTGACGGGATCGCCGATGGTGACTCTCCGACATCACAGGCCGTCGTGGCCGACAAGCTCGACACGATCATGGCCAAGCTGCGCGCCATCGCGCCGCCCGCGACGGAGGGGGACATCGTCGATGAGCTCGCTTCCCGCCGTCCGGGCCGACAGAGCGCCTGAGCTAGTCCCTGACGGGCGTGGCGTACAGCGCCCGAGGGTGTTCACCGCGCCGCCGTACACGTCCACCGCCGGGCAGGAGGCCGTGGAACTGGCGGCCCACGCCGGGTTGATGCTCGACAACTGGCAGCAGTTCGCCCTTCACGTCGGCCTGGGAGAGCGCCAGGGCGGCGCGTGGTCCGCCTTCGAGGTCGCGGTGAACGTCCCACGCCAGAACGGCAAGGGCGGGATCATCGAGGCGCGCGAACTCTGGGGCCTCTTCGTCGGCGGTGAGCGCCTCATCCTGCACAGCGCCCACGAGTTCAAGACCAGCATCGAGGCGTTCCGGCGCATCGTCGCGCTGGTCACGAACTGTGACAGCCTGCGGAAACGCGTCAAGGCGATCCGCCGGACGACCGGCGAGGAAGCGATCGAGCTGCTGAACGGGCAGCGCCTGCGGTTCCTGGCCCGCTCCGGCGGCTCCGGCCGTGGCTTCACGGGCAACTGCAACATCCTCGACGAGGACATGATCCTGGGCGATGACGCGATGGGCGCCCTGATGCCGACCATGGCGGCCGTGAAGGACCCGCAGGTCTGGTACTTCGGGTCCGCTGGGATCGGCTCTCCGTCACAGCAGCTGGCCCGCCTGCGGCGCCGTGCGCTTGCCGCGGTGGAGTTGGGCGTCCCTGACCCGTCGTTGGCGTACATGGAGTGGTCGATCGACCCGCACCTGCGGGAGTGCCCGCCCGGCTGCACGGACCACGATGACCCGCTGTCACCGCTCTCGGTGGCGAAGGCCAACCCGGCGCTGGGCTACCGGCTGACGCTGGAGCACACGGAGCGGGAGCGGTTGACCATGTCGGACGAGATCTTCGCGCGTGAGCGGCTCGGTGTCGGCGACTACCCCAGCGATGGGGAGGACGCGTGGCGGGTCATCGACGAGGACGTGTGGCGGGCCCTGGCGGACGGCACGTCGTCCATGTCGGACCCGGTGGCGTTCGCCCTGGACACGACGCCGGAGAGGTCGCACACGGCGATCTGCGCGGCCGGAGCGAACGGTGATGCCCGGCATGTGGAGGTCATCGACCACCGGCCCGGCACCGGGTGGGCGCCGGAGCGGCTGGCTGAGCTGGTCGTGAAGTGGTCACCGTGCGCGGTCGTCATCGACGAGGGCGGCCCGGCCGGCTCGCTGGTGCCCGCCGTACGCAAGGCGCTGCGGGACGCGGGGCTGTCCGAGGACGAGGTGGAGAACCTGCTCGTCATCCCGAAGACCCGGCAGGTCGCCGCGGCGGCCGGCCAGTTCTTCGACGGGGTGGCCGAGGGCGGCATCGTGCACCTGGACCAGACGCCGCTGGCGACCGCGCTGGCGGGTGCGGACAAGCGGCCGATCGGTGACGGGTGGGGCTGGGCGCGGCGCGGGGTGTCCGTGGACATCAGCCCGCTGGTGGGCTGCACGCTCGCCGCGTGGGGCCATGCCGAGCGCGCGGATGTGGAGCCGGAAGGGGCGCCGAACCTGTGGTGATCCTGCTGAGCGTCCTGGAGGTGCTGTTCGTCCTGGCCGTGGTGGTCGGGGTCGGGATGTGGTCGGTGCCGGCGGGGCTGGTCCTCGCCGGGGTGCTCGGTGTGGTGGCGACTGAGCGTGAGCAGGCGCGGCGAAAGGGGGTCAAGCGGTGAGCCTCTTCGGGTTGTTCGAGGGCAGGGCGTCGCTGGAGTCCCCTACGACGCCGCTGACGTCGTCGTCGCTGGCTGGCCTGCTGGGTGGTGGCGCGCCGGTGGAAGCGGGCGTTGTCGTCACTGAGACGGGCGCTTTGGCGATGCCTGCGGTGTACCGGGCTATCTCGGTGGTGGCCAACGTCAGCGCCGCCCTGCCGCTGCACACGTACACCGTAGGGACCAAGGACAAGACCACTGTCGATCTGTTGGACGATCCGCATCCCGAGCTGACTCCTGTCGAGCTGTGGCGGCTGGTGTTCGTGCACCGGCAGTTGTGGGGCAACGCCTACGTGCAGAAGATCCGCAACAACGCTGGTGCGATCGTGCAGTTGTGGCCCGTCCGCCCGGACCGAGTGAAGGTCGATCGGGAGCAGCCCTCGCCTGAGAACCCCAGCGGCAAGGTGTTCTGGGTGCAGACCGACGACGGTGGCCGGGTGCGGCGTACGTCCCGGGAGATCATGCACCTCCCGCACCTTGGGTACGACGGGGTAACAGGGGTCTCCCCGATCCGTGTGGCGGCACAGGGAATCGGGCTTGCCCTCGCCGCAGAGCGGGCCGCAGGGCGGCTGTACGGCTCGGGCAACATGATCTCGGGCGTCTTGCAGACCGAGCAGCGGCTTCAGCCGGAGCAGGCGGCGGCGCTGAAGGAGGGATGGAAGGCGCGGTACGGCGGGTCGCAGGCAGCCCACGATGTGGCCATTCTCGACTCCGGGGCGTCGTTCCACCCGGTGACGATGCCGTACAAGGACAGCCAGTTCCTCGAATCGAGGATGTTCCAGGTGACCGAGGTAGCCCGGATGACTGGGGTGCCGCCGTTCCTGTTGATGTCCACGGAGAAGTCCACGTCGTGGGGTACGGGGCTGGAGCAGCAGGCGCAGGGGTTCGTGACGTGGGACCTCGCGCCGACGTGGCTGACGCCGACGGAGCAGCGGGTGACGAAGGAGCTGCTGCCGAAGAACGTGTACGCGAAGTACCAGTTGGGCGGGCTACTGCGCGGTGACAGTGCGGCGCGCGCCACCTTCTACCGGGCAATGCGGGACAGCGGGGCGTACTCCGCGAACGACATCCTCGCCCTGGAAGACCTGCCGCCGATCGCCGGGCCCGAGGGCGACATGCGGTTGCAGCCGCTGTACATGGCGCCGCTGGGCTACGACCCGAGCGTCAAGGCGCCGGCGGATCTGCCGCCGGATGCGGACCGGGCGGCGCGTGCCGCCGACCATCTCGCCAAGGCGGCCGAGCTCATGGCCCCGCCGGAGACGAAGGAGGGCAGCGATGCCGAAGACGACTGAGCGCCGCGACCTGACGATCTCTGCGGCCGACGTTGCGTTGCGCGCGACCGAGGGCGGTGCGCGCCAGTTCTTCGGGCATGCCGCCGTGTTCAACAGCCGGACCGCGATCGGTAACCCGCTGACCTGGGGTTTCTACGAGGAGATCGCTGACGGGGCGTTCACCAAGACCCTGAGCGAGGGCGATTCCCGGTACCTCGTCGACCATGACACCCGGCTTGTCGTCTCGCGCGTATCGGCCGGGAGTCTGCGCCTGGCGCAGGACCAGATCGGCCTGGCCGTCAACTCGGACCTGGACGAGCGGCTCTCATACGTCGGCGACCTGATCGTGAACCTCGACAACCGGAACATCACCGGCATGAGCTTCGGGTTCCAGGTCGTCAAGGACGACTGGCAGATGGTCGACGTTGAGACGGTCGACGGCGACAAGGCTGAGGCTGAGCTGCGGATCATCCGCGAGGTGAAGCTGTTCGAGGTCAGCGCCGTGACGTTCCCGGCCTACGAGGACACCGATGCCGGACTCCGCTCCGTCGGCGTGGCCCTGGCCGCGCGCGGCGACGACGAGGCGTTCGACCGCCGGGCCGCGTACCGGCCCGAACTTCTGAACTTCCGCCACGAGCCGGGCCTTGTGCCCACTCGGGGTGGTGACGCAACCCAGCCGGGAGAGACCACTGGGGGCCGTCAGGCGATGCGCATGGAGGCGCTTGCCGCCCGCTACCTGCTCGCGCGGTAGCTGCTCTCACAACCCTTTCCAGCCCCTCACCGCACGGTGGTGGGGCTACTCGTGCTGGGAGGCACAATGCCCAACCTTCAGACCCTGCTCGACAAGAGGGCCACCGCGTGGAACGCGGCGCAGGAGTTCCAGTCCCGCGGCGACGACAAGCCGCTGTCCGCCGAAGACCGGTCCGCGTGGGACGCGGCCCTGGCCGACGTGGAGCAGCTGTCCAAGGACATCGAGACCGAGCAGCGTCACGCGAAGCTCTCGTCCGTCGACTACTCGCAGATCGTCGCTCCGGGGGCGGACACCGAGGAGGCCGAGGAGGCGCGCGCCCGCCACGGTGGCGAGGACGGGGTGAAGGCGTACACCGCGGCGTACCGCTCGTGGATGCGTGACGGCACCCAGGACCTCACCTCCGAGGAGCGCGCGACCCTGCGGACCGGCTGGTTCGACGGCAAGGAGCTGCGCGCGCAGGGCGTCGCAACCGGCGCGGCCGGCGGGTACCTCGTGCCTCCGGCCTTCCGGGCCAAGCTCGTGGAAGCCGTCACGTTCTACTCGTCGATGCGCGACGTGGCCGAAGTCATCACCACGGAGACGGGGGCGACCCTGCCGTGGCCGACGGCCAACGACACCGGAAACATGGGCGCGATCCTGGGCGAGAACACGCAGGTCGGCGAGCAGGACGTGGAGCTGGGGCAGGCCGACATCGGCGCCTACATGTACACGTCCAAGCTGGTCCGCGTCTCGCTCCAGCTGCTCCAGGACAACGCGTTCGACCTGGAGTCGTGGCTGGCCCGCAAGCTCGGGGAGCGCATCGGCCGCATTCAGAACGTCCACTTCACCACCGGCACCGGCAGCTCTCAGCCTGAGGGCGCGCAGACGAACGCCGTCATCGGGAAGACGGGCGGCACCGGGCAGACCACGTCGGTCACGTACGACGACCTGATCGACCTGATCCACAGCATCGACGCCTCGTACCGCAACGGCGGCCGGGTGCAGTTCATGCTGAACGACGCCACCCTCGCCGCGGTCCGGAAGCTGAAGGACGGGCAGAACCGCCCGCTCTGGGAGCCGAGTATCCAGGTCGGGGTCCCGGACGGCCTGCTCGGCTACAAGTACACCGTCAACCAGAACATGCCCGTCATGGCGGCGAACGCGAAGAGCATCCTGTTCGGCGACTTCTTCGCGGGCTACCTGATCCGCGACGTGCGGGACGTGCAGATGCTGCGTCTGGCCGAGCGGTACGCGGACTTCCTCCAGGTCGGGTTCCTGGGCTTCGCCCGGGCGGACGGCACCCCGCAGGACACCGCCGCGTACAAGGCGTACCGCAACTCCGCGACCTGATCCGCCGATCCCCGCACGCCACGAGGCAGAAGGAGTACGACATGGCGACCACGCCGAAGAAGGAGAGCACCGATTCCGGGGTGCTCCAGGAGAAGCCGGACGCGTCTGCGGCGACGGTGGGTGACCATGACCGCATCGTCATGGCGTCGCGCCGCGCGGACGGCAGCATGGACCAGAACCGGCCCGAGTTCATCGGGGACCCGGAGGTGGCCGTCGCCGCCGCGAAGGAGCAGCTGGGCCAGCAGGCGGCCAGCGCCGTGGACGTCGCGGCCCGCGGGGTGTCCAGCACCCCGGAGGGCGAGGGCTCGTCGGAGCCCGACCCCGACGTCGCGGCGCTGAAGGAGGCGCAGGACAAGGCCATCGCGTCGGCCAAGTCCCAGGCCGAGCGTGAGGTCCGTGACCTGCACCAGGGGCTGGGTGGCTGATGGCCCGCATCCGACTGCTGACGAGCGTGTCGGGCCGCGGGTTCGCGTGGGCGCCGGGTGAGGTCGTGGACCTGCCCGGCGCCGAGGCGGCGGCGTGGGCCGACGGGGTTCGCGCCGAGCTTGTACGCGACGAGCAGCCCGAGACGCCGGAGGCTGCGGCCGTACGGCCGGAGCGGACCCGGAAGCGGCCGGCCCAGCGCGAGACCCGCACCACGTAGAAGGGGGCGGCCGTGGCACTGCTCACCCTGGCCGAGGCGAAACGGCAGGCAGACGTACGGAGCGAGGCGCAGGACGCGGAGATCCAGCTGTACATCGACGCGCTGACCTCGGTCATCGAGGGCTACGTGGGGGTAGTGGAGGAGCGGGAGGTCACGGACACCGTGACCGGCCAGGGCCCGGCGGTCGCGCTGCTGCACCCGCCGGTCCTGTCCGTCACCTCCCTCACCCCGACGGAGCCGGGCGGGACGGCCGTGGACGTGGCCAGGCTGCGCGTGGACGGCCCGTCCGGGGTCATCGCGTACGCCGACCGCACCCTGTTCTCCGGCGGCCCGTGGACCGCCGTGTACCGGGCCGGGCGCACCGAGGTCCCGGCCACGATCCGGCTCGCCGCGCTTCTGCTGTTTCAGCATCTGTGGCGCACCCGCAACGGCCCGGCCCGCGGCGGTGGCAGCTCGGACGACTACAGCGTCACCGAGCCCATCCCGGGTTTCGGGTATGCCGTGCCGAACAGGGTGCTCGAACTGCTGGAGCCGTACAAGCGCCCGCCGGCGGTGGGCTGATGGCGACGTCTGCGGTACCCGCCACGATCACCGCGCTGCTCACCGCGCTGAAGGCGGCCCCGGAGCTGGCCATGGTGCGGGTCATCGACGGGCCGCCGCCCAGCACCAACTTCAGCGAGTCCGACCGGCTCTACGTCGGCTGGTCTCCCGGGGCTGAGCAAGCGGCCGAGATCCAGCAGGCGTTCGCCGGGGCCGGGGCTCGGACTCGGGACGAGGACGCGTCCATCTCCTGCTACATCGAAACGCGTGAGGGCGCTGGTGACATGGCCTGGTGCCGTGACCACGTCTTCGAGCTGCTTGCCGTGGTGGAGGACTTGCTCCGGGCCACCAACGCCGTTCCGGACGCGCCGACGTTGGGCGGGGCGGTGCTCTGGTCCGAGCTGACGGCCGGATCCCTCGTGCAGGAACAGGGCCCGGACGGCGCGTATGCCGGGCTTGGCTTCACGGTGCGCACGCGCGCCCGCATCTGATCACTCAACGAAGGAGTACGCCATGGCGCGAGTGCGCTACATCGGCGCCGAGCCGGTCACCGTGCCGGAGCTCGGCAGCAGGACCGTTCAGCCGGACGAGCTGGTGGAGGTGCCCGACGGCCGGTTCGACGGGTACGTGTGCCAGACCGCCACGTGGGAGGCGGTGGAGGAGCCGGCGTGGCGGGCCGAGCACGGCCCCGAGAGGGTCTCCTTCACGGGCAAGGAAGCCGTCACGCCGAAGAAGACGACCAGCGTGGCAAAGGCCGCGCCGAGCTCGAAGGAGGGCTGACCCATGGCGATCGGTTCCGGGCTTGGCGCCCAGATCGGCATCGCGGCCGAGAGCAGCTACGGCACGTTCGTCGCGCCGGCGAAGTTCATCGAGTTCACGAAGGAGGGCCTGGCCCTCCAGAAGACGACCGCCCAGTCGGCGGGGATCGCGGCGGGTCGGCTGGTGCCGCTGTCGTCGCGGCGGGTGGTGACTCAGCGGCAGGCGTCCGGCAGCCTGGAGATGGAGGTCACCAACAAGGCCATGGGTGTGCTGCTCCAGACGCTCATGGGTACGACGGTGACCCCAGTACAGCAGGCGGCAACGGCGGCGTACCTCCAGACGCACATCCTCACGGACACGGCGGGCAAGTCGCTGACGATCCAGAAGGGTGTGCCGCTGACCACGGGTACGGTCACCGACAAAACCTTCCTGGGCTGCAAGGTCATCTCGGCCGAGTTCTCGTGCGAGGTCGGCGGGATGCTGGTCGCCACGTTCGAGATCGATGCGAAGGACTGCGACGAGACCCAGACCCTGGCCGTCGCCACGTACCCGGCCATGTCACCGTTCCACTTCGGGCAGATGTCGGTGAAGACCGGCACGTACAACTCCGAGGTCGCGCTCGACGGGATCCGCAAGGTGTCCGTGAAGATCGAGCGACCGCAGGCAGTCGAGCGGTTCTACGCCGGGCAGGCCGGGCTGAAGAAGGAGCCGATCTCGAACGACCAGGTGAAGATCACCGGGTCGCTGGAGACCGACTACGTCGCCACCACCCTGGACGACCTGCACACCTCGGACGCCGCGACGTCGCTGGTGTGGGACTTCACCGGTGCGCTCATCGAGGGCGCGCACAACGAGCGCTTCACCGTCAAGATTCCCGCGATCCGGCTCGACGACGCGCCGCCGGTGGTGGAGGGCTTCGACCTGGTGAAGCCGACGTACAACTTCACCGGGCTGTACGACGGGACGAACCCGACGGCCATCGAGTACATGTCCACGGACATCACCCTGTAGGAGGTGGCCCGGTGGCTGTCTCCTCTGTGCAGATCCTCGGGACCGGGCAACTCCTCGAACTCCAGCGCAAGCTGCGGGCGGCCGGCCACGAGAACATCCGGTCATCCATGCAGCGGCGCATCCGCCGTGCGGCCGAGCCGCTGCGGGACGACCTCCAGTCCTCGATCCGCGGCCTGTCGATCCGCTCGACGGGCCGCGGATCGGGCAAGCGGGGCGGCCGGTCGCCGACGACGCGCCCTCTGCGGGCGTCGATCGCGCAGGCCATCCGCATCAGCGTCCGGACCGGGGGCAACCCGGGGGCCCGGGTCTGGGTCGACAAGGGTCTGCTGCCCCGGGACATCCCGATGGGCGTGCTAAACCGGCTGAACGAGGGCCGACTGCGGCACCCCGTGTTCGGCAACCGGCGCCGCTGGGCGCAACAGACGGCCACCCCGTTGTGGTGGGACGGCCCCGTACGCAAGCACACCCCCCGCATGACCGCCGAGGTGGCCCGCGTCGTGGACGACGTGCGCCGCCGTATCGAGTAGGAGCAGCCTGTGATCATCGTCTACACCCCTGCTGGCGCCGAGCCCGAGCACTACGACGCGAAGACGCTGCTGGCGTCGGAGGCGTCGATCGTGGCCCGGACCGTCGACATGAAGTGGCCGCAGGTGAAGGACGGGCTGGTCGACGAAGATCTCGACGCGATGCGCGGCGTGGTCTGGGTGCTGAAGAAGCGCCACGCGCCGACGCTGCGCTTCGGGGAATTCGACCCGGGGGTCGCCGAGATGGTCACCCGGTACGACAAGACCGAGGCCGAGGCGTGGTTCGACGCTGCGTTCAACCTGATCGGTGTGGACCCGGAGACCACGGTCGAGCGTGTGGCCACCGCGCTGCATGAGGCGGCTCCGGGTGCCGTCGCCGACCTGGAGCACGCGCGGGCGTACATCGAGACGTGCCGGGCTGAGGCCGAGGCGGGAAAAGAGCCCGAGCCGCAGCCGGTGGCGGAGCCGTCCGCACCCGCGCGCAAGACCTCTGCGAAGAAGACGTCGCCGAGCTCCGAGCCCAGTTCCTAGGCCTGTTCGCTCACCTCCTGCACATGCCACCCACGGTGGTGGACGGCCAGCTGGTGGACGACTTCTACGCCCTCGTCGTGTGGCTGGACAACCACCAGCAGCAGCTCAAGGAAGCAGGAGGTGAGTGACCGTGGCGACTCGCCTGACGTTCCTGCTCGATGGTCGTGACCAGCTGTCCCGTGTCCTGGACCGGGCCGGGGATTCCGCGAACCGGATGCACCGCCGGATCAGCGCGGCCGCCACGAACTCCAGCACCGCGATCAACGGCATGGCCCGTACGACGACGGACCGTATGGCCGGGATGCAGCGGGACACCGGGCTCGGGGCGAAGGCCGTCGACAAGCTCGTCGGGACGATGCTGACGCTGGCGCCGGCGGCGATCCCGATGGTGGCGTCGCTGGCTCCGATCGCTCCGGCGGTCGGCGCGGCGGCCGTGGCTGCTGGGGCGTACGCCGCTGCTCTGGGCCCGCAGATCGCCGCAATGACGGAGGCGGCGGAGGCGGAGAAGAAGTACACCGACGAAGTCAAGAAGTCCGGCCGCACCAGCGAGGCGGCGGTCGCGGCGCAGCTGGAGTACCAGCGGGTCGTGGCGGACATGCCGCCGGAGACCCGCCGGGCGGCCGCCGCCCTGTCGGTGCTGAAGGACGGGTACGACGATTGGTCGGACAGCCTGGCGAAGGACACCCTGTCGCCGGTCACCAAGTCGTTCGCCCTGCTCAACGGGCTGCTGCCCAAGACGAGCGGGCTGGTGCGCGGCACGTCGCGTGAGCTGGACCGTACGGTGACGATTCTGGCCGGCGGGATGCAGTCGCCTGGCCTGGACCGTTTGAACTCGCAGTTCGAGCAGTTCGCCACCGGCACGCTCCGCAAGGTCAACGACGGGCTCGTCGGCTTGATGCGGAACTCTGACGGCAAGGTCGGCTCGGGCCTGTCGGAGTTCATGGCGTACGCGCGCACCAACGGCCCAGCGGCGGCCGACACCGTGAAGAACCTCGGTCAGGCGCTGCTCAACCTCTTGGAGGCCGGGTCCGACGTGGGCGTCGGAATGCTCCAGGTCGTGAACGTCCTGGCCAAGCTCGTGGCCAGTGTCCCGCCCGAAGCCATCGCCACGTTCCTGCAACTCGCCTTCGCGATCAAGGCGGTGCAGTTGGCGGCGGTCGGTCTCGCGGCCGCGCGTACGGCAATGGCGGGTTTCGCCGTGTCGCTCGTGGCAATGCGCGTGGCGGCGGCCGCGGCGCCGACCCGGCTGGCTGGGGTGACGGCGGCGATGGGCACGATGTCCCGGGGCGCCCGGCTCGCGGCGGCCGGGACGGGTATCGGGCTGCTCGTCATCGCGCTGATGGAGCTGGAGCAGATCGGGAAGGAGGCCCCGCCGGACGTCGACAAGATGACGTCCGCCCTGGGCCGGTTCGCGGACTCGGGCCGGGTCGCGGGCGAGATGGCCCGCGTCTTCGGCAAGGATCTGTCGGGGCTGCTGGCCAGCCTCAACCTGATGGCCGCGTCCGGTAAGGGTGACGAGTTCTTCGCGCGGTTCGAGAAGAACCCGGTGTCCTTGAAGGACGCGAAGAGGGATTTCGAGGCGCTCGACAAGAGCCTCGCTGCCCTGGTCGCTGGGGGGAAGGCCGACCTGGCGGCGGCTGGGCTGGCCCGTATCAAGGTGGAGATGGGCTCGGCCGGGTTCTCCACGGCGGGCCTGAAGGATCGGCTCACCGAGTACCAGGAGGCGTTGGCCAACGCCGCCTTCGAGCAGAAGCTGATTGCCGACTCGATGGGTCTGTTCGGCCAGCAGGCTGTGGCTGTGCAGCAGAAGCTCGACGCGCAGAAGGCCAGCGCGGACGGGCTGCGGCAGTCCATCCAGGCTCTCAACGATCAGCACCGCGCAGGCTTGGGCGGGATGATCGGGTTCGAGGCGGCGATCGATTCCGCGACGGCCGCGATCAAGGGCAACGAGGAAGCCCTGTCGATGTCGGGCGGGCAGCTCAACCTCAACTCGGAGAAGGCCCGTACGGCCGCCACCGCGCTGAACGACCTCGCGGCCAAGACCGACGAGGCGGCGGCGCAGGCCCGGCAGTCGGGGGCGTCGTGGGAAACGGTCAACGGAATCTACGCCCGGGGCCGGGCCGCGCTGATCCGGTCTGCCGACGCGATGGGCCTCACCCGTGGCCAGGCCAAGGCACTCGCGGACCAGATCCTGCGGACGCCGGACAAGACGGCCAAGCTCAAGGGCAACTTGGAAGACCTCCAGGCCAAGCTGAACTCGGCGAAAGCGCAGCTCAAGTCCGTACCGGATGGGCGGCGTGCGGCACTGCGTGCGGAGATCAGCGACCTCACGCGGAAGGTGGCCGCAGCCAAGGCGGCGATCGGCAGCGTCCAGGGCAAGACGGTCTCGGTCATGGTCAACTACCGGGCCAACAAGAACCCGTCCAGCTTCGCGGCGTCGATCGGCGGATACGCATCCGGTGGCAAGCCGAAGCCGGGCGAGCTGGCGTGGGTCGGTGAAGAGGGCCCGGAGCTGGTCCGCTTCGGCGGCGGTGGGGCGGAGGTCTACTCGCACCGCTCCAGCATGGCGATGGTGGCCGATGCGTCGGCTGCCGGCCGGGATGCTGGGCTGGGGCTCCAACGCGGCATGGGCGTGGCGACCGGTGAGGTGGAGGCGTCCGGCCGCGCGCTGGCAGGGGCGATCCTGTACGGCGTCCGCGACGAGCTGGAGATCCGTTCTCCGTCGAAGAAGATGCGCGCGCTGATGAAGGACGTCGGGCGCGGGCTGATCCTGGGCATGACCGGCGAGAAGTCGAAGATCAGCGCCACGGCACGGGACTTGGTCGCGGACATCTGGGCGGCGTGGAAGGGCGTCAAGACCAACAAGGACTCCGCGCTGGTGGCCAGGGTCACGCGGGACACGCGGCGGCTCCAGACTCTGGCGACCGCCCGGGACAAGATTGCCGCGCGGATCAAGGCGGCGAACGCGTACCGGGCGACGCTGTCCACGAACGCCCGGCAGGCCGCCGGGCTTTCGTCGCTGGGGCTCCAGGATGAGGAGGTGTCGGCCGGGAGGATCCAGGCCGGGCTGAAGCAGAAGCTGGCCCGAGTCCAGCAGTTCACCCGGTACGTCGCGTCCCTCGCGAAGCGCGGGCTGAACCGGTCGCTGCTGAAGCAGGTCATCGACATGGGGCCGGACGCCGGGTACGCCTACGCCTCGGCCCTGTCCGGGATGGGCACGGCGGCACTGCGCGCGGTCAACAAGACGCAGACCAGCCTCGACCAGGCCTCCTCGAAGCTCAGCTACCTCGGGGCCGACCTGATGTACGACAACGGGCGGAACGCCGCGAAGGGCTACCTGAAGGGGCTGTCGTCGCAGCAGGCAGCGATCGAGAAGCAGATGCTCGTGATCGCCAAGGGCATGGACAAGGCGATCCGCAAGGCACTCGGGATCAGGAGTCCCTCCACCGTCGCGGCGGTGTCCGGTGCGTTCTTCACCCAAGGCGTGGCCAAGGGAGCCGTGGACGAACTGCCCGTGCTCGACCGGGCGATGGGTGCGGTGGCCGGACGGATGGCCACCATGCGGCCGACCGTCGGGCGGCCCGCGCTCGCAGGTGGCGGGGCGGGTGGTGGCCAGACGATCCAGGCGCACATCACCGTGCAGTCCCTCGACCCTCTCGCGGCCGCACGCGAGGTGCAGAAGATGCTGCTCCAGCTCGGCCGGTCGCACGGTACGAGCGTGACGTTGAAGGTGGGGTGAGCCGTGCCGGTTCTGGTGGAGGCGGGCTGGGGTGGGGTGGTGCAGTGGCCGGACACGATCACGTGGACGGACATCACCGACCGCGTCGACATGGTCCAGGGCATCACCATCACCCGGGGCGCGTCCGACGAGCTGTCGGAGACGCAGCCGGGCACGTGCACGATGACCCTGGACAACCAGGACGGGGCGCTCACCCCGGGTAATCCCGGTTCGCCGTTCGCTCCGTTCGTGCGGCGCAACGCTCCGATCCGGGTGACGCAGGTCGTCATGCCCACCCGGACCGGGGCGGGGCCGTGGCCGCTGGCCCAGCTCGCCGATGATTTCGATGACGAGCGGACCGACACGACGCTGTGGACCGCGTCCGGCGGCGCGCTGGAGACACCGCAGGGCCGACTCCAGCTGCCGCTGGTCCCGGGGGTGGTGTCGCGGTACACCAGTCAGCGGCAGTGGACGCTGACCGGCTCGCAGTTCTCGGTCAAGCTGTGCAAGGTGCCGGCGCTGGCGGGGTCGTCAGTGGCGTCGATCAGCCTCTATCTCCACTCGGCCACCAGCGGGACCCGGTTCCGCTGGTACTACCACGTGGCGACGAACGAGCTGCGGGCCCTGAACGAGGTCGGCGGTACGGACGGGGCGCCGGTGGCCATGACGTACAACTGGATCCAGCACGCGTGGGTGAGGGTGCGGGAGACCAGCGGCGTTGTGCTGTTCGAGACCAGCCCCGACGGGTGGGACTGGACGGTCCGCCGCAGCGTCAGCACCCCAGCGTGGGTGGGCACCGACCTGGTCCAGGTGGAGCTGGCCGCGTCCCGGACCGGAGGCAGCTCCGACCCGGCCGAGCTGGACCTGCTCGGCGGGGTCGCCGTCCCCCGGTTCTGGGGCGTCGTCAACGAGTGGCCGGTGTCCTGGTCCGGGTTGCAGAGCAGCGTCAGCATCAGCGCGACGGACCTCTTCAAATGGCTCAACAAGCAGCCGGCCCTGCGGTCGATGCTGGGAATGGAGGTGCTGACCCGGCATACCCTCGCCGGGATCTACGCCTACCTCGCCGCGTACTACCCGCTGTCCGAGGAGGCCGGTAGTACGGCTGCCGGTGACGTGGCCGGCCGGTTCGCCCTGGGCGCGCTGACGGTCACGCAGGTCGGCGTCGGCGGCACCCTGGAGTTCGGGACGGAGGGAGTTCCTGAGACCGGCGAGACCGCGGTCACGATGGCACCTGCGTCCGCCGGCGCCGGGCGGTACCTCGTCGCGGACACCGGGCTGGCGTTCGCTACTGACAGCATCTGGCTGCCGCAGTACCAGGTGTGGTTCAAGACGAGCGTGCCGGGCCGGGTGCTGCTCGGCCTGCACGATCCGGGCCTGGACTACCAGACCATCCTCGCCCTGAACGGGTCCGGGGTCCTGGTGGTGGAGTCGACGGAGACCGGGCCGCCGCTGTCGATCACCACCACCGCCACGGGCAACTTGGCGGACGGGAAGTGGCACCACCTCGTCTACGACCAGTCCCACAAGCGGATCTACGTGGACGGCGCGGCGGTGGGCGGCGGCCTCCTCGCGTGGTCAGCCACGGACTACCGCACCCTGTACGTCGGCGGCTACCGCGGGGCCCGCCTGTTCGACGGGCAGATCGGCCACGTGTCCGTCCACCTGGGTACCGGCCCGCTCGGTCCGCTCTACTCCCAGACCTACGACGCGATCACCGGATTCTCCGGGGAGTCGGCGGACTGGCGGGTGGAGCGGCTGGCCCGGTACGCGGGGCTGACCTCGGTCAGCATCCTCGGCAGCACCCATGACGCGATGGCGTCGCAGGGACCAGGCGGCTCCACCGTGGTGGCCCGGCTGCGGGAGGTCGAGTCGACGGAGTCCGGGAAGCTGTACGCCGAGCGCGACTGGTACGGGCTCGCCTACCAGTCGCGTGACCTGCGGTACAACCCCGACCCGGCCGACGACGCCTTTGCCATCGAGTGGGCGGACGTAGAGCCGGGCTCCGAGCTGGCGGACGACGACCAGAAGATGGCCAACCACGTCACGGCCTCACGGCCTGGCGGGGCGACGCAGACGGTGCAGGCCGCGAGCTCCATCCTCGCCTTCGGGGTGTACCCGGAGTCGATGAACCTCATCAAGACCTCCGATCTGTCGGTGCTGGACGCGGCAACGTGGCGGGTGATGCGGTACGCCAACCCCAGCCCGGAGCTGCGCGAAGTGCCGATCGAGGCGCACACGATGCCGAACTACCTCGACATCCTCGCCGCCGACATCAGCTCCCATTTCACCGTGACGGACCTGCCGCCGCAGGCGCCGGCCACCGAGCTGCGGGTCACCGTGGAGGGCTACTCCGAAACGCTCAAAGAGCGCAGCCACCGCATCCAGTTCCGTACCTCGGAGACCAGCCGCGACAGCGTGTGGGTCCTCGGTGACCCGGTCTACTCCCAGCTCGACTACACCACCCGCCTCGGCTACTGAGAGAGGACCCATGGCCGCAACCGCCCTGCCCGCCGCGATCGTGCGCGCGGAAACGTACTACCTTCCCCCGCCGCCCCGGCGCGGCCAGCCCGCACATGACTGGTCGCAGGTGCCCGGCGCCGAGCTGATCTACCGGTGGGCCGAGACCCACCTGCGCCGGCGCCTGCCCGTCCCCACCACCTCGGTCCCCGACCACCCGGGTCTGTACGCGCGGATCGATGACGGGCGGTGGCTCGCCGAGTGCGACGCCTGCGGATCCGCCTGGATCGTCAGCGTGCTGGACCCGCGGTTCGGGTGCGTCGAGACCGCGTGCAAACGCGACTGGGTGCCGCTGATCCTGCCCGAGGACACCGACGCGGCGGAGGCTCACGCGCTCGCGTTGCAGCGCCGGTTCTGGTGGCACGCGGACGACCCGCGCAACCCTTCCTGGGTCCCGCCCGAGCCCGAGCCGCCGACGGACCCGGAGCCGGAGCCGCCGGTGGAACCTGACCCGGAGGAGCATCCGTGACGTTCGACCCGCGTACCTGGAACTCCGGTGAGACCGTCACCGCGGCGCTGCTGAACGAGCAGGTCCGTGACCAGTTCGCCTCGATGTTCGCGGCGTGGACGTCGTTCACCCCGATCTGGACCGGGACAACCACCAACCCCGTCTACGGCAACGCAGTGGTGACGTGCCGGTACATGAAGATCGGCCGCTCCTGCCGGGTCCGCTGGGACATCCTCATGGGCTCGCAAACCACCTACGGGTCCGGCGGCTGGTGGCTCGGCCTGCCGTTCGCCGCCGCCGGGACCGGCGCGCAGATCGGCAGCGTGCACGCGTTCCAGTCCCAGCGCGTGTCCGGCCAGATCATCGTCTCCGCCGGCGCGTCGGTCGGCTCGATCTTCTTCCCGACCACCGGGTCTCCCGCCACCCTCACGTGGGCGGGCCCGACGGTGCCGCTCACGTGGGCGGCCGGCGGGCGCCTGGTCGCGGAGATGCACTACGAGACCGCCACCTGACCCACCCTGAATCCGCTCGCCCCGAGCCGCACCGGCCCGGGGCTTCGTCATGTCTGGAGGCTGTCATGGCCGATCCGTTGTCCGCCGCCGCGTTCCTCGCGGCCTTGCGCGCTGAGGGCGTGCGGGTCGTGGAGACGACCGGGTGGCGCACTCACAACCGCAACTCGAAGGGGGCGTGGGGGCCCGTGCACGGGGTGATGATCCACCACACCGTGACCCGGGGCACCGCGTCCACGGTTGCCCTGTGCCGCAACGGGCACTCCGCCCTGCCCGGACCGCTGTGCCACGGCGTCATCGCGAAGGACGGCACCGTCCACCTCGTCGGGTACGGGCGGGCGAACCACGCCGGGTCCGGTGACGACGATGTGCTGCGCGCGGTCATCGCAGAGCGCGCGCTGCCCGCCGACAACGAGGCGAACACCGACGGCAACCGGCACTTCTACGGCTTCGAGTGCGAGAACCTCGGCGACGGGAAGGATCCGTGGCCGGCTGCCCAGCGTGAGGCGATCGTCCGCGCGTCGGCCGCCGTGCTGCGCGCGCACCGCTGGGGCAAGGACGGAACCACTTCGGTGATCGGCCACGCGGAGTGGCAGCCCGGGAAGATCGACCCGCGCGGCATCAGCGGCGGGATGGACGGTATCCGGAAGGACGTAGCCACGCGGCTGAAGCACCCGGCCGGCTGGTCCCCGAGCGCGCCGAAGCCGCCGACCACCACCCCGAAGCCGCCGGCGCCGAAGCCGGTCCCCACTACCGCTGAGCGGATCACCGCTCTGGAGAAGCGCGTCACCGCGCTGGAGAAGAGGAAGTAGCCATGGCTGCACCCGTAGAGAAGAAGGTCACCGCCGCGTCGGTGGCCGCGTACCTCGCGTCGACCGGGCTCCTCGCGGTCCTGACCGCCGCGCAGGGCGATGCTCGGCTCGTGGAGTTCATGCCCGACGGGCTGTCCCCGTTCGTCCTCGCGCTGATCCCGACGGCGGTCACGTTCGTCGGCGGCTGGGTCGCGAAGCACACGCCGCGCGGCCTGGGCGCCTGATGCGGGCCGCGGTGATCCGGCGGCTTCGTGCCCGACTGGGCCGCCGCGGCCTGTTCCTCGCGTTCATGGGCGTCGGCAAGGTCTGCTGGGGGCTCGGCATCATCGTGCAGCCCCCGCCCACTGCCGGGCTGGGTCTGCTCACCGGAATTGCCCCGCTGCACTGCTGGGCGTGGGTGTGGATTGTCGCGGGCACGGTGACGTTCGCCAGCGCCTGGGTGCCGTTCGGGCAGGACCGGTGGGGATTCCTCGCTGCGTCCCTGCCCCCAGCCCTATGGGCGTTCGTGTACGGCTGGGCCGCGCTGCTCGGTGAGTACCCGCGCGGCGTCTTCGTCTTCCTGTGGTACATCACGTCGCACTGTGGCGTGATCTGGTGCGCGTCGCGCGTCCCTCCCGGCGGCGACCGCGTGCGCCCGACCCGGAGGGCTGTAGAGGGGAGCCCGGGTTGAACCAAGCCTGGCTGACCATAGTCGGAACCTGCTTGACCGTGGCCGGGGTCATCACCACCGGGTGGCTGACGTACCGGGGAAGCCGGACTGCGGCCGCGATTCAGGCGGCCCCGCAGGCGAAGGCCGGAGACCTTGCCGTGCTGCAAGCGACGGTTACGCGGGTCGACGAAGAGAACAAGGAGTTGCGGACCGGGCAGCAGCGACTGCACGCGCTGCTCCGGGCGTGTACGTGGACGATGGACCGGTGGGCGGGGCAGATGCACCGGGCCGGGATCGAGCCGGAGCCGCCGCACCCTCTCGTGGAGGAGTACAACCGAACTGGAGTCTGACCTGGCCCCCACTGCCTCGCGGCGGTGGGGGCCTTTCGTCATGCCTAGGGTCAGAGCAGGCCGAGCTCGGTGTCCGGCCGGCAGAACGCGCACGCCGCGACACCCTGCACGAGGGCCTCGCGCGCCTGGTCGACGCTGACCGTACGCTGCTGCCGCTGCCCGGCCATCGAGCAGTCCGGGGCGTGGACCTCCTCGGGTGCTCCGCTCGGGCTGAGCCCGATCACCCAGGGCGGTACGGCGGCCGCGCGCTGCGCCTCACCAGCCGCCCGGTCCGCTTCGCGCTGCTGCTCGATCGCGATCCACCGGTCGATCTGCTCGACCTGCTGGACGGCGATACGGCGGGCGAACTGGAGCATGGCCAGGCGGGATGGCTCCTCGTTCACGGGTGCCGTACGGCTTTCTTGACGGCCATCTCCAGCTCGTACCGGGGCACGCCCTTGGCGATCGCGTGCTCGGTGATCGCCGTCTGCACGGCGGTGGCTGATGCCACGGTCAGCGCGCCCGCCTGCTGCTCGGCCCAGGCGGCGGCCTCCAGCTCGATCAGGTGCGGAGGAATGTCGATATCAGCCATGGCCGGATCGTACGTCTACGAGGTGGGCGCCTCGGGCAGCCGGGTCACGAACGTGCCGATGCCCGGCTCCATGTACGCGAGCCCGGCCGTACGCAGCTCGCGCAGTACCCGGCGCGCGGTCACCGGGCTGACGCCGGTCTCCGCCTGGAGATCCAGCGCTGACGGCAGGCGTGTCCCGGGCGGGTACGTCCCGTTGTCGATGCGCTCCTCCAACAGGGCGTACACCTGCCGCCACCTGGGGATCTCTGGCTGCCAGTCCATACCGTGGACGCTAGGTGCGCAGGGGTGGCCAGGCGAGACAGGCGAGATCAGTTGGCCTATCGCACCTATCGGACCTATCGTGCTGGGCTTATGGTGGTGCCCAGACGAGAAGACCCCCGCGACCGATGGCACGGCCCGGGGGTGCGGACGACGCTTCGAAGGAGCGACCGCCATGACAGAGCGTACCGGTCGGGTCAGGGCCCAGCACAGAGCCGGAGAGGACGCCGTGCAGACGGCGTATAGCGCATTCATCACCCACACCCAGAAGTGCGCTCCATGCCGTACGGAAGGCGCGGACTGCGGCACGGCCGTCGAGCTCAAGCGGGTGTACCGGAAGGCCAAGGACGCGGCGGTGGCCGCATGATGTGTGACCGCTGCGACCAGCCCATCCCGCGCGGGCAGGAGGAGCGGGTCCCGGTGCACGGTGCGTCCGGCGCCGGCGCAACGCTGGTCCTCCACCGCGGCGGGTGCCGCCGCTCTCCCGCGCACCCGGTGTCGTACCCGCCCGGCCGCGGGCGTTGAGACTCCCGCTCGTACCGGAGGCCGGCGGCGGTCACGGTCCGGGCGGGTCAGGCGGCGGCCCCTGCTGCTCGCGCCGCAGCGGGGGCCGCTCTTCGCGTACGAGGTCGGCGAGCGGTACGCCGATCGCGTCGGCGATCCGGAAGAGGTTGTCGAGCAGGGGGCTGGCGCGGGCGCGCTCGATGTCCTGGTAGGCGGACCGGTCCAGGCCGGTGCGCTCAATGACGTCCTGCTGAGAGAGGTTCGCGTGGAGCCGGGCGGCTCGTATCCGGTCGGCGACCCGTCGTCGTCGTTCAAGGAGGCGAGGGTCTGGCGGAAGGACGCGTGGCACCTGCTCCAGATTGCCGGGTCATGATCGTTTTGAATGCAGGGTTGACCCGGCTTTGTTTGATCTTGGTTACTTCGGGTATTCACAACGGACCCCCACCCGCGCACTGGTGTACACGTCTCCGCCAGAAAGCGCCGTATGGCGTCATGACTCAGTCAAGACGCCTCGCCCCGCACCCACTTGAGTGCGGGGCGGTTTACGTTGGACAGCAGAAGGCCCCCACCGACATAACCGGCGGGGGCCTTGCTCCTGTGTGGCCGGCCTCCCCGCCGACACGCCACAGGATTCGGGAGGCACGTCTCAGACGCGCGCGGGGAGACGCATCTGTCCCTCCCATGCCCCGCACTCTACGTGCCAGGGTCGCGCAGTCCATCCCTCGAACGGGTGACGGAAGACCCCTTCTCCGTTGGCGATGTGGCCCAGATGTGGCCCAGGGCGCCAAAGAGGCCCCCCGATCTTGACGACCGAGGGGCCTCGTTCATGGCCTGACCTGCTGGTTCTCACTGTGCCCCCGGCAGGATTCGAACCTGCGACACCCGCTTTAGGAGAGCGGTGCTCTATCCCCTGAGCTACGAAGGCGAGGGCCTGGAGAAGCCTTGGAGAGGATCCAGTGAGTGGATCTTCAACGAGAGCGCCAAGCCCACTGGTCGGCTGCAGTGTGGGCCCTGCTGAGCAGCAGTGCTGCCTGACAGGAGCTACGCCGATGGCCGACCAGTGAACAGGGTAGCGGATGGTGATCCGCCGGTGGTGCCACGTTTCGCTGCCGGCTGGGGCAGACTCGCTGAGCAGCACGTTTGTCGCGATCCAGGAGGTGCTGGGCTGGACCCGGCTCGGCGAGCGGGGCACCGTCCGGGCGGCGCCCCGGCTCCTCGGGCCGCTGGCCGGCCGGAGCGTCGACGGACTCGGCATCGCCGCCGAAGGCGACCCCGGCTTGTTCGTACGGCTTCTCTCCTACCGGACGCGGCCCGATCCCGGCTTCCCGGTCGTCACTCCCTGACGGAGGCCGGACGCCGTGTCGCCCGGCCCACGCTCATGTGGGTGAAGCCGGCGGCGAGGAGAGTGGCGGGGTCCAGGAGGTTGCGGCCGTCCAGGAGGAGCGGGGTGCGCATCGTGCGGGCGGCGGTGGGCCAGTCGACGTCCGTCAGCTCGGGCCACTCGGTGACCAGGATCGCCGCGTCCGCGTCGGCCAGCGCGGCGAGCGGGTCCGAGTGGCGGGTGGTGGAGGACCAGGGGTCCTGGTGGGCGGTGGTGTGCGGGGCCATCGGGTCCCAGCAGGTGACCGTGGCGCCTTCGGCGAGGAGGCGGGCGGCGAGGGTGGTGCTGGGGGCCTCGCGCATGTCGTCCGTGGCGGGTTTGAACGTCATGCCCAGGAGGGCGACGCGGCGGCCCTTGAGGCCGTTCAGCTCGGCCTTGAGGCGTTGCACGGCCCGCCTCGGCTGGAGCTCGTTGACCTGGATGACCGCGTTCAGCAGCTGGAACGGATAGCCGGAGTTGCTGGCCATGGCCCGTAGCGCGCGGGAGTCCTTCGGGAAGCACGAGCCGCCGTAGCCGAGGCCCGCCTTCAGGAAGTGCGGGCCCAGGCGGTGGTCCAGGCCGACGGCTCGGGAGACGTGGCCGATGTCCGCGCCGGTCGCCTCGCAGACGGTCGCGATCTCGTTGATGAACGTGATCCTCGTGGCCAGCAGCGCGTTGGACGCCAGCTTGACCATCTCGGCTGATGCGACATCCATCCGTTCGACGGGGGAGTCGAGCGCCGAGTAGAGGGCCGCCACCCACGCGGCCGTCGTGTCGTCCGACGTGCCGATCACCACGCGGTCCGGGTGCAGGAAGTCGTCGACCGCCCGGCCCTCCGCCGTGAACTCCGGGTTGGCGGCGTATCCGACGTGCGTCAGACCCCGCTCGTCCAGCGCCGCCCGTACGCGTGCGCCCGTACCGACCGGGACCGTGCTCTTCACGACGACCGCGACCAGATGCGCAGCATCCCGTACCGCGTCGATCACCGCCCAGACACGGGACAGGTCCGCGTCGCCGGACGCGGTCGGCGGGGTGTCCACGCAGACGAAGACCACCTCCGCGTCGCTCACCGCCTCCTGGACGTCCAGCGTGAAGGCCAGCCGCTCCTTGTTCCGGGCGATCAGGTCGCCGAGGCCCGGCTCGAAGAACGGTACGTCGCCGGCGTTCAGCAGCCTGATCCGCTCGGGCTGGATGTCCCGGACGACGACCCGGTGACCCAGCTCCGCGAAGCACGCTCCCGTCACCAGGCCGATGTAGCCCGCGCCGAAGACAGCGATCCTGCGGGACGTGCCAGTCATGATTCTCTTCCGTTCTCTCGGTCCCGCGCCGGAGCGGGGTCAGGCGCGACGGCCCTGGTTTCTCGGGTGGTTGCGGGCGGTGCGCTCGTTGCCGAACTTGTACGAGCCCGTCCAGCGCGCCATCACCTCCTGGGCGTCGCCCGACTCCACCTCCTCGGTGAACTTCGCGGCACGCTCGCCGCGCAGCGTGGTGGCCTTCCGGCCGCGGTGCGTGATGAGGACGGTGCCGTCGGTGCGGGCTTCGTAGCTGAAGCCGGAAGGGCTCGGCATGTTGTCTTCCTCTTCTCTCGGGTGCGGCGGGCCGACCGGTTCAGGCCGTGTCGTCCGTTCTGGTCCGGTCCCAGGAGGCGCGCACCGGCAGCACGCTCGGCACGGTGCCCTCCTCCGCCGCCAGCATGCCGTGCGCGAAGAGCCGGACCAGCGGATGCAACCGGTACGCGTGTCCGCCCGGGCGGCGGACCACCTCGGCCCAGTGCGCCGCGGCCAGGTCGGCCAGCAGCTCGTCGGTCTCCTCCGCGCCGAGCCCCAGCGGCCCGGCCGCCGTACCGGGCTCCACCGGATGCGGGCCCAGCGCCGAGTGGAACCGCAGCGTCCGGCGGGCGGCGGGGCTCAGTTTCCCGTACGCCTCCGTCAGGCGGTCGCGCAGCGACAGGTCCGCGACCACCAGCTCCGCCAGGGTCCGTCCGGGGTCCGCGAGCCGGTCGGCGTACCGGGACAGCGGCCAGTGCGGACGCGCCGCGATCTTCGCGCCCGCGATGCGCAGCGCCAGCGGCAGCCCGGCGCAGGCGTCCACGACAACGGCCGCGGCGACCGGTTCGGAGTCCGTACGGGACCGGCCCGCCAGCCGCCCGAACAGGGTCCGCGCGTCCGGCGGTGCGAGCGGCGCCAGCACCGTACGGCTCACTCCTTCCAGTGCGTACAGGCCCGAGCGGCTGGTGATCAGCACCGCGCAGCCGTCCGTCACCGGCAGCAGCGGGCGCACCCGGCGCTCGTCCGCCGCGTCGTCCAGGACCAGCAGCAGGCGGCTGTCCGCCGTACGCGTACGCCAGGCGCGGGCGCGATCGTCCAGGGCCGCCGGGATCCGGTGCTCGGGTACGCCGACCAGCCGCAGCAGTGCGGCCAGCGCGTCGGCCGGGTCCAGCGGGTCGGGGCCGGAGCCGCGGAGGTCCAGGTGGATCTGGCCGTCCGGGTAGGAGCGCTTGACGCGGTGCGCCGCCTGGAGCGCCACGGCCGTCTTGCCGATGCCCGGCATGCCCGTCACCACCTGGACCGCCTGGCCCGGTCGGCGCGGCTGGCGGCTGGTGAGCGCGGTGGACAGGCGGATGACCTCCTGGTCCCGGCCGGTGAAGTCGGCCGGAGCGGATGGTAGTTCGGCGGGACGGAGGGTGCCGGTCGCCGGCCACGGAGGTCCTGGTGGCGTGGGAGGAGGTGGTGTCGGAGGTGCGAGTTTCGGCGCTGTCGGTGCCTTGGTCGCCGCCCGTGCGGACGTGCGCGCGTGAGCCCGTACGGCTCCGCCCGACCCGCCCGCCTGAGCCCTTGCAGGCCCGCCCGCCTCACCCGCCGTACGTCGTGCCGTGCCTGGTAGCAGTGACGGGTGGCCGGTCAGCAACGCCTGTTGCAGGCGGCGCAGTTCGGCCGACGGCTCCAGGCCCAGTTCGGCGGCGAGCGTCGCGCGGGCGGCGCGGTAGGCGGCGAGCGCGTCCGCCTGGCGGCCCGAGCGGTACAGCGCCGTCATCAGCTGGCCGCGCAGCCCCTCCCGGAGCGGGTCGGCGGCGATCAGCGCGATGAGTTCGGGGACGAGCGCGGCGTGCCGGCCGAGCTCCAGGTCCGCCTCGATCCGCCGTTCCAGCGTGACCAGGCGTTCCTCCTCCAGCCGGTCGCGCTCGGCGTCGGCCAGCGGATCGCAGACGCCGCCGAGCGCGACGCCCCGCCAGACGGCGAGAGCGCGGCGCAGCTCACCGGCGGCGGTCACCGGGTCTCCGGCGGCCAGGGCCTCGGCGCCGCGCGCGGCCCGCTCCTGGAACTCCAGCAGGTCGATGCGTACGCCGTGCTTCGGCAGCCGGATGAGATAGCCCGGCCGCCGGCGCTCCACCGCGACGCCGGGGCCGAGCAGATGGCGGACGCGGGAGGCGTACGTGTGGAGCTGGGCCGGGCAGGTGGCCGGCGGATGGTCGCCCCAGAGCAGCGCGGTCAGCCGGGTGTCGCTGACCACCCGGCCCCGGGCCAGGAGCAGCGCGGCCAGGACGGTGCGTGGCTTGGGCCCGCCGAGTTTGACCGGCGCGCCGCCGCGGTGGGCGTCCACCGGGCCGAGCAGGCTCAGCCGCAGGGTCTCCGTCGAGGTCTCCGGTGTGGTCTCCACTGACGTCTCCGCCTGGGCCACCGCCGTCACGGGCCCCATATGTTGCCGTTCGGCTTGGAGCCGGAGAGCAGGCCGACCGGAGTGGCCGTACCGCTCAGCGGCGTCGGTGCCGAGGCCGTCGTGTGCGTGCCGCTCGCCGGGACGGTGACCGCGTCGGCCACCGCTCCCGCTCCCAGGAGTACGGCGCTCAGCGCCGCCGCCGCGCATACCGACGTGATCGTGGAACGGATGAGAGTCTGCATGGTCCCCCCAGGACGCATCAGCTGAGCCGTGTGATCCGGGTGTTCCGGCCGGATCGTGCCGGCCGGGTTCGAGCGCCTTTCCCCTTTGACCGGCGCTCTGTCCGGTGAGAACACTCTGCTCGGGGCGGGCGGCCTTGCCCAGGCTTTTCGTTGACAGGGACCTGCAATGGCAGGACGAGGACACGTCCACGGCCCGGACCGCGCACGGTTGCCTTGAGTCAGCTTTCCAGCGTCAGCAGGTCCACCAGCAGCGTGAGCGGCATCGCCGAGACCCTTCTCAGCCGCAGGCCGCGGGCCGTGCAGCGGCTGAGCACCGCGTCGGCGGCCCGTTCGGACTCGGTCAGCGTGGGACGGGAGAGGAAGAGCACCGCTTCGTGGCAGAGCGCCGGAGCCCGGGAGAGCGGCGCGGCGGGCGGCGCCGGCTGGACGTAGATGTGCTCCACGCCGTCACCGGGACGGGCCGCCCGCGCCAGCAGGCCCCGTACCTCGGCCGGAGAGAGGCGAGCGGCGGATTCCAGCCGGATGTCTACGAGGTACACGGCCGGCCCGTCCTGTCCGCCCACGGCGGCTCCTCGCCGGCGGCCACCCACGTAGACCTGCGGACCAGGCCCGTGCGCGGCGGGCCCGTGCGGGCCCGGCTGACGCGGCGGAGACTGTCCAGATCAGGCCATGGCGTATATTCTTCGCCCGCATCCGCGTCTGTGACCACGTACGCGGAAGCGCTGCGCGGTGCGACCCACCGCGACTCTGGGGGAGGGGAACCATGCTCGGTCGATTGGGGATCGGCCCGGATGAGGAAGCGGTCTACCGCGCCATGCTCCAGGACGGCCCGGGGGCCGTCGCCGGTCTCGCGGAGGCTCTGGGCTGGCCCGAGGAGCGTGCGGCCTCGGCGCTCGACCGGCTGGCCGCGCTCTCGCTCGTACGGCCTTCGGCGGACGGCGGGCCCGGCCGTCCCGTCGATCCGGAGGTGGGCCTGGCCACACTGCTCGCCGGCCAGGAGAGCGAACTCCTGGAGAAGGAACGGCAGATCAGGGCCAGCAGGATCGCGATGGCCGGGCTGCTCGCCGACATCCGCGCCACCGGACAGGGCGTCGCCGAGGTGCGGAAGCTGCGGACCATGGAGCAGATCCAGTCGAAGATCGAGCATCTGGCCACGACCTGTACCGGCGAGATAGCGGCGTTCGTGCCCGGCGGCGGCCAGAGCGAGCAGCATCTGGAGGCGGCCCGTCCGCTGGACACCGCCACCAGCGACCGAGGGGTCCGCCTCCGGTACATCTTCCTGGACAGCTGCCGTAACTCCACCGCGACCAGGGAGTACGTGGCCTGGCTCGGGGAGCGCGGCGGGCTGGTGCGCACGGTGCCGCGGCTGCCGCTGCGCATGCTCATCTACGACCGTTGCCGCGCGATCGTGCCGATGGACGCGTCGGCGGCGGACCGGGGTGCGCTGGTGCTGGAGGGCACCGGCGCGCTGACCGGTCTGCTCGCCCTCTTCGAGCAGACCTGGCAGCAGGCGAAGCCGCTCGGCGAGAGCGCGGCCGAGGCCGTGGCCGGCCACGGCAGCCCGCTGTCCCCGCCGGAGCGGGCCGTGCTCGACCTGCTCACGGAAGGGTTCACCGATGAGGCCATCGCCCGCCAACTCGGCGTGTCCGTACGGACCGTACGGCGTCTGACCGCCGATCTGATGCAGCGGCTCGGCGCGCGCAGCCGCTTCGAGGCGGGCGTGCTCGCCGCCGGCAAGGGCTGGGTGAACGTGTGACCGCGCACTCCTCACGACCGCCGGCACCCGACGTCCCCCGTTCGTCCCCGATCCGGTTGCTCCAGGGCTGCAGGGTGGCAGCGCGTTCTACATTTCCTCTGCACCGGCGAGCTGGAGGTCCGCCACGTCGGCCATGTGCCGGCCGCGGAACCAGTCGATCGTGGCGGTGAGGCCGCGTTCCGTCGTGAACCGGGCGCTCCAGCCGAGCCCTTCGCGTGCCTTCGCCGTGTCGGGCCGGCGGATCGACGGGTCGTCCGTCGGGCGCTCCACGTGCACGATGGCGGAGGCGGAGCCGGTGAGCTCACGGATCCACTCGGCGAGCCGGAGGACCGAGATCTCCTCCTGGTTACCGAGGTTGACCGGGCCCGCCAGCTCCGAACCGGTCATCCGGACGATGCCGTCGACCAGGTCGGGGACGTAGCAGAGCGAGCGCGTCTGTGAGCCGTCGCCGGCCACGGTGATCGGCTGCCCGGCGAGCGCCTGGCGGATGAAGGTGGGCACGGCGCGGCCGTCGTGGGCGCGCATCCGGGGCCCGTACGTGTTGAAGATCCGGACGATGCCGGTGTCGACGCCGTACGTACGGCGGTACGCCATCGTGATCGCCTCGGCGTACCGCTTGGCCTCGTCGTACACCGAACGCGGCCCGACCGGGTTGACGTTGCCCCAGTAGCTCTCCGGCTGCGGATGGACCAGCGGGTCGCCGTACGTCTCCGAGGTGGAGGCCAGGACGAACCGCGCGCCCTTCTCCCGGGCCAGGTCGAGCAGGTGGCGGGTGCCTTCCGAGCCCACCCGCAGGGTTTCCAGGGGCAGTTGGAGGTAGTCGATCGGGGACGCGGGCGAGGCGAGATTGAGTACGGCGTCGACCGGGCCATCGACCGCCGGTATGCCCACCGTGACATCGGCCTCGACCAGCCGGAACCCGTCGCCGACCAGATGCGCCACGTTCTCCGGTGAGCCCGTGACGAAATTGTCGACGCACACGACGCGCCAGCCGTCCGTGAGCAGCCTTTCGCACAGATGCGAGCCGAGAAATCCCGCTCCGCCGGCCACCACCGCTGTTCTCGCCATCTTTGTTCTCTCCCGTTCATCGAAATCATCGCACGGAACATCCTTGGGGATTTGACCGCAACAGGTCGGCTCCTGCAAGCGTGGATATTTCACCGGCGACCGGTCCCATGAGTTCCTCATACGCGATGTGAGATCTTCACGTCCGGCGGGCGGATGGCTTCCTCATGCGTAATCGGTGAGCCCGGCACTACCGGACCGGGCGGGATTTCCTGAGACTCAAGGGGTCAACAGCGGTTCCTATTCGAGGGGAAGTCCACCGTGTCGCAGAACGACATCACCACCGAGAACATCGAAGAGCTGATCGCGAAGAACATCGCGGAGCGGTTCGCCGACGACCACGAGGTGCTCGGGCTCTCGCAGCACTTCCGCCGAGAGGGATACGTCAAGCTGCCCGGCCTGGTCTCGCCGGAGGTCTTCGACGCGGTCGCCCAGGAGACCCACGAGCTGATCGACACCCACCAGAAGCGCATCGACATCCGCCTCAAGGAGACCGGCGACTCGCCGCGCTACATGTCCACGGTCGGCCAGAAGGCCATCGCCACGGACGGCTCGCTGATCCCGGCCGTCTACGAGTCCGCCGCGCTCAAGGACTTCCTCTCCCGGCTGGCCAAGGAGGAGGTCATGGGCTGCCCGTGGGACGAGGAGAAGTACATCATCACCCGCCAGCACCAGAAGGGTGACACCCACGGCTGGCACTGGGGCGACTTCAGCTTCACCGTCATCTGGCTGATCGAGGCGCCGTCGCTGGAGTACGGCGGCATGCTCCAGTGCATCCCGCACACCGACTGGAACAAGGACGACCCGCGCGTCCAGGAGTACCTGCAGAAGCACCCGATCCGCAGCTACGGCCACGCCAAGGGCGAGCTGTACCTGCTGCGTTCGGACACCACGCTGCACCGCACGGTCCCGCTGAACGCGGACAGGACCCGCATCATCCTCAACACCTGCTGGGCCAGCCGCGCGGACCAGGAGAAGGCGGCCACGCACGAGACCATGAGCGCGATGTTCGACTGATCCGGACGGACCTTCATCCGGGCGCGAGCAGAGGGACGACGACGATGGCCAGGATGCCTGCCACGCTTTCCATCACCGCGATGGTGCCCTGTTTCAACGAGGAGGAATGCATAGAGCAGGCATACCTGCGTATCAAGGAGGAGGTGTATCCGTACGGGGATGCCGAAATCCTTTTCGTCGACGACGGAAGTACGGACGCGACTCTCTCCATCATCAAGCGGCTCGCCGCCGACGACCCGCGCGTCAGCTATATCTCCTTCGCCCGTAATTTCGGACTCGAATCGGCCTTCACCGCCGGATTCTCGTACGCGTCGAAGGAATGGACCGTCCAGCTCGACGCCGACCTGCAGTCACCGCCCGCCGAAATCCACAAACTCACCCGGCGGGCCGTCGAAGGCGACTACGACGCGGTGTTCGCGGTCCGCACCGGCCGGCAGGACCCCTGGTACCGCCGGCTCGGCACGGTCGGCCACCAGGCCATCGCCACCCGGATCCTCGGCATCGAACTGCCGGTCCACGCCTCGGTGTTCCGGGTGGTGCGCACCTCGGTGGCCCGCAAGGTCGCCGCCTGCAAGGTCAGCACTCCGTACTTCCTGGCGACCCTTCCGCTGATCGGTGCGCGGTACACCACGGTGGAGACGGCCCACTCACCACGCGCCGCCGGCGTGGCCAAATGGTCGCTGGCGAAGCTGTTCCGGCACGCCGCCGACCTCTTCGTCGGCTTCTCCTACCGGCCGCTCGCGCTGATCTACCTCGCCGCACTCGGCGCGGCGGCGGCCGCCGTGGCACTGACGGCGGCCGGCAGCGGACTCCAGCCGCTGGCGCTGGCCTCGGTCCTGCTGCACACGGCCGGTCTCGGCGCGCTGGCCCTGCTGGCCCGCTACCTGGTGCGCGTCATGCGCGGCAGCGCCGGACTGCCGCGCTACCAGATCCGCGAGGCCAACGTGCCCGTACGGCCGCAGGACTACCTGTACGCCGACCCGCACGCCGGAACGCACACCGACCCTCACCCCCATCCAGAGAAGTCCACCGGCCGGGCGGCGCCCGCGTCGCTGCTCCAGACAGGGAACCTGCCATGACCAAGCCTCACATCCTCGTGCTGGGCGGCGGCGAGGACCAGCTGCCCGCCTACCACGCGGCGCGCCGACTCGGGTACGGAGTCGTCGGCGTCGACCAGCGTCCGCACGCGCTCGGCGCCTTCGCCGCCGACCTGTTCCTCTGCATGACCACCCGGGCCCCGGAGCGGATCGCCGCCATGGTCGGCCACCTCGACATCGCCGCGGTCATCTCTCCGGCGAGCGACGCCGCCCAGGAGTCGGTGGCCGAGCTGAGCCGGCTGCTGAAGACTCCGTACCGGCCGGCGCCGGACGCGGTGCGGGCCTCGGTGGACAAGGGGTACTTCCACGAGGTGCTGGAGCGGCTCGGGCTGCCGACGTACGCCTACGTCCAGTCCGCCGACCCGGTGGAGCTGCGCCTCGCCGCCGCCGCGCTGCCCATGCCGGTGATCGTGAAGCCGAGCGACTCCTCCGGCAGCAAAGGCGTCCAGGTCGTCGCCGACCAGGCCGCACTGCCTGCGGCCGCCGCCGAGGCCCGTACGTACTCCTTCTCCGGCGAGGTGATCGTCGAGGAGATGCTGCTCGGCCGGCACCTCTCCGCCGAGGCGTTCCTCCGTGACGCCAAGCTGGCGACCATCGCGGTCACCGAGCGCTCCACCACCGGCGCGCCGCACATGATCACGACCGGGCACACGGTCCCGGCCGAGCTGGCGCCGGTCACCGAGATCGCGCTGCGCTCGATGGTCATGGACATCTGCGGCGCGCTCGGCCACACGGACGGCCCGGTCAACTTCGACTTCGTGGTCGACCGCACCGAGGAGATCCGCTTCATCGAGATGGGCGCCCGGCTCGGCGGCAACGGCATGCCGCTGCTCGTCCGGCACGCGTACGGCATCGACACCTACGAGGCCGCGCTCCGCCTCGCGCTCGGCCTCCCCTTCGACCTCCAGGCCCGCCACGACAAGAAGACGGCCCTGCAGATCCTGTCCACCGACACCGACGGCATCCTGCGCACCATCGACGGCGCCGACGCGGTCCGCGCGCTGCCGCAGACCGCCGAGCTGCGCATCTTCCCGACTCCTGGCTCCCGGGTCCGGCGCTACACCCAGGCCGGACACAAGATCGGCTACCTCCTGCTGGTCGCCGACACCTACGCCGAGCTCCGCGAGGCGCAGGCCAAGGCGAAGTCGCTCCTCCGCTTCGGCGTCGAACCCGACGCGCCGGGCACCGCCGCGACCGCGCCGGCCGCCGCTCCCGAACCCGCCGCGGCATCCGCCGCCCCCATCCGCACCGATCTGCTTACGGAGAAGCGTTGACCACGCTCCGGCGCCATGCGCCCTTCCTCATCCTGGCCTCACTAGCCCTCGTCTTCGCGGCCGTCGTGTGGTTCGTGATGCCGCACGAACGCGAGGTCAAGAGCCTCGGCGTCATGCTCTTCAAACTGGTGCCCTTCGTCCTCGCCACCGAGGCGCTCGCCCAACTCGACCCGGAATGGGCGCAGAAGCTGCGGCTGCACCTCTTCGCGCCGCTCTGCTTCATGCTCTACTTCCTCTACTTCGTGCCGAAGATCTTCTTCCACGCGGAGAACCATCCCGAGCTGTACTACTACGTCCTGACGCTCACGCCGTTCCTGATCCTGACCTTCCTCTTCTGCTTCCGGATCGGCGGCGGCGCCGCGCAACTGGTGCGCCGGCTCGGCTACGCGATGCTCCTGATCATGCTCTCGGGCCTGGAGGACCTCGCGTACCTCACGATCAACGAGCACACCGACCCGCAGTGGCAGACCATCCCCGAGGTGTGGACCTGGGCCTCGCACATGACGGTGCGGCTCGGCCACCCGGCCAGCAAGCACGAGGCGTTCGCCATGATCATCACGCATGTCGTGATCGCGCTCTTCGTGCTCTTCGCGCCGACCCGCTGGTTCAGCGCGCTCGGCCGCGTCGTCCCGCGCCGCCGCTCGGCCGTGTCCGGCACGGCTGCCTGACGGGCCTCACGGCAGAAGGGGAGTGGGACGATGTTCCTCCGAGAGGCCTGGTACGTGCCCGTCACGTACGCCCGGCAGTACGGGTCCCGGCGCGCGCTGCGCCGGCGCCAGCTCGCCCAGCTGAACCGGATGCTGGCGCACGCCCGCGCCCGGGTCCCGTACTACCGCGCGCACCCCGCCTACCGCACCGGCCCGCTGCGCTCGCTCGCCGAGGTGGCGCGGCTGCCGGTCATCGACAAGGAGGTCCTGCGGAGCCGGCCCGTGGAGGAGCTCCTCGCGGACGGATCCGATCCCGGCACCCTGCCCACCTTCCGCACCAGCGGCTCCACCGGGCGGCGGGTCACCGTCGTCCACGACCACCGCAGCCACGACTACCACCTCGCCTCCTGCGTACGCCGGTTCCTGGCCACCGGCCGCTACCGGCCCACCGACCGGCTCTCGCACATCCGGCCGTTCGCACCACCCGCGCGCGGCTACCAGAAGGCCGGGCTGTTCCGCCGCCATGTGCTGCTCACCGACCGGCCGATGGACGAGATCACGGCCGAGCTGCTCGCCGCCCGGCCACAGGTCATCATCGGCTATCCGGTCCATCTGCGGTCACTGCTAAGGGCGTTGGGCCCGGCCGAACTCACCGCTCTGCGCTCCACGTTGAGGCTGGTGATGACGGAGTCCGAGCTGCTCGTGCCGGAGCACCGGGCGCTGCTGGAGCGGGAGTTCGGGGTGCCGGTGCATGACGAGTACTCGGCGTTCGAGGTGCTCAACATCGCGTACGAGTGCCTCCACCAGCGGGCCCACCTCGCGGAGGACCGGCTGCTCGTGGAGATCCTCGGGCCGGACGGCCGGCCGGTGCCGGACGGCGGTGAGGGCCGGGTGGTGGTGACCGCGTTCATGGAGCGTGCGATGCCGCTGATCCGCTACGACCTGGGTGACGTGGGCCGGATCGACACCGGGCCGTGCCCGTGCGGCCGGCGCTTCAGGACCCTGCGGCTGACGGCGGGCCGCGTCAACGACGCCGTGACCCTGCCGAACGGCCGCCAGCTGTACCCGGACACGTTCCTGCACCTGGCCGCGACCTTTCCCGGTATCGCGGAGTGCGGTGTGGTGCAGGACCGGGAAGGCGCGGTACGGCTGAACGTCGTGCCGGACGGAGAGCTTCTCCCGGCCGCGTGGGACGAGCTGACCGCCGCGGTGCGGGAGCGGCTGCTGGCGGTGGCGGGCTGCGACTTCCCGCTGGAGGTCGTGCGGGCGGAGAGCGTCGAGATCACGGCGGGCGGCAAGGGCCGGTTCGTCACGTCGGACGCGGTGGCGCCGGTGGCGTCCGGTGCTTGCATCGCGGCCGCCGATCCGGCCCGCACCGCACCGGCGTGACCGCGACGTCCGGCGGCCCGGGCCGGGCCCCAGCACCGGACCGGGCGCCCACCGCCACCTCCTTCCGCCCCGACCGCCGTCCCACCGCACGGTCGTTGGCCTCCCTGCTCGCCGGACGCACCGCCTTCCGGCTGGCGTTGCTCGGCGCCAACGCGGTCCTGCTGGCGAGCTGGGGCGAGGCCGGGTACGAGCCGTACGCCGCCGCCATGGGCACCGCCCAGGTGCTCACCACCCTCACCACGCTCGGCATCGAGAAGTCCGCGCTGAAACTCGTCCCCAGAGCGCTGCGCACCGGACCTCAGCTCATCACCGTCCTCCTGGCCTCCGCGCTGCTGCTCGCCGGTGCGGCCGTGCTCTGGCTGGCCGGCACGGCGCTCTTCGTGCGGTCCGGCGGCGGCTCCACGGTCGCGCTGGGCCTGCTCGCCGGGCTCTACGCCGCGCTGCTCGGGCTGAACACCGTCCTGGTCGGCCTCTGCCGGGCCCTGGACCGCAACCGCGCCGACGTCCTGAACTTCGCGGCGCTGTCGCTGGTCATCGCCACCGGAGCCGGCGGAGCGAGCCTGCTCGGCTGGGGCCCGGAGGCCTTCACCGGCTGGATCCTCGGCGGCACCGCGCTCCTCAACCTGGCGCAGCTGCCGGCCCTGTACCGGGCCACCGGCCGGCCGGTGCGCGGCGGGGTCGTACGGCCGGTGATGACCACCGCCGCGCTGATGGCCTGCGGCGACATCGCGGCTTCCGGCACGGTGAGCGTCCTCTTCGTGCTGCTCGGCGCCTCCCGGCACCACGAGCAGACCGGCCACCTGTATCTGATGATCCTCGCCTCGTCGGTGCTGCTGAACGGCTTCGGCTATCTGCTGCGGCTCTTCCAGCCGCATGTGTCGCTCACTCTCCGGTCGGTGGATCCCGCCTCGCTGGACCGCCGCGTGGTCCGGCGGCTGCTGCCGGTCGCGGCCGTGGGAGCGGTGTGGAGCGCCGGGAGTCTGTGGCTGGCGTGGTCGGCGGAGCAGTCCGGGCTCGTTGCGCCACCGGTCGCCGTCCTGCTGCTGTACGTGCTCGGCGTGCCGATCGTCTTCACCGTCGGCAGCCTCAACTACCTGCTGGAGAACGCCACTCCGCACACCTTGCGGGCCACCGCCGTGAGCGCGCTGGGCGGCCTGCTCTGCGCCGTCCTGTCCGGCCTGCTCCTCGTGCCGGCGCTCGGCGCGCTCGGCGCGGTCACCGCGCTCACCGTCGGCGAGGTGGCCCACGCCGTGCTCGCCCGCCTCCTGCTCCGGAGCCGCACCTTCCGCAGCCGCGCGCCCGAGACCCGTACGACCCCGTCCATCACGCGGCCCACCGTGCCGACCGACCTTGGAGCACCACGATGACCCAGCCTCCGTCGCGCCCCGCGAAACTGCCCGCCTGGCGTGGCATCGTCTATCCGCTGCTGATCTCCGTTGCCGCCGTCGGCGTGCTCGTCGCCGCGCTCGCGTTCGGCCTCGGTACTCCGGAACCCGGTGGTACGGGAGGTGCCGGAGCCGGGCCGCCCGCCGAGGGCCCGCATGTCGCCGAGACCGTGCTCCGGGTCGTCCTCGCCCTCGCCGCGGTGGCCGCCGCCGCCACGGCGGGCGGTCTGCTGGCCCGTAAGCTCGGCCAGCCGCCGGTCATCGGCGAGATCGCCACCGGCCTGCTGCTCGGCCCGTCGTTCCTGGCCGGAATCTTTCCCGGATCCACCGAGCTGTTCTATCCGGAGGCGGCCGAACCGCTGCTCGGCGTGTTGGCGCAGGTCGGACTGATCCTCTTCATGTTCGCCGTCGGCTCCGAGTTCGACGCCTCCCAGGTGCGGCGCAGCGGACGGGTGGTCGGCGCGGTCAGCCAAGGCAGCATGATCATCCCGTTTGTGCTGGGCGTGCTGTCGGCGGCGCTGGTCTACCGGGAGTTCGCCGGCGGCGGCATCGGCTTCGTCCCGTTCGCGATCTTCCTCGGTACGGCGATGAGCATCACCGCCTTCCCGGTCCTCGCCCGGATCGTCCAGGAGTCGGGCCTGGCCCGCCATCCGCTCGGCACCATGGCCATGACCTGCGCCGCCGCCTGCGATGTGATCGCCTGGTGCGCGCTGGCCACGGCCATGGCGGTGGCGACGGCCGGCAGCGTCTGGGGCGCGGGCGGGACGGTGCTGCTCGCGGCCGCGTTCGCCGCCGTCGTCCTGATCGCCGGCCGTCCGCTGGTGCGCGCGGCAGACCGCTGGGCGGACCGTACCGGTGTGTCGTCGGCCGTCCGGCTGCTCGCGCTGCTGGTGCTCGCCTTCTCGCTGGCCTGGGTCACCGATGTGATGGGCGTCCACTCGATCTTCGGCGCCTTCCTGGCCGGGATGCTGGTCCCGCACCGGCCGGGCACCGCGCTCACCGCCGTACAGACACGGCTCGACTCGGTGAACCGCCGGCTGCTGCTGCCGCTGTTCTTCGTCTCCGTCGGCATGACCGTGGACCTCACGCAGGTCACCGGCCACGCGGGCCTGCTGCTGGCCGGGACCGTCGCGGTCGTCACGGCGGTCGTGGGCAAGCTCGCCGGTACCGCCGTCACCGCCCGTACGGCCGGACTGCCGTGGCGGATGTCGCTCGGGCTCGGTGTGCTGCTGAACGCGCGCGGTGTCACCGAGATCGTCGTGCTCCGCGCCGGACTGGACGCCGGGCTCATCAACCAGAACGCGTTCACCGTGCTCGTCGTGATGGCGGTGCTGACCACGGTCATGACCGGCCCGGCGCTGCGCCTGCTGAAACTCTCGCACCCGACCGCCGCCGCGCAGGCCACCGCTCCCGCCGAAGAGACCCCTGCCAAGGAAAGCCCCGCCAAGGAAACCTCCGCCAAGGAAAAGGAAATGGAACCGGCATGAACCTCGCCCCTCCCGTCCCCGTCTCGCTCGTCACCGGAGGCGCCGGCTTCATCGGATCGCACGTGGCCCGCGAACTGCTCGCCGCAGGCCACCGCGTCATCGTCCTCGACGACCTCAGCGGCGGCGAGCGCGCCAACGTCCCCGACGCCGCCGAGTTCCGGCACGGCAGCGTCTGCGACCCGGAGGTGGTCGACGCCGTCTTCGCCGCCCACCGCGTCGACTACGTCTTCCACCTCGCCGCGTACGCCGCCGAAGGGCTCAGCCACTTCATCAAGCGGTTCAACTACATGAACAACGTGGTCGGCAGCGTCAACCTCATCAACGCCGCCGTCAACGCGGGTACGGTTCGGTGCTTCGTCTTCACCTCGTCCATCGCGGTCTACGGCGCCAACCAACTGCCCATGAGCGAGGACCTGGTGCCCGCTCCGGAGGACCCGTACGGCATCGCGAAGTTCTCCGTCGAACAGGAACTCCGCGTCACCCACGAGATGTTCGGCATGCCGTACATCGTCTTCCGGCCGCACAACGTCTACGGCGAGTACCAGAACATCGGCGACCGCTACCGCAACGTCATCGGCATCTTCATGAACCAGGCCCTGCGCGGCGAGCCCTTCACGGTCTTCGGCGACGGCGAACAGACCCGCGCCTTCAGCTACATCAAGGACGTGGCGCCCTCCATCGCCCGGTCCGTGGAGATCCCGGAGGCGTACAACGAGGTCTTCAACATCGGCGGCGACCACGTCTACAGCGTCAACCGCATCGCCACCGCCGTCTGCGAGGCGATGGGCGTGGAGCTGCGCGTCAACCACCTGCCCGAGCGCAACGAGGTACGTGACGCCTACGCCACCCACGAGAAGGCCCGCAAGATCCTGTCCACCGGCGACCGGCACGTCGGCCTGGAGGAAGGCATCGGCAGGATGGCCGCCTGGGTCAAGGAGGTCGGTCCGCAGGAGCCGTCGGTCTTCTCCGGCATCGAGGTGGTGCGCAACCTCCCGCCGTCCTGGCGGGCCGCGCTGGAGGAGCGCCGGGCGATCTGAGCCGGTGCGGAGGTACGGAGGTACGGAGGTACGGAAAGGAGGGTCCGGCCGTGCGGCCGGACCCTCCGGGGTTCAGCGCGCGGGAGCCTCCACCTTCACGATCCTGATCTTGCCGTTGGCCTCCGGCGCGATGGAGCGCACCGCCTCGGCCCGTACGTCGAAGCCGGGAACGGCCTCCCGTACGGCCGCCGCGATCCGCTCCGTGACGGCCGTGTCGGAGGCCGCCGCGAGGACCACGCGTACCGTCACCTGACCCGGCCGCTCCTGCACCAGCTGCATCCGGGACACCTCGGCGAAGTCCTGCACCGCGTACGTGAGGAAGTCGGCGTAGAACTCCCGTCCGTCCAGCCCGCGGAACCGGTCCTGGCTGCGGCCCTGCACCCGCAGCACCACCGGCGTGCGGCGCCCGCAGCCGCAGTCGGCCGGGCCCACGGTGACCCGGTCGCCGAGCCGGTAGCGGATCAGCGGCATCGCCTCGCTGTGCAGCCGGGTCACCAGGATCTCGCCTTCCGCCTCGCGCGTCCCGTCCGCCGGTACGACCGAACCGTCGTCCTGCTCCAGCTCCACCACCACGTCCGCGGCCCGCAGATGCAGTGCGCCGCGCCGGCAGGTGCGGGCGATCGTGAACACCTCCACCGAGGCGTACACCTCGTGGCAGCGCGCGCCGAGATGGCCGAGCACCCGGGCCCGCGCGGTCGGCGTCAGCCGCTCACCGCCGAACAGCACCCGCCGCGCGGCCCCGTACCGTACGCCTCGCCGCTCCAGCTCCTCCACCACGGAGGCGATCACATGCGGGAAGCCGACGAGGAAGGTCGGCCGGGCCGCGAGGAAGGCCGCGACCTGGTCGTCCAGCGTGGTGCTGGTGTCGATGTGGAACGTACGCAGCAGCCCGAACCGCTCCAGCGGATGCCGCAGGAACGGCGTGACCCGGAAGTAGGCCATCCGGTCCCACGGCCGCAGACCCGAGGCCAGCATGTCGTACAGGTACGAGGCGCGCAGATAGCCGAGGTCGTGCTCGGAGTTGCGGATGGTGATCGGGATGCCGGAGGAGCCGCTGGTGGTGCCCGCCTTGGTGTTCGCCGTGGTGAAACCGGCCGCGAGCAGCTCCTCGGGCGCCCGGTCGTGGAACTCGGCCCGGTCCAGCGTCGGCAGCGACGGCAGGTCCTCCGGGCCGCGGAAGGCGGCCGCGGTCTCCGGTGCGACCAGCTCGCGGTAGCGCGGTACGTCCGCCTGCGCGTGCCGCACCAACTCCACCAGCAGGCGCCGCCGTTCGGCGTCGAGCCGCTCCGGCGAGGCCCGCTCCAGCCGGTGGGTCCGTACGAGGTTGCGCAGGACGGGCACGAGCCGCATGACGGGTGCCAGGGCTGAGTTCACGGTGTTCTCCCGAGGATCGGTACGCCGTGCCGGGGGCAGGAGGCGGGCGCGAAGGAGCCGGCGCCTTCCGGCCGGACGTGGACGAACGTGGGGCGGCGCCGGCGCAGCAGCGTCAGCACGGTCACGCCGCCGAGCAGCCGGGCGTGGACGCGGTCGGCGCTGAGGTGCAGCTCGCCGCAGTCGGCCGGGACGCCGCCGAGGTGGCCGAGCCACGGTTCGTACCAGAGAGCGCCGGGCGCGGGACGGTTCCGGGCGGCGGCCGCCAGAGTGAAGCGCTCGACGGCCACGGCACCGTCCAGCTGTCCGGCGTCACCGACCACCAGCGCGTCGCGGCCCGGTCCGCGAGCTCCGGTGGCGTACCGCTCGACGACGTGCGGCAGCGCGTCCGCGGTGGAGGCGAGCAGCACGCGCCAGTCGGTGCCGTACGCGCGCACGGGCTCGCGCAGCGCGGTGGTGACCTCGTACACCTGCCGGCCGCCGGTCCGGTGGCCGGCGATCCGCAGCGCGTCGCGCAGCTCCGCGAGGTGCTCGGTGGCCGGCCGGCCGGGGTCGCGGCGCGCGAGCAGCGACGAGCCGAGCGGCATGAGCAGGTGGAGCCGGAGGTCGGCCTCGTCGCGGGTGAGCGGCGGCAGGGTTCCGGTCGCCGCGTACCGCTCCCGGTAGTGCGGGACCGTGGAGACGGCTCGGCGCACGGCACGGCTGTAGCGCGTGTGGCGCTGTGGGCCGCGCATCTCAGCAGAGGGTGTTCTGGTCGTGGACGAGCAGCCAGTCGCCTTCGGTGCGGGCGAAGACCAGGCTGAGGAGGTAGCGCATCGCGTACGGCTTGCCGTCCTCGTCCAGGTCCCGGTAGCGGACGTCGAGCACCGCGACGGCGGTGTCCTGGTGCACCACGGTCCGGACCGTCTCGGTCTCCATCGTCCAGTCGGGATCCGCGAACCAGTTCTGGTGGAAGGCGCGGAGGGCCTCGGCGCCCGTCACCGTCCTCCCGTTCGGCAGGATGACCGTCGCCTCGTCGTGGACGGTGGCCATGTAGGCCGCCAGGTCGCGGGCGCGGACGGCCGCCAGGTGGCGGTCGAGTGCGGTGGTGAAGTCCATGGGTCTGCTTTCGCTGATGGGGACGGACACGTGGGTGGAGGCCGTGGGCGCGGAGGCCGTCAGAAGGGGACGGCGACCGCGTGGCGCGGGACGGTGGTGGCGCCGAAGGATTCCTTCAGCTGCCGCATACCGGGGCCGAGTTGGACGGCGGGCACGCCGGTGGCGATCAGCCGGTCGATCTCCCGGAGGTACAGGTCGAGATAGAGATCCCGGCCGCCGTCGGAGCCGGTCACCGTGGTCAGCCAGCCGTCCGGTGCGTCCAGGACCAGATCGAAGGAGACCGGCCGGCCGGAGCTCTTCTCGCGGTGCGCGAAGTACGAGGCGCCTGGCGACCGGTTGAGCCGCTCGAAGTAGGCGGGCAGCAGCGGTACGACACCGCTCGGGCGGTCCGTGTGCTTCATCCGTGTCAGCTGGTCCAGCCGGCTGGCGTGCACCGGGTCGATCGCGGCCACCGCCGACTCCACGACCAGCTCCGGATCGGCGCCGACGCGCGCGTGGAGCGCCGAAAGACGCCGCCTGCGGCCTCGGGGCAGCTCCGCGAAGTACGCGTCCATGCTCGGCCAGCGGTTGTGCAGCACGGCGTTGGGTGCGGTGGCTCGCCGCAGCCTCAACGGTCCTTCGAGGTAGTGGAGTTCGGACGCCTCGGCATCGAGGTGGACGACTCCGAGGCAGCGCGGGCCCAGCCGCCGGCGGATCGCCCGCTCGAAGGCGCGGGTGGCGGCCCGGCGTCCGGCGGTGTCCAGGCCGGGAGCGTACAGCCGTCCCGGGCTGAAGCTGTTCGGCAGATGGACCTGGAACCAGCCCGGTACCGCCGCCCGGCCGGCCGGCCGGAACCGCTGCGCGACCGGCCGGATCCCGAGCCGGCCGCAGAACGCCGCGACCGGCTCACCGGCCTCCCGCACCAGCCCGGCGAAGAGCGGCCGCCGGCTGCCCCAGGCGGCCGCCTCCAGCAGCTCCGCCTCCCAGAGCACGCAGGCGCGGTGGCCGCGCACGAAGGAGTCCCAGTCGTCGGGTACCGACGCGCCGCCAGGAGTGAAGAGTTCAGCGCGCACGGCTCGGAGCCTCCTGAAGGTCGGGGACGCGTGGGACGCCGGATCCGGCGGGCGGCTCGACGCAGAGAGGCCGTTCACCGCGAGCGCGGTAGGCCTCCAGCGCGTCGGCGAGGACGGCGGGCCCGAAGACATCGGCGAGGGTGTCGAGCCGGGGCCCGTGCTCGGTGCCGAACAGCGCGCCGTAGATCTGCCGGAACTCCGCCCGCGTGCGCCCGGCGTGTGGTGCGCCGGGGCCGGTGTGCGTGCGGAGTTGGCTGATGAGCAGGTCGAGCGGGTGGCCGGCGGCGGTCTGGGGATCGGCCGGCGCGGGATCGGCCGGAGCTCGATGACCGGCCGTGGCTTGATGACCTGCCGGGGCTTGACGACCGGCCGGAATCAGGCCGTCCGCCGGGCCACCGTCCGCAGGCGTACCGGCCGCAGGCCAGTAGCGGTCGCGGCCGTGGGTCGTGAGCCAGGCGTGCGCGTGGTCGATCCGTTCCGTCAGCAGCGGACCGTCGGCGCCGGGATGGCGGGCCGCGAGGTGGCGCCGCGCCGCCTCGGGCGCGCAGCCGTGCGCGTACAGCGCTCCGAGGACCGTACGCATCCGGGGCAGCGTCCCGTACCCGTCCGGCTCCTCGTCCGTCAGCAGCTCCCACAGCACACGGTCGCGGGCCCGGCCGTCTCCGGACGCGGACCGCGCGAACCGGTCGAACTCCTCGTACGCGCCCAGGAACGCGGCCGGCCCGAAGCCCAGCCGCAGATCGGCGAGGCAGTCGCGGCGGGCGTACAGCCACAGCACCAGCGGCACCGGGTGGACGGCGAGCAGATCGCGTACGTACGGACCACCGCCGCGCGATCCGGAGATCTTGCCGCTGCCGTGCTCGGCGCGGACCAGTCCGTACGGGACGATGACCGGCTGCGGGAAGCCGAGGTAGCGCTCGTACACCGGCAGCGTCCGGTCCATGGTGCTGCCCGCGCTGACGTGGTCCTGACCCGCCGGTTCGCAGTCGATGGACTCGTGCGCGACGCGCAGTGTCCAGTCCAGCGCCCAGGACGGCTTGACGTCCGCCGGGTCGCGGGCGGTCAGCTCGGCGCCGCACGACAGGCAGCGGTAGCGCGCGGCTCGCCGGTCCAGGCGGTGGATCTCGGTGGTGTTGCGGCCGCACTGCAGGCAGTAGACGGCGAAGAGGTCGCGCCCGTCGTCCTTGCCGAGCAGCGCCGCGAGCCGGTCCGCGTCGCGCTGGTAGCGGCGCTGGACCGTCCGGTACGCACCGGCCCGGTACCGCTCGTACTGGTAGTGGGTCCGCCAGTCGCCGCCGGGCGGGGTCCGGCCGTCCTGGTCGGCCTCCGGCGGCAGGATGCCCATGGCCCGGAGCTCGGCGAGGTAGGTGCGGCAGATCCGGGCGGCGCGCTCCCGGTGCTCGCCGAGCGGCCGCCCGCCGTGGCCCGCCAGCTCCGGGTCCCTGACGGCCTGGCCGGTCCGTACGGGGTCGTAGTCGTCGAAGCTGAGCAGGATCGCGGAACGGCGGCCCATCCGGCGCAGCGCCCGGTGCACCAGGTGCGCGCAGACGGTGTCCCGGAAGTTCCCGACGTGGAAGTAGCCGCTCGGCGACATGCTGGTCTGGATCAGGACGCGGTGGTGCGGAGGATGGCGGTCGGCGAGCCGGCGCGCGTACTCCATGGCCCAGTGCCCGGTGTACGGGTCCTGCGCGTGCGGGTCCTCGACGCGTGGGCGCTGCCTGCGCGCACGTGGTCTCCTTGGCATGGCGGGAGTACAGCGCGCGTTCCGATAAACGACCTATACGAGGCCGTATGCGCCGGCGGTGGAGAACTCACAGCCAGCCGTTCTCCTTGGCCGTGCGCAGCGCGTCGATGCGGTTGCGGGCGCCGAGCTTGTTCACGATCGTCGTGAGGTAGTTGCGGACCGTTCCCACCGACAGGTTCGTGGCGGTGGCGATCTGTCCGGTCTCCGCGCCCGCCGCGACCAGGCCCAGCACCTCCACCTCCCGCCGGGTCAGCGGATTGTCACCGATCTCCCAGGCGGACATGGCCAGTTCGGGATCGATGATCCGGCGGCCCGCACCCACCCGGCGTACGCCGTCCACCAGCTCGTCCGGCGACGCGTGCTTCGGCAGGAAGCCGCTCACCTGCGCGTCCAGCGCCCGCCAGAGCTGGCCGGGCAGCGCGACGCCGGTGAGGATCAGCGTCCGGCAGCCGGGGACCTGGTCCCGCAGCAGACCGGCGGCGGTGATGCCGTCCATGCCGGGCATGTCGATGTCGAGCACCGCCGTGTCCGCCTCCGTCCGGAGCACCGCCGGTACGACGTCGCTGCCGCTCGCGACCTGGGCCACCACCTCCATGTCCGGTTCCAGCTCCAGGAGCGCGGCCAGCGCCACCCGGATCATGTGCATGTCCTCGGCCAGCACGATCCTCTGCATGCGTCCCCCCGTTGTCCGTCCGGGCCCGGTCCTCCGACGAGGGGCCTCAGGCGGTTCCGGCGCCTTGTGTACCACCGGGAAGGGGGCCACCGGTGGGGCTCGTATAGCCGAGTGATAGCGGCGGCGGTGAAGCTCTGCCACCACCGGAGAACCGGACGCAGAGGGGGACGACATGGTGCGGGGACTGTCCGTACGGTCCGCACGGACCACGGAGAAGGCCATGGAGAGGACGACGGACGAAGGAGTGACGGCCGACCCCGTCCACCGCCGCGTCGTCGTCCGCGAACGGCTCCGCTTCGCCCGCGATCTGCACGACCTGCTCGGCCCGAGGCTCCTGGCGATCACGCTCCAGTGCGAGCTGGCGCTCCGGCTGATGGACCGCACGCCGGAGACGGCCCGGCACCGGCTGGCCGAGGCGCTCTGCGGGATGCGGGAGATCCAGGAGGAGGCCCGGCGGGTGGCGCACGGCTACCACTGCCTCTCGCTCGACACGGAGATCGAGTCCGTCCGGTGCCTGCTGGAGGCGGCCGGTCTCCGCACCGAGGCGCGCCCGGCCGGCGCGCCGCTCCCGCCGCTCCTCCAGACGGTCCTGGCCACGACGGTGCGGGAGGCGGCCGCCAACGTGCTGCGGCACAGCCGCGCCGGCAGCTGCCGGGTGGTGGTGGAGACATCGCCGGGCGAGGTGGTGCTGACGGTTTCCAACGACGGGGTCGAGGCTGTCGGGCGGCCGGGCGGCGGGATCCACGCCTCCGGGCGGCCGGGTCCTTCCGCCGTGGCCGGTGACCTCGCCGTCAGAGGGCCGGGGCTGGGGCTGTGCAGCCTCGGCGAACGGATCGCCGCCGCCGGAGGCCGGCTGACCCACGGCCCGTATCCTTCCGGTCACTACACGCTGGAGGCCCGCTTCCCGCTCTCCGGCCCCGCGCCGGACGGTCCACGGATCCCGCCGGCGTAGCGTCAGACCTGCCGAGCCAGCGCGAGAGAGGCCGCCCGTGTCCACCACCGCCCCGCCGCCACCGGACCCCGGAGCCGCCGAGCGCGCAGCGGCCCTCCTCACCGCTCCCGGCGCACCCTTCGCCGTGGTGCGGGGCGAGCGGGGCACGCTGGAGTACGCCGACGGCCCGCGCACGCTCCGGGAGTTCGTGGAGACCACCTGGGCCTATGGTGACACGCCGTTCCTGATCGCCGGTGAACACCGTTGGTCGTACGGGGAGTTCTTCGCCGCCGCGTCCGCGCTGGCCGTCCGGCTGGTCGAGCGGTACGGGCTGCGCCCCGGCGACCGGGCCGTGATCGCGATGCCGAACCACCCGGAGTGGCAGATCGCCTTCTGGGCCGCGCAACTGGCCGGTCTCATCGCCGTACCGCTCAACTCCTGGTGGACGGAGGCCGAGTTCACATACGCCCTCGACGACTGCGAGCCCGGCGTGCTGCTCGTCGACGCTGAGCGGCTGGACCGGGTCGCGGGCTGGGCGCGGCGGACCGGGACGCGCGTGGTGCTCTTCAGCGATGCCCGGAAGGCGGGTCAACTCCCGGACGGCGTCAGCCTCGAACGGTACGAGGACCTTCCCGCGCCCGATCCGCTGGCCGCGCCGCCGGACGTGGAGCCCCGGCCCGAGGACGACGCCACGATCCTCTACACCTCCGGCACCACCGGCCGGCCCAAAGGCGCGGTGGCCACGCACCTGGCCCAGGCCGGAGCCACGCTCAACCCGCGTTACCAGGCGGCCTTTTCGGCGCTCGGGCGAGGAGCGGTGCCCGGCATGGGCCCGGCTCCGGTCTCGCTGATGACGTTCCCGTTCTTCCACGTCGCCGCCTTCACCAGCTTCTACGGCGTGATGGCGGCGGGCGGCATGCTCGTCCTGATGGAGAAGTGGGACGCCGACGAGGCCCTCCGGCTCATCCGCGCCCACGGCGTCACACACTTCGCGGGTGTGCCGACGACGGCCCTCCAGCTGCTGGACGCCGCCGAGCGCACGGGCGACGAGCCGGCGAGCCTGACCCTGTTCAGCACCGGCGGCGCCGCGGCCCCGCCCGCTCTGGTCGCCCGCCTCACCGCCCGTTACGGCGAACGCGTCGAGCCGCGCAACGGCTACGGCCTCACCGAGACCAGCGGCGGCGTCCTCGCGAACATCGGCGCCGAGTACCGCGCCGACCCCGCCGCCGTCGGCCGCCCGACGCCCGTCACCGAGACCCGGATCGCGGGAGAGACGGGAGAGCTGGGAGCGGCGGGCCAGGAGGTGCCGGAGGGGCAGGTGGGAGAGCTGTGGCTGCGCGGCCAGTCGCTGTTCCGCGGCTACTGGCGTGACCCGGCCGCGACCGAGCAGGCGTTCCGGGACGGCTGGTTCCGTACGGGAGACCTCGCCGTGCGGCGCGCGGGGCGCATCGCGGTCGTCGACCGGCTCACGGACCTGGTGATCCGGGGTGGCGAGAACGTGTACTGCGTCGAGGTCGAGAGCGTCCTGCACGACCACCCGGACGTGGCTGACGCCGCCGTCCTCGGCATCCCGCACACGGTGCTGGGCGAGGAGGTCGTGGCCGTCGTCCGGCTGCGTACCGGAGCCTCGGCCACCGCCGACGTCCTGCGCGAGCACGTGGGCCGCTCACTGGCCGGGTTCAAGGTGCCGGCCTGGGTGCTGTTCACCGAGGAGCCGCTGCCACGCAACGCCACCGGCAAGCCTCTCAAGCACGAGCTCCGTGACCGGTTCGCGGCCGGCGACGCGGACTCGGCACGGCTCAGGACCGAGTGATGGTTGAGGACCCGGGCTCGGCACGGTTCAGGACCGGCTGATGGCCGAGGACCCGACCTCAGCGCCGCTCACGGCCGAGTGATGGCCCCGGCCCCGGCCTCCGACCGTTCACGGCCGAACGATCCGGACCCGGTAGTTCCCGTTCCCGTCCTCGTCCAGCACGGATATCCGTACGCCGTTGGCCCGGTCGGTGAACGTCTGGCCGGGCCGGAACGGCGCGTCCGACAGCTCCGCGTGCACATTGGGGCGGCGCGTGCAGCCGCCGCTGTCCTGGGTGGCGTCGGCGACGGAGACCGGGCCCTGGCCGGTGTCCACGTCCGAGCTGACCTTGTAGATCAGCACGCCGGGCCGGCACACGGCCTCGTCGTTGCCCGCCGCCGTACGGACCTCCACCGCATAGCCGGACTGGGCGCTCAGCGGGACGAAGGCGAGCTTGGTGCCGCCTTCGGTGGCCAGCGGGCCGAGCGTGTGGTCGCTGGTGCCGGGCTGCGAGGCGCAGCTGATCTGCTCGTTGTCGAGCCAGCCGAGCTTCCACTTGTGCCAGCCCAGGAAGTCGTTGTTGGCGCCCCAGTCCTCGGACATGATGTCCCAGTGGCCCACCGAGCCGCCGCCCTCCATCGTGTAGAGGTCGGGCAGGCCGAAGACATGGCCGTTCTCGTGCGGCAGGACGCGGTAGCCCGTCTGCTCGTACGATCCCGAGCCGTCGTCCTGGCGGCTGTAGACGAAGGACGTGTTGGCCAGCGGCACGCCGTCCGCCTCCGGGGCGTCGGTGTTGCCGGAGAAGGTCACCGAGAGCACGGTGTCCAGGGCGGAGGGGCCGGCGTTCGGCGTGACGAGGACGTTGACCAGGTCGTACGCCGAGAAGTCCACCTTCGGATCGGCGACCGCCACCAGGTCCTCGACCAGCTGCCGGTAGCCCGGTTCGAACGGTGAGCCGCGCTCTATCCCGTACTCCGCGAACGGCAGCGGCATCCGCAGCCACTCCTGGACGGGGGCCTCGGGACGGTAGTCGAGGCGGCCGTAGGAGCTGGTCGTGAACCAGTCGGAGGTCTGCGGGAAGAACTCCGCGAACCGGTCCTCCGCCGGTTCGCCCGCCTCCGCGTCCGGGAAGTCGATCATCAGGTTGAGCGCCTTGACCTCACCGGTGGAGCGGGCGTAGCCGGGCGGGGTCGGCATGCCGAGCGACATCTGGACGCCCATGGTCGTGGCGATCCGGCACGGGGCGACCGTGGAGTCCTCGGCGGTGGCCGCCGGGCCGGCCGCGGCCCGTCCGGCGCCGGGGAGCGTGGTGCTCGCCGACGCCATGGCGGCTATGACCAGGGCCGTCGCTCCGGCCAGGGCGAGGGGGCGGCGGTGACTGCGTATCCGGTGGCGGGGCTGCTGCATAGAGGCGCCTTCGGGGTCCGCGGCAGCCGGCCGACCCTGACTGCGCTCTGGCGATCAGCCTGTGCCGGGCGCTCCGGAGGCGCTCGCTGGGTGCGCCGATCGGAGGTTTTTCGCCGCCGGGTGGTGTGACTCAGGTCACAGCGAGGAGCGGAAATAAGCGGGGAGGCTCTCCCCGTTTGCATCGGTGTCCCCCTGAAGCGGGGAGTTGATCCCCGGTTACGAACGGGGGTCGGCCGATCACTCACCGTCCGGAGAGAAGGTCCGCAGCCGTGGAGACCGTCACCGACGCCACCGACGTCACGTGTGCCACCGACGCACCTGGCGCCGCGTGCGCCACCGACGCCACCGCACCGTCGGCCCGGCGCCGTACGCCGCGCCCGCGGGCCGACGCGCTGCGCAACCGTGAGCGGATCGTCGCGGCCGCACGTGAGCTGTTCGTCGAGTTCGGGCCGGACGTGCCGCTCGACGACGTCGCACGGCGGGCCGGCGTCGGCAACGCCACGCTCTACCGGAACTTCCCCGACCGCGCCGCGCTGACCCACGAGGTCGTGCTCGCGGTCACCTCCCGCACCACCGCGAGGGCCGAAGAGGCCGCAGCGGCGGAGGCCGACCCGTTCGCCGCGCTCAGCCGTTTCGTGCACGCGGCCGCCGACGAACGGATCGGCGCGCTGTGCCCGATGCTCTCCGGCGTCTTCGACCGGGACCACCCCGACCTGCTCGCCGAGCGAGACCGCCTGGAAGCGGCGGTCGAAGGACTCGTGTCGCGCGCCATGTCCGCCGGGCGACTGCGTACCGACATCGCCGTCGGTGACGTACTCGTCGCCCTCTCCCAGCTCACCCGGCCGCTGCCCGGCATCGCCTGCCTGGACATCGACCGCTTCACCCACCGCCATCTGCAGCTGTTCCTGGACGGACTGGAGGCCCCGGCCCGCTCCGTACTGCCCGGATCGGCGGCCACCCTGGAGAACCTGAGGCGCCGCGACTGACGCCCGGGCTCCGGCCCCGTAATCAACGTCCTTTTACGTTCACGCACGTACCTACTCCGTCACGCACGCACTCCCATCACGTACGTACTCCCATTCACGCGTACGCCAGCACGTACCGGCGACTGATCTCGCGACGTCCTCGGCGCCCTCGCATGTCCCTAGGTGGCTACTCCCATGTCAAAAACCGCTGACGCCCCGCTGTCGAGAACGGCCGGCACCGGGCTCCCCGATCCCAGCCGCTGGAAGGCGCTCGCCTTCATCGCGCTCGCCCAGCTGATGGTCGTGCTCGACGCGACCATCGTGAACATCGCTCTGCCGTCCGCCCAGACCGACCTCGGCATCTCCGAGGGCAACAAGCAGTGGGTCATCACCGCCTACGCGCTCGCCTTCGGTGGTCTGCTCCTCTTCGGTGGCCGGATCGCCGACCTATGGGGACGTAAGCGCACCTTCGTCGTCGGGCTGATCGGCTTCGCGCTGGCCTCCGCGCTCGGCGGCGCCGCCCAGAACGAGGCGATGATGTTCGGCTCCCGGGCCCTGCAAGGTGTCTTCGGCGCCCTGCTCGCTCCCGCGGCCCTCTCCTTGCTCGCCGTGATGTTCACCGACGCCAAGGAGCGCGCCAAGGCGTTCGGCATCTACGGGGCCATCGCCGGTGGCGGTGGCGCGGTCGGGCTGATCCTCGGCGGCTTCCTCACCGAGTACCTGAACTGGCGCTGGACGTTCTTCGTCAACATCCCGTTCGCCGTCGTCGCCGCCGTGGGCGCGTACTTCGTCATCCGTGAGCCCTCCGGCACCCGCAACCGCTCGCCGCTCGACATTCCCGGCGTCGTCCTCTCCACGCTCGGCCTGGTCGCGCTGGTCTACGGCTTCACGCGCGCCGAGTCGGCCGGCTGGTCGGACGGTCTGACGATCACCATGTTCGTCGCCGCCGCCGGGCTGCTGCTGGCCTTCGTCGTGACCGAGTCGCGCGTGAAGTCGCCGCTGCTGCCGCTGCGCGTCCTGACCGAGCGCAACCGCGGCGGGGTCTACCTCTCGCTGGGGCTCGCGATCATCGCGATGTTCGGGCTGTTCCTCTTCCTGACCTACTACCTGCAGATCGTGAAGGGCTACTCGCCGGTCAGGACCGGCTTCGCCTTCCTCCCGATGATCGCGGGCATGATCACCGGTTCCACCCAGATCGGCACCCGGCTGATGACCAGGGTCCCGCCGCGGCTGCTCATGGGCCCCGGCTTCCTGGTCGCCGCCATCGGCATGCTGCTCCTGACCCAGCTGGACCTCGACACCAGCTACGCGGCCGTCATCCTGCCCGGCATGCTGCTGCTCGGCCTCGGGATGGGTACGGCGTTCATGCCGGCCATGTCCCTGGCCACACACGGCATCGAGCCGCGTGACGCGGGCGTCGCCTCCGCGATGGTCAACACCTCGCAGCAGGTCGGCGGCGCCATCGGCACCGCTCTGCTCAACACCATCGCGGCCGGTGCCACCACCGCGTACATCGCCGACAACGCGGCCCGCGCCACGGACCCGAAGCTCCTGGAGCTCCAGGCCATGGTCAGCGGCTTCGCCAGCGCGATCTGGTGGGCGGTCGGCATCCTCGTCGCCGCCGCCGCGATCGCGGCCGTTCTGATCAACACCGGCCGTCCGGGAACGGGGACCGGAGCTGTGTCCGGCGGCGACACCGAGGGAGCCGAGGACGAGCTCCGGATTCCGGTGGTCGCGCACTGACGCCACGGCCTCATGGGTCTGCCCCGGTTCCGCCGTACCGGCGGGGCCGGGGCAGGCGTGTGTGCGGGGTTCAGCGGAGCCAGGGCAGATCCGCGTCCGGTCCCTCCGGTTCGAGCCCGTGGGCCAGCACGCGCATGATGTCGCCGAGGCTGCGCACCTGCTCGGGCGTGAGCCGGTCGAAGAGCGCCTGCCGTACGGCGTCGACGTGGCCCGGCGCCGAACGGGTGAGCATCGCGTAGCCCTCGTCGGTGAGCACCGCGTTCTGGCCACGCTTGTCGGACGGGCACTCCTCGCGCCGCACCCAGCCGTTCTTCTCCAGCCGGGCGATGGCGTGCGAGAGCCGGGAGCGGGTGATCTTCACGTTCCTGGCGAGCTCGGTCATCCGCATCCGGCGCCGAGGGGCCTGGGAGAGCTGGACGAGCAGCCCGTAATAGGTGTGGGGCATGCCCGCGTCCCGCTGCAGCTGACGGTCGAGGTGATCCTCCAGCAGCGTGGTGGCATGCAGATAGGCGCGCCAGACGCGCTGCTCCTCGTCGGTGAGCCAGCGTGTCGCGCCGGTGGATGCCGTGGTCATGTACTCCACTGTACGACCTTTTCTTGAAAGTTTAACTAGATAGGGCTAAGGTCTCCGGAGGTAGGAACTTGAAGGTTCAATAACCTGGCCGGTGGGATTCCGCAGGACCCTTGAAGAACCATCCCCCGGGATCAGGCATTCATGATCAGTGTCCGGTCTCCGGTGGAGAGTGGACAGGGAGTGGAGTGTCATGACGGTCACCGCGGAGCGCATGCCCGCCCTCTACCTCTCGCACGGCGCCCCGCCACTCGCCGACGACCCGGTCTGGCCCGGCCAGCTCGCCGCCTGGTCCGCCACGCTGCCGCGCCCGCGCGCGATCCTCATGGTCTCGGCGCACTGGGAGGAGGCGCCGCTCGCGCTCGGCGCCGTCCAGCCGGTCCCGCTGGTCCACGACTTCTGGGGCTTTCCCGAGCACTACTACCGCGTACGGTACGGAGCTCCCGGCGCCCCGCAGCTCGCCGACAGCGTCCGCAAGCTGCTGCGCGGCGCCGGTACGCCGGTCCAGGACATCCCGGACCGCGGCCTCGACCACGGGGCGTACGTGCCGCTGGTCGAGATGTTCCCGGACGCCGACATCCCCGTACTCCAGATCTCCATGCCGACGCTCGACCCGCAGAAGCTGATGGACATCGGGCGCAAGCTCGCGCCGCTGCGGGACGAAGGCGTGCTGATCGTCGGCAGCGGCTTCTTCACGCACAACCTGGCCGCGCTGCGCCACCAGGGCGGCGGGGTGCCGGGCTGGTCGGCGGAGTTCGACGACTGGGGCGACCGCGCGCTGCGGGCCCAGGACGTCGACGCACTGCTCGACTTCGAGCACACGTCACCCGCCGGAAAGCTGGCCCACCCGCGCACCGAGCACTTCGCCCCGCTCTTCGTGACGCTCGGCGCCGCCGAGGAGGAGCTGGGCCGGGGCCGAAGCGTCATCGACGGCTTCTGGATGGGCCTGGCCAAGCGCTCGGTGCAGTTCGGCTGAGAGCGCCGGTCGCGAGCAACCCCGAGGCGATACGGGTCGTCTTCCGGGGTACACGCGAGGTCGGAACGTTCCGGGCCGCCAGGGACGTTCTCGGTAGAGGGCGGCGTGGCCCATGGGCGTGGCTTCCTGTGAGCGCGGCCTCACCCGGAGCGGCGTCGCAGGCTTCCCGCCAGGGCTGCCAGGGCCTCTGCGCACCGTGCCTGACCTGCGTTTACGCGGGTGTGCGGGCCAGGTTTCGTCCGGTCGGCGCCGGACAGGGTACTGCATGATCGCGAAAATGAATGGGCGGCATGGGAATTCTGTCCGGATTCCAGTCGTTGTTTCCATCGGATGCAGGGCACCCGAGAGGGTGTCGCGACCTACTCAGCAAGGGAGCACGCATGGCAACCCGTGCCGTCGCCCGTCGTTCGTCCACCGCCTCCGGTGGGACCGACCGGGCAAGCAGTGTTCGCGCCGTGGGCGGGGAAATCGCCGATCGCGACCTGGTCGGCATGTACCTGGACGAGATCGCTCGTACGCCGCTGCTCGACGCCGCCAAGGAAGTCGACCTCTCCCAGTCCATCGAGGCGGGCGTCTACGCCCAGCAGATCCTCGACGGCGAGGTGGAGAGCGAGGCCGGTGGCGCGAAGCGTGAGGAGCTGGAGGCGCTGGTCGCCGAGGGCGAGCGCGCCAAGGACATATTCATCCGTTCCAACCTCCGCCTCGTCGTTGCCGTGGCCCGCCGCTACCCGCGCGCGGGGCTGCCCCTGCTCGACCTGATCCAGGAGGGCAACGCGGGCCTGGTCCGCGCGGTCGAGAAGTTCGACTACGCGAAGGGCTTCAAGTTCTCCACGTACGCGACGTGGTGGATCCGCCAGGCCATCACCCGGTCCATAGCCGACCAGTCCCGCACGATCCGGCTCCCCGTCCACCTGGTGGAGGAGCTCGGCCGGATCCGCCGGGTCCAGCGCGAGTTCAACCGGGAGAACGGGCGCGATCCCGAGCACGCGGAGATCGCCGCCGAGCTCGACTCCAACGCCGAGCGCGTGGGCAACGTCCTGGACTGGGCCCGCGACCCGGTCAGCCTCAACATGTCGGTCGACGACAACGGTGACACCCAGTTCGGCGACCTGCTGGAGGACACCTCCGCCGTCTCGCCCGAGCAGTCGGTGATGACGCTCCTGCGCAGCGAGGAGCTGGAGGACCTGATCGGCAAGCTCGACAACAGGACCGCCTCCATCATCAAGATGAGGTACGGCATGGAGGACGGCCGCGAGCGGACGCTGACCGAGGTGGGCAAGCAGCACGGCCTGACGCGGGAGCGGATCCGCCAGATAGAGAAGCACGCCCTACTCGAATTGAAGCGAATGGCACACGACACGGGCTTTGACGCTGTGGCGTGAGCGGATAACCCGCTAGCCTCCCCATCAAGCCGGTCAACCCCGGCCGACCGACCGGTTTCCCACCGGTCCCCGGAACTGAGTCCCGGCGCCCACCCCCCCCGGCGTCGGGGCTCACCCATGTCCGGGGTGGTGTCGGGGTCCGGGGAGCGGTCCATGCCCGGGGCCGTCCGGGCTTCGGCGGCCCTGGTGCGGCCGAAGCCGCGAGTGGTCCTTGGTCCGGCCGGGGCCGCACCGGTCACCGTCCCGGCGAGGCCGCTCGGGTCAGTCGGGCGCCGAGGCTCTCCACGTACGCCACCAGCTCCGGCGGCCCTTCCACGGTGAACTCGCACTCCACCAGCGCGAGCCGCAGCGCCACCCACTCCAGCGAGTCCGTACACGAGGACCGCAACCGGCAGCCGGCCTCGGCGTCCGGTCCCGCCCCGGGCTCCGGTCCCGCCCCGGGCTCCGGCCCCGCCCCGGGCTCCAGCACCGCCCCGGGCTCCAGCACCGCCCCGGGCTCCGGTTCTGGCACGCCGAGCGTCGGCGGCAGCCGCGCCGCCACGAACTCCGCCGGCGCCGCGAACCGCACATCGAGCCGCAGCTCCGGCAGCCGGCCCGCCATCGACCGCGCGAAGAACCGTGCCGCGTCCTCCGCTCCGCCCTCGCCGCCCTCCACGGGCAGCGGCCGAGCCGTGAACCGGGCGCCCGTCGCGAACGGCTCCGAGACCCGGTCCACCCGGAACGTCCGCCAGTCCTCCCGCAGCAGGTCGTACGCCACCAGGTACCACCGTCGCCCGGTGCTCACCAGCCGGTACGGCTCGACCTGCCGCTTCGTCTCCGTACCGTCGCCACTGCGGTACGAGAACCTCAGCCGCTCCTGTCCGGTCGCCGCCGAGGCCAGCGTCGTCAGGGTCCGCGGATCGATGGTGGCCCCGTCGCCGCGCGTCAGCGGCACCGTGGCGTTCTGCAGCGCCGAGACCCGGTGCCGCAACCGCGACGGCAGCACCTGTTCCAGTTTCGCCAGCGCCCGTACGGAGGCTTCGTCGACGCCCTCGATGGCGTGTCCGGCCCCGGCCCGCAGCCCGACCGCGATGGCGACCGCCTCCTCGTCGTCCAGCACGAGCGGCGGCAGGGCGGCTCCGGCGACCAGCCGGTAGCCGCCCACCGAACCGCGTGAGGCCTCCACCGGATATCCCAGGTCCCGCAGCCGGTCGATGTCGCGGCGGATGGTGCGCGGGCTGACGTCGAGCCGTTCGGCCAGCTCACCGCCGGGCCACTCGCGCGGGGTCTGGAGGAGCGACAGCAGCTTCAGCAGTCGTGCCGGGGTGTCGGTCATGGGATCGAGGATGCGCGCCCATCAGGTCACGATCAGTCCTAATGAAGGAATAGCTTCTTCTCATGTCTTCTTCCGCAGCGCTGCCGGACCCGGCACCGAACACCGCATCGAGCACAGCACCGAGCACCGCACCACCTCTGCCCGGCCCCACCGACCGGCGCCGCTGGTTCGCTCTCGCCATCGTGATGACCGCGGCCTTCATGGACCTCGTCGACGTCACGATCGTCAACATCGCCATCCCGAGCATCAGCCAGGACATGGAGGCCTCGGTCTCCGCGATCCAGTGGATCACCGCCGGATACGCGCTCGCGTTCGCGGCGGGGCTGATCACCGGCGGCCGGCTCGGCGACATCTACGGGCGCAAGCGGCTCTTCCTCATCGGCATCGCCGGGTTCACCGTCGCCTCGGCCCTCTGCGGCCTCGCGCCCAACTCCGACATACTGGTCGCCGCCCGCATCCTCCAGGGTGCGACGGCGGCGCTGATGGTGCCTCAGGTGCTCTCGATCGTGCACGCCACCTTCCCGGCGCACGAGCGCGGCAAGGTCTTCGGCCTCTTCGGCGCGGTCGTCGGCCTCGGTGCGGTCTCCGGTCCGCTGCTGGGCGCGCTGCTCACCGAGTGGGACCTCTTCGGCCTCGGATGGCGGCCGATCTTCCTGATCAACCTGCCCGTCGGCATCGCGGGCCTGATCCTCGGCGCGAAGTTCATCACCGAGTCCAAGGCGCCGCGGGCCATGCGGCTGGACCTGACGGGCGTCGGCCTGGTCACGCTCGCCATGCTGATGCTCATCTACCCGCTCACCCGAGGGCACGAGCTGGACTGGCCGCTCTGGGGCCACTTCTCGATGGCCGGCAGCCTGTTCGTCTTCGCGCTCCTCGTCCGGCACCAGCGGCAGAAGGCGGTCATCGACGGATCGCCGCTGATCGAGCTGTCCCTGTTCCGGATCAAGAGCTTCGCCGCGGGCATCGCCGTACAGCTCACCTTCGGCGTCGGCCTCGGCATCTTCTTCCTGGTCTGGACCCTGTACATGCAGCTGGGCCTGGGCTGGAGCGTCCTGCGGGCCGGTACGACGGGCATCCCGTTCTCCGTCGCCGTCTCGGTGGCCGCCGGGATCTCCGTACAGAAGCTGGTGCCCCGCTTCGGCCGCAAGGTCCTCCAGGCGGGCGCGCTCCTGATGGCCGCCGGGCTCCTGACGTACCTCTGGGAGGCCGAGCACTACGGCCTTGCCATCACCTCCTGGCAGATGGCGGTTCCGCTGGTCGTCATGGGCGTCGGGATGGGCCTGATCGTGGCGCCGCTGACCGACGCGATCCTCTCCGAGGTCCCCAAGGAGCACGCGGGTTCGGCGTCCGGGCTGATCAACACCGTGCAGCAGATGGGCACCGCGCTCGGCCTCGGCCTGGTGTCGGTGGTCTTCTTCGGCGCGATCGGCGACCGGCTCGCCCCGCAGGAGGTCGGCCCGGCCTTCGTGAACGCCTTCCAGCAGTCACTGTGGTGGGTGGCCGGAGTGCTCGCGGTGATCTTCCTGCTGATGTTCGCACTGCCGTCCCGGCCGAAGGCGCACGTGGAGGGCGAGGCGGCGGGTGACGCGCCGCTCACCAAGGAGCCGGCACTGAAGGGCTGAGCGGCGGGGCGGGGGCCGGTACGACGTGCGGGTGCCGGGTGAGGGGCGGGAGGGTGCCGGGCGGGCGGCGGGGCTCGGCCCGCTCGCCCGTCGTCCGGCGCACTCCCTGGGCTCAGCAGATCCTCGTACGGCTCTCCATCGCCGCCCGGGCCGTGTGCTCGTCCTCGTACACCTCGCACATGTGGCGGCCGTCCGGGGTCGCCGTGTGCTCGACCTCCCACAGGCTCGTCTCGCTGCCGTCCAGCAGCAGGAAGGCGTGCTCGTAGAGCGTGAACCCGGCCTCCTGCCCGTCCACTTGGCACTGGCGCCCGAAGATCTGGGTGATGTGGTGGGCGAAGGCGGACCGGAGCAGCCGCGCCTTCGCCTCGCCCGGCCGGTCGCCGTTCTCCGCGCGGCGCAGGACCCGGCGGGCGTGGTCCGCCGAGTTGTCGGGAGCGTACGTCCGGGGCGCGGGGGCCGGGGGAGCGGACATCAGGACCGTCAGGATCTCCAGCTCGCCGCGGCTCGCCTCGTCGCCGAAGGCCGGCGCGTCGGAGAGGCTCCCGGCCAGCCGGGCCGCCGCGATATGGGCGTCGCCCTCGTCGGCGTAGAGCTCATGGAGGCGGGGCTCCTGCTCGTCCCGGCCACCGCTGTGCACCAGCTCCCACAGGGCCAGGTCGGAACCGTCGGTGAGGAGATACGTGTGGCGGTAGGTCTCCCGGTGCAGCACGGGGCTGTGGTGCGACGAGTGCAGTGAACTGCTGTGCGCCAGCGCCGAGCCGAGCAGGTCGACCGTGTCGTCGGGAAGGTCGAAAGAGTTGAGGGCGCGTCGCAGGAGTCGGTCGAGGTGCTGCTCGGTTGTCTCGTACGGATCGCTCAAGGTGCTGTCTCCAGGCCGTCGCCGCGTGTTACTTGATGCGTGCATAACGTAGTCCCTGGGTCTGACATCGTGACCGGGGTTCGTAAAAACGTAAGGCGCCTGAGATAAGTTCCCCGTCTGTTCCCAGCGCATTTCGGGCGGTTGGGGGTGAACTCCCTTGCCTAGGTTGCGAGTCGGGCGCCCGCGCGCCCCGTCACCCGAGCCGCGCGCCCCCTGACTCCCTACCTCTCCCCGTACAGATCGGCGTAGGCGAGGAACGTGCCGCCGGCCCCTTGGACGCTCCGGGCCGCGCGCACCGCCTTCACGATCGCGCGGGCCAGCACGTCCGCGCCCGCCGCGAGGATCTCGTTGACCGCGACCGGGTTCTCCGCAGCCACCGAAACCCGGCCCGTGGCCAGCGCGAACACGGTGTCGCCGTCGGTCAGCAGATGGACCGGACGCACCGCGCGGGCCATGCCGTCGTGCGCGGTGCCCGCCAGCTTCTGCGCCTGGGCCCGGACGAGAGCCGCGTCCGTCGCGACGACCGCGATCGTGGTGTTGAACGGCGGAGCCCCGCCGCCGGCCGCCTCCGCCGCCTCCCGCTCCCGCGCCAGCCGCCGTACCGCCTCCGCATGCGTCGAAGCCGCCGGGTGCGCGGGCGGCTCCCCGGCCCCGTACTCGCCGAACAGCACCCCGGTACGGGGATCGAGCACCGAACCCGCCGCGTTGACCGCGACCAGGGCGGCGACGGTGACCCCGGAAGGCAGCCGCACGCTCGCCGTGCCGATGCCGCCCTTGAGCTGCCCGGCCACCGCACCCGTACCCGCGCCCACGCTCCCCTCCGCCACCGGCGTTCCCGGCTCGGAGGCGGCCGCCGCCTCCACCGCGGCCCGCCCGGTCGACGCGTCGGGCCGGGCCCGCCAGTCACCGCCCCGGCCGAGGTCGAAGAGCGCGGCCGCCGGAACGACCGGCACCACCTGTCCGGGCTCCACGCCGACCCGGACGCCCCGGCCCTGCTCCTCCAGCCAGGCCACCACGCCGGAAGCGGCGTCGAGCCCGTACGCGCTGCCGCCCGTGAGGACGATCGCGTCGACCCGCTGCACCAGGTTGCGCGGATCCAGCGCATCCGTCTCCCGCGTCCCCGGCCCACCACCCCGCACATCCACGGCCGCCACCGCCCCGCCCTTCGGCGCCAGCACCACGGTGGTCCCGCTCAACGCCCCGACCCCGTCCACCTGCGCATGCCCGACCCGGATGCCGGCCACATCGGTCAACGCATCCAGCAACGGCAGCGCGTCCTGCCGCAACGCGTCCTCCTCCAGCAACGGCTGCGCTTCCTCCGACAACGGCGGACGCGGGTCCTCGGCGGCGGTCATCGGGTACTCCTCGGTTCGGCGGCCGTCGCCCACGACCGGGCGCGGCCTCGTCCACGTACGCTCCGAACGTACCGGCGCCACCCGGGCCTGTCCCCTGCGCCTGTCCGGGCGACCCGCTCACCCTCTTACCGCCCAGAACGGGTCCAACTGCTGTAAACGGTCCTACGGTGGCCGAGTGACCGAGCCGCCAGAAGCCTCCGCCGCCCCCGCCCCAGCCGACCCGGATCCCGCCGGCAACCACACGGACACGCACTCCGGCAACCGGACGGGCACGCGCCCCGGAGACTCCGCGAGCGCGGCTCCCTCCACCGGCCCCCGCTCCGTCACCGCACGGGCGACCCTGGCCGGCGTCGTGGTCTCCGCCCTCCTGATCCTCGCGATCGTGCTCGGCAGCCGCATGCTGCGCAACTTCGACTCGGCGCTCCTCCCGTACGCCGTCGCCACCGTTTTCCTCGCCTTCGGCGTCGCCTACCGCTACACGGTCTGGATCTCCGCCCCGGGCGCCCGACGCCTCTTCAAACAGGGCTGGCGCAGCCTCTTCTCGTACGAGAACTTCCGTCAGGCCCCCACCGCTCTGCCGAAGATGATCGCCACCTACCTCGGCTTCCAGAAGTTCCTCGGCGCCCGTTCCCACGCCCGCTGGGCCGCCCACCAGCTGATCTTCTGGGGCTGCGTCCTCGCCGCGCTGATCACCTTCCCGCTCACCTGGGGCTGGTTCACCTTCACCTCGGGCAGCGGCTCAGGACCCGGCTACGAGATGCGGATCTGGGACATCAAGATCCTCGGCTTCGACTCGCTCTCCTTTCTCGGCTGGCTGATGTTCCACGGCCTGGACATCGCCGCCGTGCTCGTCATCCCCGGTGCCTCGTACTTCTTGTGGCGCCGGATGAAGGACCGCGGCGCCTCGACCGGCCAGCGCTTCGCCTACGACCTGGTGCCGCTGATCGCGCTGATCGTCATCTCCGTGACCGGGCTGCTGCTCACCTTCTCCTCGATCTTCCTGCACGGCGGCGGCTACCAGTTCCTGGCGATCATCCACATGGCCTCGGTGGTCTTCACGCTCATCTACATCCCCTTCGGCAAGTTCTTCCACATCGTCCAGCGCCCGGCCGCGGTCGGCATGCAGCTGTTCAAGTACACCGGCCGCCAGGACGACAAGGTCTTCGCCTGCCGCCGCTGCGAGGAACCCATCGACACCGGCCCGTACGTCGAGAACCTGCGCGGCACCATGCGCGACCTCCGCCTCGACTTCGACGCGTGGGCCGAGTACTGCCCGCGCTGCAAGCGGGTGCTGCGCGGCAGCGCCTACCTCTCCCATGTGAAGAAGGGCTTCAAGTGACCGCGGAACCGCGAGCCGCCGCCGACCGCCGCACCTTCATCCCGCTCGACCCCTCCCTCGCCCCGCCCGGCACCCGCGCCTTCCGCGACGCCGGCTCCATCCCGGCCGACCAGTGGCACGCCGACCAGAACGGCGAGACCCTCGTCCCCACCCACTGCTGCTTCTGCGGCGTCCAGTGCGGGATGTATCTGCGCGTGGACCGCGGCGGCAAGGTCTTCGGCGTCGAACCCCGCAACCACGACATCAACCGGATGCGGCTCTGTCCGAAGGGCATCAACGCCTACCAGCAGGTCAACCATCCCGACCGGCTCACCGCCCCGCTCATGCGCCGCTCCCGCGACGAGGAGTTCCGCGAGGTCTCCTGGGAGGAGGCGCTCGACTTCACCGTCGCCGAGGTCAAGCGCATCCAGCAGACCTACGGCAACGACGCCTTCGGGCTGCTCGGCGGCGCCAGCCTCTTCTCCGAGAAGACGTATCTGGTCGGCAAGTTCGCCCGGGTCGCGCTCAAGTCCCGGCACGTCGACTACAACGGCCGCCTCTGCATGGTCAGCGCGGCCGGCGCCAACAAGCTCGCCTTCGGCATCGACCGGGCCGGCAACCCCTTCTCCGACATCCTCCTCACCGACTGCCTGCTCATCGCAGGATCCAACGTCGGCGAGTGCTTCCCCGTGATGACCCAGTACGTCTGGGGAGCCCGGGACCGCGGGGCCAGCCTCATCGTCATCGACCCGCGCGAGACCGCCATCGCCCGGACCGCCGACATCCACGTCGCCCTCAAGCCCGGCACCGACGCGGCCTTCTTCACCTCCGTACTGAACGTCGTCATCACCGAAGGGCTCACCGACGAGAACTACCTCGCCGCGCACGCCACCGGCTGGGAGGAGGTCAAGGCCAAGGCCGCCGAGTATCCGCCGTCCCGCGCCGCCGCGATCTGCGGAATCCCCGCCGAACAGATCGTCCAGGTGGCCCGCACCTTCGCCCGCGCGCCGAAGGCCATGGCCTGGCACGCCCGAGGCATCGAACACCACTCGCAGGGCGTCGAGAACTGCCTCTCCGTGATCAGCCTCTGCACCGCCACCGGCCACATCGGCAAGCCCGGCGCCGGCTACGGCACCCTCACCGGCCAGGGCAACGGGCAGGGCGGCCGCGAGCACGGCCAGAAGTCCGACCTCCTCCCGGGCGGCCGCTCCATCACCAACCCCGAGCACCGCCGCCAGATCTGCGAGATCTGGGGCATAGAGGAGTCCGAACTCCCGCCCGCCGGGACCTCCATGATGGAGATGGTCTGGCAGATGCGGCGCCGTGAGATCCGCGGCCTGATCGGCATCTGCAACAACCCCTTCGTCTCCCTGCCCAACTACCAGGTGGTCAAGGAGGGGTACGACGCCACCGAGTTCCACGCCCAATTCGACTTCTTCCTCTCCGAGACCGCCGCCAACGCGCACGTCGTCTTCCCCGTCACCACCTGGGCCGAGGACGAAGGGGTGATGGCCAACGCCGAGGCCCGCGTGGTCAAGCACAACAAGGCCCAGGACCCGCCGCCCGGCGTCCGCACCGACACCTGGGTCATGTGCGAACTGGCCCGCCGCCTCGGCGCCGGCGACAAGTTCGACTTCCCCGACTCCCGGTCCGTCTTCGAGGAACTGCGCACCGCCTCCGCCGGCACCGTCAACGACTACTACGGCATCACCTACGAACGGCTGCAGGAGACCGGCGGCATCGCCTGGCCCTGCCCGTCCACCGACCACCCCGGCACCCCGCGCCTCTTCGAGGACGGGAAGACCTATCATCCCGACGGCAAGATCCACCTCCAGGTCGTCGAGTGGCACCCGCCGATGGACCCGTACGACGACGAGCACCCCATGTCGCTCACCACCGGCCGGACCGTGGCCCACTTCCTCTCCGGCAACCAGACCCGCAGGCTCGGCGCCCTCGTCGAGCAGACCCCGCGCCCCTGGGCCGAGATCCACCCCTCCCACGGCTTCCGCAACGGCGAGCCCGTACGGATCGTCACCCGGCGCGGCAGCGAGGTCTTCCCGGCCCTGGTCACCGAGGCCATCCGCCCGGACACCGTCTTCGTCCCCTACCACTGGCCCGTCCCGACCGCGGCCAACGCCCTCACCATCGACGCGCTCGACCCGCGCTCCAAGATCCCCGAGTACAAGGTGTGCGCCTGCCGCATCGAGCACGCCGAACGGATCGACGAGGTCCCCGCGCCGCCGGTCGCTCCCGGCCATGTCGCCTACCCGGAGACCCAGGTCTCCCGTACCGACCCGCTGCCTCCCACGGCCCCGCAGGGTCGTGGCACCTCGGAGAGGAGCTGAGTCCCCATGATGGGCCGCACGATCTTCATCGACCCGGGCCGCTGCATCGGCTGCCAGGCCTGCGTCTCCGCCTGCCGCGAATGCGACTCGCACCGCGGCACATCGATGATCCATCTCGACTACACCGACGAGGGTCACTCCGTCGCCTCCCTTCCGACCGTCTGCATGCACTGCGAGGACCCGGTCGCGCCCTGCGCCGAGGTCTGTCCCGCCGACGCGATCCTGGTGACCGCCGACGGTGTGGTGCAGCAGGCCGACACCACCCGCTGCATCGGCTGTGCCAACTGCGTCAACGCCTGTCCCTTCGGCGTACCGAAGATCGACCTCGGAGCCAAGCTCCAGCTGAAGTGCAACCTCTGCTACGACCGCACCGCCTACGGCCTCGCCCCCATGTGCGCCACCGTCTGCCCGACCGGAGCGCTCTTCTACGGGACCGTCGAGGAGCTCCAGGCCGAGCGGCCCGGCGTCCAGGTCGCCGACACCTTCGTCTTCGGCGAGACCGAGGTCCGCACCGGCGTGGCCATGGTCGTCCCCGCCGAGAAGGTGCAGTGGCCGGTCCCCGGCGGCCTGCCCGTCGTCGAGATCAACGGGAAGGACGTCCGCCGATGAGCGTCACCGAACAGCAGCAGGGCGGCGACCACCCGACCGGAGGAGACCCGCGCGAGGCGCTCCACGACCGGATCGCCGCCGACTCCCTCACCACCCGGCGCGACTACCTCCGGATCGTCACCACCGTCTCCGGCGGCCTCGCCGTCGGCGGCATCGGCGTGGCCGCGGGCATCCTGCACCGCCACGGCGACGACGAGGACGGCAAGGCTCCCGAGGCCAGACGCATCGCCCAGCGGCTCCAGCCCGGTGAATCCATCGCCTTCCGCTACCCGGGCGAGGAGGACCGGGCCGTCGCCGTCCGGCTCGACGACGGCACGCTCGTCGGCTACTCCGCCGTCTGCACCCACCTCGCCTGCGCCGTCCTCTGGCGCAAGGACCGGGGCCGGGAGGGCGAGCTGTACTGCCCGTGCCACGAAGGCGTCTTCGACGCCCGCTCCGGCGAGGTCACCGCCGGGCCGCCGCCGCGCGGGCTGCCGAAGGTCGTCGTCATCGAGGAGACCGACGGCAGTATCTGGGCCGTCGGGACGACCCGCTCCGGCGAGAGCGTCGAGGCGGGCCTCTGCCGCCAGCTCGGCGGCGACCGCCCCGACCTCGCCGCCCGCATCGGCTGCCCCGACATCGGCTCCGGCGCCGAATCCCCGCCCCGGGCTCCCGGCCCCGCCGCTTCCGCCACCTCCGGCCCCACCGAGACCTCCGGCAGGCGGGCATGACCGACGCCCCGCACCCCGAGCAGCCGCTGCCGCCGCCGGGCAGCCACTATCCGACGTACCACCCGGGCAGCGCCGACCCCGCGCTGAACCGGCCCGTCCATGAGCGGTATCCGCAGATCCGCCCCACCAGCGGTTACGGAGACCCGCGCGTCCGCCGCACCGGGCCCGGCCCCGGTGCGGGCACCGACCAGGAGCCCGAGCGCTCCTCCAAGCTGACCGCCCGCCTCACTCTGGCGATGACCGTGGTCATCGGCCAGCTCTGGGGCCTGACGGTGCTGGTCGACGAGTGGATGGAAGGCAACACCGGGACGGCTTGGTGGGGAGCCGGCTTCCTCTGTCTGTCGTTCCTCGCCGTACTCGGCCTCTGGCTGATCGACCCGAAGGACCGCTGACCGCCGCCGGTCCCGGAAGCCGGACGCGACCCGCCGACGGATCTGCCCGGTCCGCCGGCGGCCCGCGCCCCGCACCCGGCCGCCGTACCCTGGAGACATGAGTTCCGCCCCCACACCCGGTCCGCGAGAGTCGAAGCAGCAGCGACAACATCGGCCGGCACAGCCGCCGCGGGAACCGCGACCGAAGCCCAAGCCGGTCCTGATCTTCGACGATCCGCTGGACCAGCAGTCGGCGGACGACACGGACCGGGGCTGGGGTGAGCGGCCCTCCGGCGGCTCCGGCGCCGCCGACCTCGCGCGCTTTCTCGACGAGAAGCCGCCCCACCACATCTGAACCGCCGGCCGGCGGACTACCTCTCCCCGTCCCGGCCCCGGCCCGGCAGCGTCCCTTCGCCCTCGCCCGGTCCACCGAAGCCGCCGGTCCCGGCACCACCGACGCCGCCCGCGCCACCACCGCGCTGCGCGACCAAGGCGTCGCGGATCTCCTTGAGCACCTCCAGCTCGCTCACCTCCAGCGTCTCGCGCACGCCTTCCTTGGCGGCCTGCGACGCCGCCCGCCGGGCCAGGTACTTGGCCATCGGCAGCACCAGCAGGAAGTACACGACAGCGGCGGTGATCAGGAAGCTGAGGGTGGCGCTGAGCACCGAGCCCCACAGGATCTCGATCCCGTCCATCTCGCCGGTGGCCGGGTCCGTCGTGCACGGGCCCCGCAGGCAGGAGCTGTAGTTGTCCAGATCCTGCGTGCCGAACGCGCCGACCAGCGGATTGATGATGCCCTTGACGAACGCGTTCACGATGTTCGTGAACGCGGCGCCGATGACGACGGCCACCGCGAGGTCGATCACATTGCCGCGCGTCAGGAAGGCCTTGAAGCCCTCCAGGAGACTGACCTTCTTCTCGCTCACAGGTGAGCCTTCTTTCGCACGTGCGGTGACGGGAGCAGACTGCTCCGCCACCTAAGGCGGGAGAAGGCGACACTGTCCAGTCCCGTAATACGCACGGGTGACCTGAGGGTGCGTCAGTTCGCATCGGACACCGCCACCGCCAGCCGCCCGGAAGCGCCCGCGCCCAGCAGCGCCGTAGCGGCGGACCGCTCCACGGACAGCACCACCAGAGCCCCCTCCGGCGCCGCGCCCATGCCGGCCACCCCGTCACCGCCACCACCACTCAGGCCACCGTCACCGCCGGCCGGTCCCGGCACGTGCGACACCCGCACTCCGCGTACCACCGCGCGGGCGTCGTCGCCCGCCTCGCCGACCGCGATCACATCGACGCGGTCTCCCGGACGCAGCAGCCGTACGGTCGCCGCGTCCGCGATCCGCACCGGCGCCGAGACGAGACCTTCCGCCGAGCGCCCGGCCTCCGCACCCGTGCCGCCAGTGCCCGAGAACCCCGCGCCCGAGACGCCCCTCTCCGAGACTTCCGTGCTCGGAGCGGTCGCATCTGGGACGGCGGCGCTGCCCAGACCCGTCGTGGCCAGCGCCGCGCCCGCCAGCGCGACTGCCGCCGCGATCGCGCGCCGCTGTCTGCGCAGCATCCGCCGCAGCCGGTACGTCCCGCCGCCCCGCACCCGCAGCGGCGCGAACGGCCCGACTCCGCACGGGGCGGGCGGCGGAGCGGGAGGGCGGGGCGGCGGTTTCACGCGGTCCACGGCGCTCGCGGGAGCGGCGGAGATGTGGGACGCGGGGAAAGGAGACGGAGACATGGCGTCACCTGCAATCGGATGCGAATGGATGCGAACGGACGAAGGAAGGCCGGCCGGTGGTCCCGGCCGAACTCCCCTCACGATCCACGGTCCGCGCGAATCCCGCTGAGGCCTGTGGACGGCCCCGCGCATGTGGATAACTCCGTCACCCGATCCGGCGACCCGCCTGCGGCACTCCCGGCACCCCCGGCGGGCCGCGACCCGCCGCGATCCCGGCGTCCCGACCCGCCGCGCCCCGCGTCCCGACCCGCCGCTACGGCAGCGCGACCCCCGTGTCGATCCCGTCCAGCGCGTGGGCGCAGGCGCAGTTGCGGGTTCCCGTCTCCGGCAGCCCGCTCACCGCGTCGAACAGCACCGACCGGAGCCGGTCCACGTTGGCCGCGAAGACCTGGAGCACCTCCTCGTGCGAGACGCCCTCACCGGCCTCCGCGCCCGCGTCCAGGTCGGTCACCAGGGTCATCGTGGTGTAGCAGAGTCCCAGTTCGCGGGCGAGCACGGCTTCCGGATGTCCGGTCATCCCGACCACCGACCAGCCCATCGCCGCGTGCCAGCGGGATTCCGCGCGGGTGGAGAAGCGCGGCCCTTCGACCACCACCAGGGTCCCGCCGTCCACCGGCTCCCAGCCGCGTCCGCGCGCAGCGGTGAGCGCGGCCTTCCGGCCCTCGGGGCAGTACGGATCGGCGAAGCCCAGGTGCACGACGTTGGGTACGGTCCCGTCGGCGCGGGCGTCACCGTCGTAATACGTCTGCACGCGGTTCTTGGTGCGGTCCACCAGCTGGTCCGGGACGAGCAGCGTGCCCGGGCCGAACTCCGGGCGCAGCCCGCCGACGGCGCACGGGCCCAGCACCTGACGGACACCGACCGAGCGAAGCGCCCAGAGGTTGGCCCGGTAGTTGATGCGGTGGGGCGGCAGATGGTGACCGCGGCCGTGGCGGGGCAGGAAGGCCACCCGGCGGCCGGCGATCTCGCCGAGGAAGACCGAGTCGCTGGGCTTCCCGTACGGGGTGTCCACGGCGACCTCGGTGACGTCCTCCAGGAAGGAGTAGAAGCCCGAGCCGCCGATGACCCCGATCTCCGCGCCCGGCGCCGTACCCGCGATGTCTGTGCCGGAGCTCGTGTCCGTATGTGCGTTCACCATGCGGTCACCGTATCCGGGTGCGTATCCGGAGCCGCGCGTGGGAAACGCACGGACCCCGCCGAGTCGTTCGGCGGGGTCCGGTGAAGCGTGTGGGGCGTACGCGGGCTCAGGCGGCCGACGTACCGCTCGACGACGAGGCCGGCGCGGCCGCCGACGACGAAGCGGAGGACGGGGACGACGACGAAGCGCTCGACTTCGCGTCCGAACCCGTCGACGGGGACGACGAACCGGAGTCGGACGACTTCGAGGACGACGACGCCGACGTGCTGCTCGACGAGGAGCCTCGGCTGTCGTTCCGGTAGAAACCGGAACCCTTGAAGACGATGCCGACCGCAGAGAACACCTTCTTCAGGCGTCCGTCGCAGCTCGGGCACACGGTCAGGGCATCATCGGTGAACTTCTGCACCGCCTCGAGGCCCTCGCCGCACTCGGTGCACTGGTACTGATAGGTCGGCACTTGCTCCTCCTGGCACTCTCACTCAATGAGTGCTAACGACGCTCCATACTGACGTATTCCGCGGGATCAGTCCACCGTGACCGGCTCGCGGTGACCGATCCCACGTGCCACCGTGCGGCCCACGGACCTCGGCGCCAGTCGCGAGCGCAGGGCCAGCAGGGTCGCCAGCGCCAGTACGGTACCGGCCAGCGGGACCAGGAAGCCGGTGCTCGCGCCGTGGGCGTCGGCGAGTTGACCCGCCACGGTCACGGCGGCGGCCTGGCCCAGGGCCACGGCGCCGGTCAGCCAGGTGAAGGCCTCGGTGCGAGCGGTGGCGGGCACCAGCGACTCGACCAGCGTGTAGCCGCTGATCAGCGCCGGAGCGATGCAGAGGCCGACCAGCAGGCCGAGCCCGGCCAGCAGCGGAACGGAGTGCACGGCCCAGAGGCCGGACGCCATGAGCGTCAGTGCCACATAGCCGACGACGAGGCGGCGCTGCGGGCTGCTCTTCCAGGCGATGGCACCGCAGACGATGCCGGCCAGCATGTTGCCCGCCGCGAAGATCCCGTACAGCAGACCGTTGACGCCGGGGTGGCCGATCTCCTCGGAGAACGCCGTCAGTGAGACCTGCATGCCGCCGAAGACCGCGCCGATGCCCAGGAAGGCGACGACGAGCACGCGGACGCCCGGCACGGAGAGCGCCGAGGTGTGCGGCCGGTCCGCCGTGGCGGCGGGCCGGGGAGGGGGCTGGGTGGCGCGCTGCGCGGCGAAGAGCAGACCGCCGATCAGCGTCAGGGCGGCCTCGGTGATCAGCCCGGCCGCCGGGTGCACGCCGGTGCAGAGCGCGGTCGCGATCACGGGACCGAGGACGAAGGTGAACTCGTCCGTCACCGACTCGAAGGCGGCGGCGGTGGACATCAGCGGAGAGGCGGGCCGGTCCGGGGTGGCTCCCAGCATCGCGGCCCAGCGAGCGCGCACCATCGGACCGATCTGCGGCACCGAGGCGCCGGTGGGCACCGCGGCGGCGAACAGCGCCCACAGGGGCGCGTCGGCCAGCGCCAGCGCGGTCAGGGCGCCGACGGAGACGGTGTGAATCAGGACGCCGGGCAGCAGGACTGCCCGCTGGCCGAACCGGTCGGCGAGTTTGCCGCCCTGCGGGGCCACCAGCGCCATGGAGACGCCGGCGACGGCCGCGACGGCGCCCGCGCTGCCGTAGGAGCCGGTGGTGTGCTGCACGAGCAGCACGATGCCGATGGTCAGCATCGCGAAGGGCTGCCGTGCGGCGAAGCCCGGAAGGAGGAAGGTCCACACACCGGGAGTGCGGAGCAGCTGCCCGTATCCGGGGCGGTCGGTGACCGTGGTCGCCACGGTCCTTGCCTTTCTGCTGCCTGGTAGCGCTGCTTCCTGGCGCCTTTGTGGGGCGGGCCGGACGGAAGCGGCCGAGAGCTGTCCTCTTCGCGCGGAACTGCGGTAGATGCCGGGCGACTCGCTGCCATCGGCGAAGAAACGCCGGGCGAAGAGACACCACGACCGCCATACGGTCGCGCCAGCTCTGCATCAGACAGAGTTGGTCGATCAGTGTGCCTTTTATCGTACAGGCCGGAAGCCCTGTACGCCTGTGAATGCGCACAGAGCCTCCTGGTGGGCCTGTGATCCGCGTCCTAGGAGCGACGCGTGTGCCTCCTTCTAGCGACGCGCGTTCGTCCTAGGCGTTTCGCTGGAGGAGTCACCAGGGATGTCGTCGGCCGGTCCGAGCTTCTTGACCGGCGTCACGGGTGTCACCGGCCTCACCGGCGTCACCCGCCTCACCGGTTTGACGGACCCAGCCGAGCCCGGGGCCTTCGGACGCCCGGACGGTCCGGGGTTCCCGGGTGTACCGGACGACCCGCTACCGCCGCCCGTGCCCAGCCAGCCGGCCAGCTTACCGCCCTCGCCGACTGCCCGCAGCCGGGCCTCCGCCTGGTCGCGTACCGGGTCGGTCGCCACCACCAGCAGCTCGTCGCCGCGCCGCAGGACCGTGGTGGGCGATGGCACGAAGCTCTCGTCCTCGCGGACCACCAGCGTGACCGCGGCCCCGGCCGGGAGCCGGAGCTCGCCGACCTCGACGCCGTGCATCTTGGACTTCTCCGGGATGTCGACCGACAGCAGGTGGCCGCGCAGCCGCTCCAGCGGAGCCGACTCGACGCCCAGGTCGTCGGCCTCGGCCTCGTCGTCGGCGATCTTCAGCTTGGCCGCGACCCAAGGCAGCGTCGGGCCCTGGATCAGCGTGTAGACGATGACCAGGACGAAGACGATGTTGAAGATCCTCGTGCTGCCCTCCACGCCGGAGACCATCGGAATGGTCGCCAGGATGATGGGCACCGCGCCGCGCAGCCCGGCCCACGAGATCAGCGCCTTCTCGCGCGCCGGAAGCCGGAACGGCGCCAGGCTGAGGAAGACCGACAGCGGCCGGGCCACCATGGTCAGCACCAGACCCACCACGACGGCCGGCCAGAAGTCGTCGACCAGGTCGTGCGGGGTGACCAGCAGGCCGAGCAGCACGAACATGCCGATCTGGGCCAGCCAGCCCAGCCCGTCGGCGAAGCCACGGGTGGCGGGCCAGTGCGGCAGCTTGGAGTTGCCGAGGATCATGGCCGCCAGGTAGACCGCCAGGAACCCGCTGCCGTGGGCCATGGCACCGGCCGCGTACGCCATCACGGCGATGGCCATCACGGCGATCGGGTAGAGGCCGGAGGCGGGCAGGGCCACGTGCCGCAGGCCGAGCGAGCCCAGCCAGCCCACCGTGATGCCGATGGCGGCGCCGATGGCCAGCTCCAGGGCGATCTCGCCGACCAGCAGATACCAGTGCTCGACCGGGCCGACCGCGGAGAACGCGACGACGAGGATGACGACCGGTGCGTCGTTGAAGCCGGACTCGGCCTCCAGGAGGCCGGTGATCCGGGACGGCAGCGGCACGCGGCGCAATACGGAGAAGACGGCGGCGGCGTCGGTGGAGGAGACGACCGCACCGATGATCAGGGCCTGGCGCCAGTCCAGGCCGACCAGGTAGTGCGCGGCGGCGGCCGTGATGCCCACGCTGATGCCGACGCCGATGGTGGAGACCACCGCGGCCGCGGGCAGGACGGGCCTGACCTCCTTCCACTTCGCTCCGAGTCCGCCCTCGGCGAGGATGACGACCAGCGCGGCGTAGCCGATCACCTGGGTCAGCTCGGCGTTGTCGAACTTGACGTCGAAGATGCCGTCCTGCCCGAGGGCGATCCCGATGCCGAGATAGAGGAGCAGGCTGGGAAGCCCGCTGCGCGAGGAGATCCGTACCGCCGCCACGGCGACGAGCAGGACGAGCGAGCAGACGAGCAGGAGTTCGTTGAGCGCGTGGACAGTCAGGGTCCGTTCCTTCCCTGCGTGCGCCTGCCGGATCGTCCTCCGGCAGCCAGTTACTTCGTTACCTTACCTAATCTTTAACGTTTTCTTGACGGCTTCGGCGAACGGATGACGGCCACGCGTGTCCCTACAAGGGATACGCGCAAATGGATGCATCCCTATACCGCGTCCGAGTGGCTTCCCGGCTGCGCCTATGGTTGCTCCTGCACTCCCAGGACCACCCTGCCCCTCGAAGGACAGCGATGCCCGCCAATACAACCGACTCTTCCGGCCCTTCCGACGACGCGAAGAAGCCCGGCAGGAAGAAGAAGGGGCGCCGCGTTCGCCTCCTTCTGCTCGTCCTGGTGCTGGCGCTCGTCGCGGGTGTCGGGTTCGGTGCCTACTGGTCCGTCTCCACCGTGCGGGCCTCGTACCCGCAGACCACCGGAACGGTCACCCTGGACGGCCTGTCCGGTGACGTCGAGGTCAAACGGGACTCGTACGGCATTCCGCAGATCTACGCGGACTCCGACGCCGACCTCTTCCGCGCCCAGGGCTTCGTCCAGGCCCAGGACCGCTTCTGGGAGATGGACGTGCGACGCCATCTGACGGCGGGCCGGCTCTCCGAGATGTTCGGCTCCGGACAGGTGGAGACCGACTCCTTCCTGCGCACGCTCGGCTGGCGGAAGGTCGCGCAGGAGGAGTACGACACGGTCCTGGACGAGGACACCAAGAAGAACCTCCAGTCGTACGCGGAGGGCGTCAACGCCTACCTGAAGGGCAAGGAAGGCCGGGACATCTCGGTCGAGTACGCGGCGCTGGGGCTGACCAACGACTACAGGCCGACCGAGTGGACCCCGGTCGACTCGGTCGCCTGGCTCAAGGCGATGGCCTGGGACCTGCGCGGCAACATGCAGGACGAGATCGACCGCTCGCTGCTGACCAGCCGGCTCGACGGCGACCAGATCCAGGACCTGTACCCGGACTACCCGTACGACACCCACAAGCCGATCGTCGACCGCGGCGCGGTCTCCCCGGGCACCGGGAAGTTCGACCTCGACGCCGACCCGTCGGCCGACGACACCGGCTCGCAGACCGCGCAGGGGGCCACCGAGGGCCTCAACACCCAGCTCTCCGCGCTCTCCGACACCCTGGACAAGATCCCCGCGCTGCTCGGCCCGAACGGCAACGGCATCGGATCGAACTCCTGGGTCGTCGGCGGCGCCCACACGACCACCGGCAAGGCGCTGCTCGCCAACGACCCGCACCTCGCGCCGATGCTGCCCTCGCTCTGGTACCAGATGGGCCTGCACTGCCGGCAGCTCTCCAAGAGCTGCCAGTACGACACCGCGGGCTACACCTTCTCCGGCATGCCCGGTGTGATCATCGGCCACAACCAGGACATCGCCTGGGGCCTCACCAACCTCGGCGCCGACGTCACCGACCTCTTCCTGGAGAAGGTCTCCGGCGACGGCTACCTGTACGACGACAAGGTGAAGTCGTTCGTCACCCGTGAGGAGACCATCAAGGTCGCCGGCGGCAGGGACCGGAAGATCACCGTCCGCGAGACGAACAACGGCCCGCTGGTCTCCGACCGCAGCAAGGAACTGGACAAGGTCGGCCAGAAGGCCCCGGTCGGCAACTCCGCCCCCGACCGCGCCGACGGGTACGCCGTCGCGCTGAAGTGGACCGCGCTGAAGCCGGGCAAGTCCATGGACGCGGTCTTCGCGATCAACCGGGCCAAGGACTTCGACACGTTCCGGGCGGCCGCCAAGAACTTCGAGGTCCCCTCCCAGAACCTCATCTACGCCGACACCGAGGGCAACATCGGCTACCAGGCGCCTGGAACCATCCCGGTCCGTCTCAAGGGCGACGGCACGCTGCCCAGCCCCGGCTGGGACCCGGCGTACGGCTGGGCGAAGGACCCGATCCCCTTCGACGAGCTGCCCTGGGAGTACAACCCGAAGCGCGGCTACATCGTCACCGCCAACCAGGCCGTGATCGACGAGAGCACGTACCCGCACCTGCTGACCAAGGACTGGGGCTACGGCGCCCGCAGCCAGCGGATCAACGACCTCCTCGCCCAGAAGATCAAGGGCGGCGAGAAGGTCTCGACCGACGACATGCAGAAGCTGCAGATGGACAACTCCAGCGAGATCGCCAGGCTCCTGGTGCCCGAGCTGCTGAAGATCAACATCTCCGACCCGAGCGTGCGTGAGGCGCAGAAGCTGCTGGAGGGCTGGGACTACACGCAGGAGTCCGACTCGGCCGCCGCCGCTTACTTCAACGGCGTCTGGCGCAACATCCTCAAGCTCGCCTTCGGCAACAAGCTCCCCAAGGAGCTGCGGGTCGAGGGCGACTGCATCAACGTGCCGCCGGCCAAGAACAGCGGCCCGGCCGACCAGCAGAAGAAGCTCGTACGCGAGTGCGGCCAGCGCGACGGCGACACCGCGCAGCCGGACGGCGGCGACCGCTGGTTCCAGGTGGTCCGCGACATCGTCAAGGACCAGGACAACGAGTGGTGGAAGGCGCCCGCCAGGGGCCGCGAGGCCGCGCTGGAGAACCGGGACGACCTCTTCGCCCGGGCGATGGAGGACGCGCGCTGGGAGCTGACCTCCAAGCTCGGCAAGAACATCTCCACCTGGAGCTGGGGCCGGCTGCACCGGCTGATGCTGAAGAACCAGACCCTCGGTACCGAAGGGCCCGATCTGCTCCAGCGGGCGCTCAACCGCGGCCCCTGGAACCTCGGCGGCGGCGAGGCGACGGTCAACGCCACCGGCTGGAACGCGGCGAGCGGCTACGAGGTGATCTGGGTGCCGTCGATGCGGATGGTCGTCAACGTGGGGGACTGGGACAAGTCCCGCTGGATCAACCTCACCGGCGCCTCCGGGCACGCGTTCAACGCGCACTACACCGACCAGACCGACAAGTGGTCCAACGGTGAACTGCTCGACTGGTCCTTCGGTACGGACGCGGTCGACGCGTCCACCGTCGACACGCTGACGCTGAAGCCCTAGGGCGTGTCCGGCGGACCCGGTCAGGATCCGCCGGACACGCCATAGAGGCCTCCGCGGTGCTTGACCGGCCGTCAGGCGGTGAAGCGCCGCGCTCCGGCCGGGGTGACCACGGCGTCCACGGGGTGGTCGTGCGGTTCCACAGGGACCCGCGCGACCACCTCGTTCGCGTACAGGAGCACGACCAGCGCCGGGTCGGCCCCGGCCGCCGCGAGCCGGGCCAGCACCCGGTCGTAGCTGCCGCCGCCGCGTCCCAGCCGCATGCCCGCCCCGTCCACGGCCAGCCCGGGCAGCAGGACCGTTTCGGCCTCCACGACGGCGGCCGGGCCGAGCCGGGGCCCGTCCGGCTCCAGGAGCCCGCGCCCGGCCGGCAGCAGGTGCTCCACGCCCTGGTACACCGCCCAGTCGAGGTCGTTGTCGGCCAGGAGCACCGGAAGCAGCACCCGTACGCCCCGCTCCCGCAGCGCGTCCAGCAGAGCCCGCGTCCCCGGTTCGCGTCCCACGGAGACGTACGCGGCGACCGTTCGGGCGCCAGCCAGTTCGGGGAGGGCCAGCGCGCCGGCCGCGAGAACCGTGGCGGCTTCCGTGACGTCCTCCTTGGTCAGGAGGGCCCGCGCGGCGAGCAGTTCGTGCCGGAGAGAGGCTTTTGCGGGCACCTTCACAGATGCCTTTCCGGACTTGTCAGGGTTCATTAGAGACTCGCACGGTTCTCGTATGGGCATATTTAAGGGCAAAGTTAACCGGAAGCTCATCTTCCGGGTGTGTGCACCCGTTAAGGTTCTGCGCATGACTCAGTCGCCCTCCAGGATCAGCAAGGCCGTCATCCCGGCAGCAGGTCTCGGCACCCGCTTCCTGCCCGCCACGAAGGCCACTCCCAAAGAGATGCTGCCTGTCGTCGACAAGCCGGCCATCCAGTATGTCGTCGAAGAAGCCGTGGCAGCGGGCCTCTCCGACGTACTGATGATCACCGGCCGGAACAAGCGTCCTCTTGAGGACCATTTCGACCGCAACTACGAACTGGAGTCCGCGCTCACCCGTAAGGGAGACGCCGAACGGCTCGCCAAGGTCCAGGAGTCCAGCGACCTGGCCACCATGCACTACGTGCGCCAGGGCGACCCGCGCGGCCTCGGCCACGCCGTGCTCTGCGCCGCTCCGCACGTGGGCGACCAGCCGTTCGCGGTGCTGCTCGGCGACGACCTGATCGACCCGCGCGACGCCCTGCTGGCCCGCATGGTGGAGATCCAGGAGCGGGAGGGCGGCAGCGTCGTCGCGCTGATGGAGGTCGACCCCTCCCAGGTCCACCTCTACGGCTGCGCGGCCGCCGACACCACCGTCGACAGCGACGTCGTCCGGGTCACGGGCCTGGTCGAGAAGCCGGAGCCGGCCGACGCGCCCAGCAATCTCGCCGTCATCGGCCGGTACGTCCTGGACCCCGCGATCTTCGACATACTGCGACACACCGAGCCGGGCCGCGGCGGCGAGATCCAGCTCACCGACGCTCTCCAACTGCTGGCCCAGGACGAGAAGATCGGCGGCCCCGTGCACGGCGTCGTCTTCAAGGGCCGCCGCTATGACACCGGTGACCGGAGCGACTATCTGCGTGCCATTGTCAGACTGGCGTGCGAACGTGAAGACCTGGGACCGGACTTCCGGACCTGGCTCCGCAAGTACGTCACCGAGGAGATGTAACCCCGTGAGCAGCACGATCTGGTCGGTGGACGAGCACCTGGACGACATCCTCGCCACGGTGAGGCCGCTCGAACCCATCGAGCTGCAGCTGCCCGACGCGCAGGGCTGCGTCCTGGTGAAGGACGTCGTCGTGGAGGTGGCCCTGCCGCCCTTCGACAACAGCTCGATGGACGGCTACGCGGTGCGGATCGCCGATGTCGAGGGGGCGAGCGAGGAGTTCCCCGCCGTCCTCACGGTCATCGGCGATGTCGCCGCGGGCAGCGCCGGGCTCGCCGACGACCAGGTCGTGGGGCCGGGACAGGCGGCCCGCATCATGACGGGCGCGCCGCTGCCCGCCGGTGCGGAGGCCGTGGTCCCGGTCGAGTGGACGGACGGCGGTACGGGCGAGGGCCCGGCGGCCGCCATGCGCGCCCACTCCGACGCGCCGGAGGGCGCCACCGGTGAGGTCCGTGTCCACCGTCCGGTCGAGGCCGGCGCCCACGTCCGCGAGCGCGGCAGCGACGTCAAGCCGGGTGACCTGGCCCTGCGCGCCGGCTCGATCGTCGGCCCGCCGCAGATCGGGCTGCTCGCCGCGATCGGCTGCTCGACCGTCGTCGTACGGCCCCGTCCACGCGTCGTCGTCCTCTCCACCGGCAGCGAACTGGTCCAGCCCGGCGAGGAGCTGACCGGCGGCCAGATCTACGACTCCAACAGCTTCGCGCTCACCGCCGCCGCCCGGGACGCCGGAGCCATCGCCTACCGGGTCGGCGCGGTCACCGACGACGCCGAGACCCTGCGCGCGACGATCGAGGACCAGCTGATCCGCGCGGACGTCATCGTCACCACGGGCGGCGTCAGCGTCGGCGCGTACGACGTCGTCAAGGAGGCGCTCTCCTCCGTCGGCGACGAGGACGAACCGGGCAGCGGGATCGACTTCCGCAAGCTCGCCATGCAGCCGGGCAAGCCGCAGGGCTTCGGCTCGATCGGCCCCGACCACACTCCGCTGCTGGCCCTGCCGGGCAACCCGGTCTCCAGTTACGTCTCCTTCGAGCTGTTCGTCCGCCCCGCCATCCGCGCCCTGATGGGCCGCACGGACGACCTCCACCGCCCCACCGTCCGGGCCGTCCTGTCCGTCGACAAGGCGCTCACCTCACCCGCCGGCCGCCGCCAGTTCCTGCGCGGTACGTACGACGAGGAGGCGGGCACCGTCACTCCGGTCGGTGGCTCCGGATCGCATCTGGTGGCCGCTCTCGCCCAGGCGGACGCGCTGATCGTGCTGCCCGAGGACACCACTTCCGCCGAGCCCGGCACGGAGACGGACGTGATCCTGCTCCGCTGACCGCCGCCCGGTGGCGGTACGGTATCTGCCGCCGTGCCTTCCGGAGACCGCTCCGGGCCCGGGCCGATCGGCGCCCTTACCGCTGGGTGGAGTGAGTTGAGTACGCAGAACAGGCTGACGCACATCGACGAGGCGGGTGCGGCCCGCATGGTCGACGTGTCCGAGAAGGACGTCACCACGCGCGTCGCCCGCGCGAGCGGCCGGGTCCTCGTCTCGCCGCGCGTCATCGAGCTGCTCCGTGGCGAAGGAGTCCCCAAGGGCGACGCCCTCGCCACCGCGAGGATCGCCGGGATCATGGGCGCCAAGCGCACCCCGGACCTGATCCCGCTCTGCCATCCGCTGGCCGTCTCCGGCGTCAAGGTCGACCTGAGCGTGGCCGACGACGCGGTGGAGATCACGGCCACGGTGAAGACGACGGACCGCACGGGCGTCGAGATGGAGGCGCTGACCGCCGTGTCGGTGGCGGCGCTGACGGTGATCGACATGGTCAAGGCCGTCGACAAGAGCGCGGTCATCACCGACGTACGGGTCGAGGCGAAGTCGGGCGGCAAGTCCGGCGACTACCGGCGCACCGCGCCGGCGGGACCGGACGCATGACGCCGCCCGAGCACGGAGCCCCGGGCCACGAACAGCCCGCGAACGCGCAGGCGCCGGCGCACCACCGGAGCGCACACCCGCCCGAGCCCGCCGGATCCGCCCCCACCTCCGCGTACCGCGCCCTCGTCGTCACCGCCTCCAACCGCGCCTCCGCCGGCGTGTACGCGGACAAGGGCGGCCCTCTGATCACCGATGGCCTCACCGCGCTCGGCTTCACGGTCGACGGCCCGCAGGTCGTGCCCGACGGCGACCCGGTCGAAGCGGCCCTGCGCGCCGGAGTGGCCGCCGGATACGACGTCATCGTCACCACCGGCGGCACGGGCATCTCACCCACCGACGCCACGCCCGAGGCCACCCGCCGCGTCCTGGACCACGAGATCCCCGGGATCCCCGAGGCGATCCGGGCCGAGGGGCTTGCCGAGGTCCCGACCGCCGCGCTCTCCCGGGGCCTCGCGGGCGTCGCCTCCGGCACCCTGATCGTCAACCTGCCGGGCTCCACCGGCGGGGTGAAGGACGGCCTCGCGGTCCTCGGCCGGCTCCTGGTGCACGCCGTCGACCAGCTCCGAGGCGGCGACCACCCCCGACCGGGGAGCCCGAGCTGAACATCGCGACCTGGCCGGTGACGCTGACCGACGGCGAGATCGTCCTGCGTCCGATAAAGATGCGCGACCAGCGGGTATGGCGTGAGGTCAACCGGCGCAACCGCGACTGGCTGCGCCCCTGGGAGGCCACCGTCCCGCCGCCCGCGCCCGGCGGCCCGGTCGCACAGCGACCCACGTACCGGCAGATGGTCCGCCACCTGCGCGCCGAGGCGCACGCCGGGCGGATGCTGCCGTTCGCCATCGAGTACGAGGGCCGGCTCGTCGGCCAGCTCACGGTCGCGGGCATCACCTGGGGCTCGATGTGCTCGGGTCATATCGGCTACTGGGTCGACCGGAGTGTCGCCGGGCGCGGAGTGATGCCGACGGCCGTGGCGCTCGCCGTGGACCATTGCTTCCGCTCGGTGGGGCTGCACCGCATCGAGGTCTGTATCCGTCCGGAGAACGCGCCGAGCCGCCGGGTGGTGGAGAAGCTCGGGTTCCGCTCCGAGGGCGTGCGCCCGCGCTATCTGCACATCGACGGGGCCTGGCGCGACCACCTGATCTTCGCGCTCACGGTGGAGGAGGTGCCGGAGGGCATGCTCCGGCGCTGGCGCCGTACGCGGCCGGTGACGCCGCACGGTCCGGTCGAGTCTGGACCGTGGCCGGAGCAGTCCGCGTAATAAAATAAGTGTTCGAATTTGATCGACAGATGACAGCAATGGGTTGCACTATCGGTGACTGTTGATCCGATCAATCACAAAAAAAGTCCGTGATATCAGCCGGATCGTGCGACACACCGGGCCAATTGGCGGATGCCTCCGCGTAAACCCCTCTACGGTGTGAGCGTGAGCAGCAGCGGCCTCATCTACGCAGTCATCGTCGGGGCCTGGGCCGCCTACTTGGTGCCGATGTGGCTCCGCAGGCAGGACGAGCTCAACGAAGCCCGTCCGACGGAACGCTTCAGCACCGCCATCCGGCTGCTGTCCGGACGGGCGGCGATGGAGCGCCGGTATGCCAGGGAGCTGCGGGAGCGCAGCGCCGAGGAGGCGGGGCCCGACGTGGACCCGGACGCCGAGACGGATCGTATGGATTCCGTCGACGTCCGGGCCTTTGCCGCGCCTCCGGCGCATACGGAAGCCAGGGTGCACAACCCGGCGCACGCTCCCGAGCGCGCCCCGGGCTCCCACGCCTCCGACCGCCAGGCGCACGACCGTCGGACACACCAGCCACCGGACCGCCCGGCGCACGACCGCCGGTCCGGCGAGCGTCCCGCGCCCCTCGGGCAATCCGCGCCTCCCGGCCCTCCGGCCCAGCGCCGTCCGCGCACCGGAGCCGCCGACGCCGACGCCGAGCGGGCCCGGCGCGCCCAGCGCTCCCAGGTTCTGGCGCGGCGCAGGCGGACGACCGTCATCCTCTTCCTCGCCTTCACCCTCGGCGCGGTGGTGGCCGCGGTCGGCGGGCTCGGCTTCCTGTGGGCACCGGCCGTTCCGGCCGTCCTGCTGAGCACGTACATCGTGCATCTGCGCGCCCAGGAGCGGCGCCGGTTCGCGTTCACCATGGACCGCCGCCGCGCCGAGGTCGCGGCACAGCGGCTGCGCGAGAACCGGCCCCGCAGGCACCAGCCCGCCACCTCCGCCCCGGCCGACCAGGACGACGACTCCGACTCCCACCACCCGGAGCCCGAACCCACCCCCACGGTCTCCCCGCAGGAGGCCGGCCGCCGTGCGCTCGTCGAGCAGACGGACCACGCGGAGTGGGTGGACCAGCAGCGCGAACGCGGCCGGGTCCAGGGCGACAGCTGGGAGCCCGTCCCCGTACCGCTCCCGACCTACGTCACCGCTCCCGTCGCCCCCCGGGCCACCGGCGGCGTCGAGGTCGGCGACCCGGAGACGTGGAGCGCGGCCCGCTCCAGCACCGCCGAGCCCACCCAGACCGGCACGTCGCACCCGGCGACCCCCGCGGTGGACCCGGCGCCGCGCCAGCGCACCAACCAGACCCGCCGCAGCCGCGACCGGGGCCGGACGCCGCTCTTCGACCAGTACGACGACGAGGACCGGCCGCGCGCCGCCAATGAGTGAGACCCTCGGAATCCCGGCACCGCTGACCAGCGGAGGAACGGATTTCCAAGCACCGGGGTGAGGGTGCTAGAGTTTCACTCGTTGCAAGGGCCTGTGGCGCAGTCTGGTAGCGCACCTCGTTCGCATCGAGGGGGTCTGGGGTTCAAATCCCCACAGGTCCACAACAACAAGCCGTCCGGCGAGTCAGCTCGCAGACGGTTGACGGAATCCCGTCCGATCACTTCGATCGGGCGGGATTTCTTCGTTCCCGGCCTATCGCCTCCTGTCGGCCGGCCTGATCATTCATCACGTCGCCCGCCGCTGTGGGTGACGGGCCCGGGCGGGTGCTCGGCCGGAGTTCCGGTCGGGTGCCCGCCCGGCGTCGTGTGCGGCCTCGGGCGGACAAGGGCGTGGATGCGGTGCGGGAAGCGACCGGAGGCGTAGCCGGCCGGCTTCCGCCGATCACGTCCGCTGTGTTTCCGCCGCGTTTCACTACAGTTCTCGGCCAGTTCTGTAGATAAGAGCCCCATCTCCGGTCCTTGTCGCGGCAGTTCCGTTTAGGCGAGAGTTCGAGGCGCGGCGACAGGAACATGTCATCGCCGCCGGGCAGTGTCCATGGAACACATCGCGCGTCCCCAAGCGTGGTGTGGCCACCCCCCATTGTCTGGACGCTTCGCCCGTGTAGCGGAAGGAATCGCGTGAAGCACGGAAAGAAGAACGCGCGCAGATACATCGTGGCGGCCTCCATCGGCGCCCTCCTGTCGGCCGGAGTCGCCACAGGGGCTTACGCCGGTGCGGCGGAATCCGCGCCGCTGAAGTATCAGCCGGAGATGGTCCAGGCTCTCGCCACCACCCTGGGCGTGAGCGAGCAGGAGGCCGTCGAGCGGCTGGACCGGGAAGCGCGGCAGCAGGGCCGGTTCGCGAAGTTGCGGGCCGAGAAGGTCTCCACCCTCGGGGCCTTCTTCGCCAAGGACGGGACGCTCGTCGTGAACGCCGCCGATGCCGAGGCGGCGAAGGAGGTCAAGGCGGCGGGACTCGCAGCACGGGTCCCGGAGCGTGGCGAGAGCGAGCTGAACCGAATAAAGGCGCAGCTCGACGCCAAGGCCCTCAAGAGCGCCCCGGCCGGCGTCTCGGCGTGGTCCGTCGACCTCGCCTCCGACACCGTGACCGTCGAGGTCAACGGGGCTTCCGACGCCGCCACCCGTACCTTCCTCAAGGCCGCGAAGAGCAACGGCGACGCCGTACGGGTCGTCCAGGGCCAGGAGAAGCTGGAGACGCAGGCGGTCGTGCCGCCGGGCAGCCGCATGACGTTCAACGGCTACCTCTGCTCCGTCGGCTACGGCGCCAAGGACCGCAACGGCAAGCAGGTGCTCGTGACCGCCGGGCACTGCATCGAGGACCTGCCGGCACTGGCCTACAACGGGACCCGGTTCGCCAAGGGCACCCACACCCGGTTCGCGCTCGGCACCCGCAGCGTGGACATGGGCATCGCCTCCGTGGACGCCGGCCACTCCATCGGCCTGGACATCACCACGTACGGCAAGGCCGGCACCGTCGCCGTCCGGGGCAGCCAGCGGGCCCCGCAGGGTTCGGCGCTCTGCAAGGCCGGCCAGACCACCGGCTGGACCTGCGGCAAGGTCGGTTCGTACAACGTCAGCGTCACCTACACCGACGAGACCGGCGGGCCCGACACCGTCGTGACCGGCCTCGCCAGCTCCTCCGTCTGCACCCAGGGCGGCGACAGCGGCGGCGCGTACGTATCCGGCAACCAGGCCCAGGGGATGACCTCCGGCGGGCCGATCGGCCAGCGGTGCAACGGCCAGGTGAACTCGCCCGGTTCGTCGTACTTCCAGCCGCTCGACGACGCCCTCAAGTACTACGGGCTGACGCTCAACACCAAGTAGCCCCGGACCGGGGTGAAGGTGCCGCATACGCGGGAGACCGTCCACTGACCCTGGGCGGTCTCCCGTTTCCATCATTTCCGCCATGCGCCATCCGTCATTCCGCCTTGTCGAAATCCCAGGCCACCCCGTGCACACCGGGTTTGCAGCGCGAGGCGAGCACATGGGTGCTGTGGGAATCGTTCATCGAAATGCGTCGCTGCGCGCGGGGCGGGGAGCCCACCTGGTCCCGGAAGTACCGCCGGCAGCCGGAGGGAAGCGCGTCCGGATGAAAGAAGACCTGCTGAAGATATTCGTGCAGATTCGCCCGCGACCAGCGTTCGTAGTGCGTGGCCGGTTCCCGGGACGGGCTCACATCGACCGCGTAACTCACCACTGTCGTATCGAGTTTGGCGAGTTCGCGGCCGAAGTGGATTTCCAGCACCAGCGATTTCAGTCCCTTGAGGTACGTCGCCTCGCCGAGGCGTCCGCTGGTGACCCGGATGTCGAGCGGCTCCGCCTGCTCGTCGTCGAAGCTGAGCACGAACAGCGCGCGGTCGGCCCCGGCGCGGCTGGCCCGCAGCACGTTCGTCGTGGAGAGGTTGCTCAGCGTTCCGCGCTCGCCCAGCGTCACCACATCGTGGATCAGCAGCGAGCCGGTCTCCTGGTTGAAGTGGCGGAACCGCTCGCCGAGCGCCTTCTCCACCACCGAGTCCTTGCCGAGCACCTGGAGCGCCGCGCTCTCGCCCCGGGCCGGCGCGACCCGGCCGCGCGGCCGGCGCGGCCCGAGCAGCGAGCGCAGCGCACCGCCCGGCAGCTCCAGGATCTCCTCCAGCACCTCCACCGCCCGCAGCGACCGGGCCCGCTCCGGCTGGCTCCGGCCGCGCTGCCAGCTGCTCAACGTGGCCTGGCTGACGCCGATCCCGCGCGCCCGCAGCCGTTCGCTGACCCGCTCCAGCGAGAGGCCCCGGCGGCCCAGCGCCTCCCGCAGCGCCGCCGGGAAGGCGTCGGAGGCCGGGGGAGGAGTTTCGGCGGCCGACGATGCCGACGACCGGCCGTGGGTGGACCCTTTGCCGGCAGGCCCGCCGTGAGGCGGCGTTCCGGCTGCCCCGGCCTTCAGCGTCTTCCGCAGATCGCGCGCGCTCGTGGCACCCGAGGCGCTCCGCGCGCCCTCCGCGTCCGGCAGACCGACGCCGGCTTCCATCCTGCTCGACATGTCCCTCCCCCATCCCGGCACTCCCGCCGCAGGGCATCCGCACGGCCCCCGCATACTGGTTGACCACCGGAGAGGGACCGGATAACAAAACCCCCGGGAGTGAGCTGTCCCACACTCCGGGGATGCGCTGACCGGCGGCCTCCGCACGGCCCGAGGAAGTGAGCACGTGGTGAACAGCGTGAACGGCGTGGACGCCACCGCCCTGGTCGTCGCGGCCAGGGACGGGGACCAGGTGGCCGGGGAGCGGCTCGCCGCTCTGTATCTGCCGCTGGTCTACAACGTCGTGGGCCGCGCCCTCAACGGCCACCCGGATGTGGACGACGTCGTGCAGGAGACCATGCTGCGGGCGCTCTCCGGCCTGTCCTCGCTGCGCGATCCGACCCGGTTCCGGTCCTGGCTGGTGGCCATCGCCATGAACCAGGTCCGCACCCGCTGGGCCGTCCTCGGTCACCGTCCCGCCGCGCTGGAGGAGACCGAGGAGCCCGCCGACCCGGCCGCCGACTTCGTCGACCTGACCATCCTGCGCCTGGAACTCTCCGGCCAGCGCCGCGAGACCGCCGAGGCGACCCGCTGGCTCGACGACGCGGAGCGCGATGTGCTCTCGCTCTGGTGGCTGGAAACCACCGGCGACCTCACCCGCGCCGAGCTGGCGGAGGCTCTCGGACTGCCGCCGCAGCACGCCGCCGTACGCGTCCAGCGGGTCAAGAACCAGCTCGACATCGGGCGCGCGGTCGTCCGGGCCCTGGCCGCCGAGCCCCGCTGCCCGGCCCTGGACGACCTGGTGGCCGACTGGGACGGCGCGCCGACGCCACTGTGGCGCAAGCGGACAGCCCGCCACATACGCGGCTGCGCCTCCTGCTCGGCGACCAGCTCGGGGCTCGTACCGCCGGAGGGTCTGCTCTCCGGGCTCGCTCTGGTGGTGCCGCTGTACGAAGGCGGCCAGCACGCCGCCGCCGCTGTCGCCCCGGCCGTGGCTCCGGCCGCGTTCTCGGCCGGAAAGGCGGCGGGGCTCACCGTCGCGGCGGCCGCCGTGACCGCCATCGCCGTACTCCTGTGGCCCTCCGCGCCCGCTCCGCCCGCGCCACGCGCCGAAGGCGGTACGACGCAGCTCCCGGCGCCCTCGCCGCCGCCGGTCACCACAGCGGCCTCGCCGTCTCCGACGCCCACCGCCACGCCGTCACCCACGCCGAGCACCGCCGCGCCGAGCGCCTCGCCGTCCACGGTCGTCCCGCCGTCACCGCGCCCTGCGCCCCGGGCGCGGCCGCGTCCCGAGACGCGCCTGGTCGCCGAGGTCAACACCCTGCGCGCCCGCAACGACTGCCCGCAGCTGGCCACCGATCCCCGGCTCACCGAGGTCGCTCAGCACCACTCCGAGGACATGGCGGCATACGCCTATTTCGGCCACACCGACTCGGCGGGCCGGGGCATGGGCGACCGGGTGACCGGGTCCGGTTACCTCTGGTCCGCCGTCGGCGAGACCATCGCCACCGGGAACGAGGACCCGGCTGCCGTCGTCGACGAGTGGCGCCGCAGTTCCGGCCGGGACGACGACATCCTGAACTGCGACTTCACGCACGTGGGCGTCGGCATCGCGGACTCGCCGCGCGGGCCCTACTGGACGCAGGTGCTGGCCACGCCGAGGTAGGCGGCTACGGCAGCCGGAGCGGCTTGGTCATGCAGATGCTGCTGTCGTACGTCCGGTAGTGGCCGAACTTCTCCGTGCAGACCGTGTAACCGCACGAGGTGTACAGCGCGACCGCCTCCGGCTGCTGGTCACCGGTCTCCAGGACCATCCGGACGCGGCCTGCGGCCCGGGCGTCCTCCTCCAGCGCGGCGAGCATCCGGCGGGCCAGGCCCCGGCCACGGCCCTCGGGGATCACGAACATCCGCTTGATCTCGGCGTCGCCGTCGCCGTAGCCCTCCTCGTTACGGTCCTGCGTCCGCCATCCGCCGGTCGCCACCGGGCGCTCCAGCTCGTCGTAGGCGAGCAGATACAGACCGTGCGGCGGCACGAACATGGCCGGATCGAGGTGTGTGACATCGCCCTCGTCGCCGTAGCGCTCGGCGTATTCGAGCTGGACCTGGTCGTTGAGTTTGACGGCGTCGGGGTGGTCGAAGCGGGACGAGCGGATGTTCATGCTGATTATCGTATATCTATGAGTGGGTGGGGTAGGTACTGTTTCTGGATGCTGACTGTTACATCAGTCACCGTGTTTAAAACATGCGGTACGGAGGCCGCGGTAGAGCGAGGCCGCCGCAGCGCCACCCGCGTACGGTACAGAACGTAGTGCGCCCCCGGAGCCGTACCCGCTCCGGGGGCGCACTGTTGCGGCGGGCTACTGCGGAGGCCCGCCCTCCTCGTGGTGGCAGGAGCAGGCGCACCGGCCCTTGGGGCGGGCGCACTCCATGTGTACCCTCGGCCGGTTGGCAAGGGCGGCAGCGCGGCAATGCGGGCCCGTGGGCATGCCAGTGTCAGCCCCAACCCTGACGACGATCTCGCGTTCCCTGCGGTGCTCCTGGGCGATCTCTCGCGCCTTCCGTGCCATCTGGGAGAGACGCTTTCCGTACGGGCAACTTCCGGGCCGCGCGCGGCATGTCTCGCACTGCGCCGTGTGGTCTATCACCGCCCGGTACAACACCATGTCATCCGTGACGAGGCGCCACTGAGTGGCCGGCTGAGTCACCACGTCACCACCGCCCACACGATTTTGCCGAACGCCCGCTCGGCCGTACCCCAGGACTCGGCGAGCAGCTCGACCAGGTGGAGTCCGCGGCCTCGGCCGCGCTCGTCCGAGGCCGGCCGAGGCCGCGGACGCTTCCGGCGGGTGTCGTGCACCTCGATCCGGCACCGCCCCGGCTCGGCGTCGACGACCACCCGAATGGAGTCTCCCGGCTCGGACCCGTAGCGCACGGCGTTGGTCGCCAGCTCGGACGCCAGCAGCTCCAGCATGTCGAGCGCGTCGGCCGTGACGCCCGGCTCTTGGTAGGCGGCAGCTTCGCGGACATAGAGCCGCACCGGTCGTACCGACTCGGGCATGGCATCGCAGATCAGCTGCGGTGGCACGGCGGGCGGGTCACAGGGCTGTGCGGGCGGTAAGGCGTGCGGACGCATGGTCATCATGCGGACCCCTCACGTTAAGCCGATCCGGACTCTCGCGGCCGTGTCGGCGCGGACGGAAATCTGGAATCATCGTGCGTCCCATACAGTGACGATTGCAAGTCTCTCACCGATGAAATCAGAATTTGCATATGCCGTGTAGAACGGCTGTAGGAAGGGGTGGTGAAAGGTGACAGGGCGGCGCGGATCGCGGCAGACTGATCCTGACCAAACGGCGAGAGGGCAGGGATTCGTGAGCGCACCGACGGTGAGACGGCGGCAACTCGGCCGTACGCTGCGGGCCCTCCGCGAGTCCATGGGGCTCAAGCAAGAGGACGTGGCGAGCCGTAGCGGCGGCAAGCTCAACGGTGCCAAGATTTCGCGCATAGAGACCGCAGTCACCGCGGCGTCAGCCGCAGACGTGAAGCTCATCCTTGACGCCTGCGGGGTCGATGACGAAGAGACCCGGGCGGGCCTGCTTCGACTTACTCGCGAGGGTGCGCGCCGCGGTTGGTGGCAGTCGTACCGCTCCGTCCTCACCCCGGCCTACGAGGATCTCATCAGCCTGGAGTCCGAGGCCGAACAGATCAGCACGTGGCAACCGGTCATGATTCCGGGCCTGCTCCAGACCGCCGACTACGCCCGCCGGATAATCTCTGCTACCGCCATGGGCGACGCGGTCGCGGAGCGGGTCACGGCCCTCGTCGAAGTGCGTCTCGCGCGGCAATCCGTGCTCACGCAGCATGATCCGTTGAACCTGTGGGCGATCATCGGTGAGGCTGCTCTCCGTACCCGCACGGAGGACCCACGGCTCATGTCCGATCAGCTCGGCAAGCTTTTGGCAGCGTCAACGTGGCCGAACGTCACGATTCAGGTGCTTCCGCTGAGTGAGCCGCCGCACGTCGGGCAGACCGGTGCTTACTCCATCCTGGGATACGGAGCGCACGCGAGCCTGGACGTGGTGCACATCGAGTCGCTGACACAGGCGCTGTATGTCGAGGGGCGAGAGAACGTCGTCGCCTACCAGGACGCCATCGGCACCCTTCGGACGCAAGCACTCTCCCCCGAGGCTTCCGCCGAAATGATCACTGAGATTAGGGACCAGATATGACCACTCGCACCGCCCCTGACGCTTCTGCCCTGCCCGTGAAGTGGTGGAAGTCGTCGCGCTCGGCTGCACAGTCCGACTGCGTCGAGTGCGGCCTCCTCGACGGCGGCGCGGTCGCCATCCGCGACAGCAAGCACCCGGCCGGGCCCGCGCTCGTCTTCAGCCGTGACGCCCTCGCGGCCATGGTCGGCGCGGTCGCCTTCGGCGCTCTGTAGCCCCTCGGGAACGACGAATCCGCCCCCTCCCGCACTGTGCGGGAGGGGGCGCGTTCACTTCTGGGCGAGCTGCCACAGGGTCAGGGTGAGGCCGATGACGGCCACCAAGGCGGCGATGCTCGGAAGCGGCCAGCGGGTTCGTTCGAGTGCGTCGAGCCGCTGCTCGTGGTCGCTGAGGATGCGGTCGGTCTGGTCGGTGCGCTGCGCCACCAAGGCCAACGACCCATTGACCGTGGCGAACCCGGTCTCCATCGTGCCGCGCAGCTTCTCCAGCTCGACGGCGACCGCAGCCGGGTCGGACGGGGTGGGGATGGTCACGGGCGCCCGTCCTCGGAGAGGCCGAGCCCGACCCTGTCGAGCAGCTGCTCGACCTGCGGGAGGGCCATGACGCGGGCGAGGCCAGCCGCGACGGCGAGGGCGCCGGCTACCCACGGCAGGGACTCGGGGATGCCGGACGCGGCGACGATCGCGGGGAGCGCGACCGCGACCCCTACGGCGGCCTGGAGCGCGGTACGGATCGTGCGCCTGGTGCTCGTCTTCATGCTGATCACTTCTTCCGGCCGTAGGCGATGGTGTGGAGGGCGGCCCACCCGCGCGGGCCGATAGCGGGGTCGTAGTGCCTCCCGGTGGCGCGGTACGCGGGGTGCGCCTGGTGGAAGCGGGCGACGGCGGCCTGTGTGGCAGGCCCGTAGTTGTCCGCCTCGGGGATGCCCTGGGACATGAATCCGCCGGCCTTGAGCGCGCGCTGAAGGCGGCGGGCCGACGGGGACTTCCGGCCCGGGGTGAGACCGGTGGGAAACACGGGCGGCACGTACGGCTTCGGCTTCGGAGGAACGCTCGGCGCGGTCGGCTCGTCCAGCTTCAGCAGCTCGGCGACGCGCGCCCGGATGCGCCCCATGGTCAGCGCGGAGCCACCCGCAGAACCGATCGGGCCGCGCGGGTCGATCTTGCCCGGCTGCCATTCGCTGTGCCCGATCACCGACCGCTCCGACCAACCGTGCGCGCGGCAGATACCGGCCGCGGCGCGGGCGATCGCCTCGACCTGTACGGCCGGCCACGGGTCGCGGTTGTCGCCCAAGTTGACGCACTCGAACCCGTAGAAGTACCGGTTGCCGTCGGTGTTGGACTCGTTGTCCGGGGGGAGCTGCGCGGCCTCCGCGATCACGGCGCGCAGCACGTCGCCATCGCCGAGCCCGGCGTGATTGGCCCGGCCGTTCGCGATCAGGTGGACAGTGCCCGCCTTGTCAATCACGCCATGACAGAGCGGGCCCGGCAGGGTGGCGTGCCCGTCGCGGCACAGCCGTACGGACGCGTCCGTACCGGTGCTCACGGTGTGGTGGATCATCACGCCGTGAGCGGGCCCCCAGGCCCCCTTGTGGTTGCGGTTCCGGGTGCGCCACCCGTCGACCTCGACGACGCGGGCACCCGCGCCCTGGATGGCGCCGAGCAGTTTCTCGGCAGTAAGCGGTGCGGCCATGAGCGGTGTCTCCAGACATGAAAAAGGCCCCGGCCGGATAGGCGCGGGGCGGGGTCGGGCGGAGTGTGGTGGCTACGGGAGCGGTTGAACGCTCAGCTCCCTCATCGCAATCGACCCGGTGCCGGCGGTGACCCTGTGAACAAGTCGCGCGTTGTACGTGCTGCCGGGGGCAAGTCCGGACAGAAACCGACAGATTCCGGTCCGGCTGAGGGTGTTGCCGTAGTTGCTGGTTCCGCTGGCGTCCGTGGCGGCGTCCACCACCGTGCCGGCGCCTACGGTGCTACCGGTACGGACCTCGGCTGTGACGAGCGTGCCGCCGGTACCGTTGTTGGTGAGGCGGGCGGCGAGGTCGCACCGGACCCGACCACTGGTCGGCGCGACGAAAACCACGGCCACCTCTGCGTACGCGCCGCCACTCGTAGCGGTCGTATACGCGGTGCTGGTGGTGTCGTAACTGGCGCTCGCCACCGCGCTCACCGCAGGAGGGGTATCAAGGGCCAGCATCGTCGTGCCGGCTAGCAGGTCAGGCATGGTGTCCTCTCTCGCTCATAGGGCGCGTACGGCCGGTCGAGCCAGGCGGACCCTGGCGCCAGTGCTATGCGGTTTCGTGATGCCGTTGACACCGCGCGTCACGCTGAATGCCTGGGCCGCGGTAATGCCGGTGCAGGTGGTCACCCGCATCACCTCGCCCCCCACCTCGATGTCCAGGGGGTAGGTAGTCGGGTACGTGGCAGTGTCTGCCCACCTCGGGCCCAGCGTGGTGAGAATGGACGCGGTGGTGGCTGCTGCGGTCATAGGGGCGCTTAGGTGCGTACCGGCGGTGTCTCTGCGGCCCTCATTTCGGACCCCGACCCGGTAGGGGCCGGCCGGAGTGCAGCTCAGCGTCATCGCCCACGCCCGAGGGCGGGGTTCGTGCTGGATCTGCCGAACGATCAGGTCCAGCGGACCCGGCCCCGTGTAAAGCGGGGGGTTGGTGATCCGTACGAGATCCCCGATGCGCAGCCGGAGCGCGGCCGGAAGCAGCTCCGGCCGTCGGTGCAGCTCGACATGGACCGTGGGGTATCGGGCCTCATCCCAGGTGCCGAGGTGAGCCCGCCATGCGGCGATCGGCTCCGTCTGCTCATCCGTACCGAGCGAGAGCGTCACCGCCTCTTCGTAGACGCCCACACCCCCGTCCTCGGGCGGTCTGGCGCCGTTGGGGCCGTCCTCGATCACCACGCGGCCGGAGCCGCCGCCGGCGCGCGTCACGGTTACGTCGTTGGGCCGGTCGGCGTCGTCCTCGGCAGGCTCCAGCGGCGGGGCGACCTGCCCGGCCGCGTAGTCCAGGACCAGGCGGGGCGTCTGGTTGTAGAGCGTCGCGCGGTCCCGGTAGACCAGCCCGAGCCGGTCCATGGTCTCTGCGAGGATGCCGCTGTCGGTGTCGACGATCTCGCCGAGCAGTGTCGTCAGCTCGGCCCGGCCCTGCGGTCCCATCGCCTCGGCGGCGGACCGGTTGTCGCCGTCCCGGCCGGACAGGCGGAGAACCGGCTCCTCGGCGGCCAAGCGGCGTACGCGGTCGAGAGCCGACTCCCGGTTGAAACCGCTGTCGGCGCCGTTGTAGACGGTGACGCCGGCCAGCGCCCCGTCACCGTTCTGCACACCCGGCACGTTGAAAGCGCCGAGATGGCCGAGGGTCATTCCTTGGGTGGCCGCTCCCCAGTTGCCCACGACCGCGGTGGCTGTGCCCATGGTCCCGGTGAACGTGGTGTTCGAGCGCCACCAGTCACCGGCAGCGATGTCGCGCCACGCGGCGATCAGGCGCGTCTGCGTGGCTCCCACAGGCGCCACGAAAAGCGAGAGCCGGTTCCAGACCCCGGCGAAATCCGCGATCGCAGCCGGGGTAGCGAAGTTGAAAAACTGGATGGTGCCACCGTCGGAGTTGCGGGCCTCCACCCGGATTCCCGTATTCGACGCGAACACGTGCGCGGTGGCCATCACCGACCCGGCGATGTTCACCCGCAGGATTTCGGTCAGTACGGCCGGCATGGTCGGCAGGTGGTAGACCATCTCGACGTGCCAACCCGGAGTGGGCGAGTGAGGAACCGTCGCGGTCATCGACGCCACGGCGTTGAGCGTTGGCAGCGGCGCCGAGCCCGGCAGGCTGTCATCCGCCGCAAGGGACATGCCGGAGGCCCGCAGCGGGCGGACACCCGGGGTCGGCGAGTAGAGCTGTGTGGCTCCGTCGGCGTCCTCCATCGGCCAGTACGCGAGCAGGCCCGGCCCGGACGGGACGCGCCGCCGGAGGGTGGACTCCAGCGGGCGGCGACCTTGGCCGAGCCGCCGCAGAATGCCAGCAGCCCGCACAGGCACCCACGCATCGTGTCCGGCTCCGGTCCAGTGCGGCGGCCAGTCCGGTACCTCGCCCGTGAACAGCGGTTCGCGCCGGCTGATCTCGGCCGCGCCGGTCAGCGACCACACCCGGCCCGCGCTGTCCGTTACGCCCGTGGCGCCGTCCGCCAGGCCCGTGAAATCGGGCGCGGTGAGGAGGGCCCCGTCGATGCCTGATCGGACCTCGGCCCGGTGGACGCGGCCGGCGAGCGGGATCCCTGGCAGGCCGAGGCCGGGCAGCGTGCCGATGACCAGGGGCGTGGAGGGCGTGGCCACGGTCGTCGTGCCCGCGCCCACCACCGGGTCGCCGAGCGCCGTCCACGGGCCCGCCATGGTCGGCGCCGTGTAGAACGTGGTCGTACACCCGGATGAACCGTTGTTCACGTCCAGCGTCGCGCGCAGGCACAGCCGACCATCGGCCGGCCCGCCCACCGCAACCGTGCTGATCGCGTTGCGCACACCTCCAGCCGCCCCGGTGGACGACCACGCCAGCTCGACCGTGCCGTCGGTCAGCACCGCCAGGCGGTACCCGAGCAGGACGGCCGCGGCATCCCACCGGGCGATCAGCGGCCGGACCCGCCCGTACACAACCCAGTCGTCCGGAGAGACCTCAACCCGCACGTCCAGGTCCCCCGGCGTGGCGAGCGCCGCCGAGTGCGGCGTAGCGGCGTACCCGCCGTCGAGCCGGAGCCACGACTCCGCCGCAGGCACCGTGATGCGCAGCGGAACGTTTCGGTTCAGGAGCCCGTAGTGGGGCCCCATCGCGTTGCGCGGAGAGTACCGGCCGGCCGCGTTGTTGAGCAGCAGCGAGCACGACGCGGGGTCGGGCTGCGCCCCCTCGTTTGCGGTGCCGTGCACGATCCGGATCGGCTCCCGGGTGAACACGTCCTTCGTGATGTTCACCCAGGAGCCGCCGAGCTGGAGCTCGGCCCGCAGGCCGAGCGCCGTTTCCGGGAACGCCACGGCGCGCCCTCCCTCCTACTTCTTGCCCGCTAGTACGAGCTGAACGTCCCCGCCGCGCACACGGATCGCGTGCCGCAGTTCTTCCACCAGGTAGTCGTCACGGCGCGAGCCGGACGACCTGATCTCGATCACCGTGCGGCCGGGGGCGGACGTGCCGCCTACCGCGCCGTACGAGCTGGCGGCGGATCCGGTCGGGATCGGCACGGCCGACGGGTCGACCAGAGCGGACAGGGACCGGTCGACGGCCGCCCGCCCACCGTCGATGCCGCGTACGAGCCCCTGCGGGATGAACCGGCCGATCGCCGCCATCACCCGCGACGGGGATTTGATCCCGAGCGCCTGCCGAATCGCCTTTTGCATTCCTCTGGCGATCAAGAGCATCTGACGCTCGATGGACTTCTGTTCCTTCTGAAGTCCCCTCACCAGGCCCTGCGCGGCCTGGATTCCCGCACCATACATGGCGTTACCGGCTGTGCTACCGGCCGATCCAGCAGCCTTTACGAGCGCTGCCTGCTGGGAATTGATCTGCTTGATTTGCGAGGCTGACGAGTTAGCAAGAACTGCAGCCGAGGCCGCACCCTGCTCCACACCGGCAGACGCAATCTGTGCGATCAGATCACTGCGGACGCCCTTCTTTCGCAGGGTCGCGAGCTGCTTAGCGAATTGCTGCGCCTGTGCTACCCGGGTCGCCAAGGTATGGATGATCGTGTCCGCCGTAGCGGGCCCGTCCATTGCCGTAATATTCCCGGAATCCAGGACGCTCTTACGGACATCGGCCGCTAGTTTATCGCGCGCCGCAATCTGATTCGCGAGCCGCTTTTGCGCGGCCTTCAGCTGGTTGGCTACCCGAACTTCCCGGTTCGCCAGTGCCACAAGCTTCTTACTACCCGCACTGATTTTGCCGAGTGCCTTCGACCGCTTCTTGCCCGGCTTCAGACCATCGGCCACCATGTCCGCAGCCCTCGCCGCAGCAGCCCTTATCTGTTTGGTGGAGCCGAGCAGCCCATCGATAAGGCCGCGAGCAATCCAGCGCCCTTGCTCCCTCGTGACGCGAGACGGAGAGTGAATCCCCAGCGCCTTAGCGATCGGGCCTGGAATGGCGCTCTTTGCCCAGCTGATCAGCTTGGATTTAATCCACCCGGTCATGCCCTGAATGCCGGTCCAAAGACCTTGGACGACGTTGCGGCCCTTATCGAGCAGCAGGCTACCCAAGGCTCCGAGAGCGGTCACCATCCGGCCTGGGAATCCACGCATCCAAGACACCAGCTGTGCGCCCTTGGTGGCCACGCCAGTTTTGATGCTGTCCCAGTGGCGGAGGAAGATCCCGACAAGCGACCACCTGATAAAGAACTGCAGGATCGCCGTACCAACCGACTTGAGCTTCCCCCAAACCCATTCCCAAGCCTGGCCGGTCCACTTTTTGATCTTGTCCCAGTTTTTCCAAATCAGAATTCCGAGACCGACGATTGCAGCAATTACCCAGCCGATCGGGCCCATGGCGATGACCCACGCTGCGGCCATCCGGGCACCCTGGATGAGCGACTGCACTCCCATGAGGAGCCAGGCCCCCACTACGCGGGCACCGGCGGCCACCTGCGCCGCTGCCGATCCGGCAGCAGACGCACCGGTCATCAGCCACCCAACCACGACCTGACCGGCGGACAGAAGCGCGCGGCCTCCCATGAGGAGCCACGCCCCCACCACGCGGCCGGCGGAAGCGATCTGCGTACCGGCCGACCGAAGCGAGGCGACACCGGACATAACCCAACCGGCTACAACCTGGCCAGCACGGACGGTTGCCGTGATACCCATGAGGATCAAGGCAGGGACAAGTACGCCCGTGACCACGGCGGCCACGACCTTGAGCGTCCCGCTATTGCGCTGCATCCACTGGCCGAGCGTCACCAGCGCCGGAACCACCCGACCGCCGATGATGTTCACTACGCCCTGCTGCATTCCGCGCTTGAATTGCTCAAGCCGTACGCTCGCATTGTCGCGCAGAGAATCGCCCATCTTGTCGGACGCGTCCTTGAAGGTGCCGAGCGCGCCAATGGCCTTTGACGGGTCGAGTGCCAGCAGAGCCTTTTGTAGATCCTCGCTCTTGGTGCCGAACAGCTCGGCTGATGCTGCGTCGCGCTGGACTTCATCGTCCATCGAACGAAGCTTGTCGAGCGTCATTTGCAGAGCCTTTGTGGCTTGCGGACCACCGGCCGAAATCATGTTGATCATGTCACCGGAATTCAGACCAATGGCCTTGAAGCCACTCACCATCTTTTCCGAACCGGCCACGCCTTCAATCGTGAATTCCTTGAAGGCGTCCGCGATTACGTCAGTGTCTCGCGCACCGGCCTTCAAGCCCTGCGACATAAGGCCGGTGGCCGTTTGGGCATCAAAGCCCAGCCGCTGAAAAATCACGGAATACTCGTTGAACGTATCCATGATGTCGTCCGCGCGCGGGCCCATTTGCGTCATGCCCTTGGCGATAACGTCAAGAGCAGTTTTCGCATTCGGCGCCAGGCCCGTTTTCATGATCTGGCCAACGGCATTTGCAGACTGCCCGAGGTCCAGTTCGAAAGTGGACGCGAGGTCGCTGACCTTCGTGCTGATCGCCTGAATCTGCGCGTCCGTCGCGCCGGTCGGCAAAAGACCGGCACGCATCGTCACGGATATCGCATCAGCAGCAGACTGGAAATCAGCCGTCACCGCATCCGCGTACATGCGCCCGGCGATCTTGCCGTACTTCTCGGCTACAGCAGGGGTCGCCCCAAGCTGCGCGCCGAGCCGCCCCGTGATCTGCGTCTGTTCCAGGTGCGAGGCGATGCCCTGCATCAGCACCGCGCCTGCGGCGACACCGGCCGCAGCAGCCGCCATCTTGATGCGGGAGAACCCGCTCTCGGCGGCGGTTACCGCGCCGTCGGCGCCATCGTCGGTACCGCGCCGCAGCCCGTCGCCGAGCACATCCCCCGCCGCCTGGCCGACGCGGCGGCCGGCCGCGACGAACCGACCGCGCGCGTCCCTGATGGACCCGTCCGCAGCCCGTACCATGCCTTCGCCGAGCGCCTGGCCGGCAGCCTGACCGGCGGCCTCGGAATCGCGGGTCATGCGGGTCCCGGACGCCCTGAGGTCCCCCTCCGTGCGTCGCAAAGCGGGCGCCACCTGCGTGCCGTCGATCGTGATGAAGCCCGTCAACTCGCCAACGGTGAGCGCCACTTACCGCCCCCGTTTCTGCCCAGCCTCGGGCGGTGCGAAGGTGCGGCGAATCCGGGACTCAGCGGAAAGCAGGCCAGTGATGCGGAGCCGGAGCCAGCGCCATGAGCGCTCGTCGAGAACGCCCGATGCAACGTCGATGCCGTAGACCTGGTGGAGGTCGGCCTCGATCAGTTCCCACCGGTCGAGCAGGGCATCCCACGTCAGCGAGACGCCTTGGCCTTGCCCTTGGCCTTGCGGGGAGCCGAGCCCGCCCTCGTACCACTCGTAGAGGCCCGTGGCTTCGTCGTACTCGCCGCATCCTTTGCCGAGGAGGCGCGCGTAGCCGACCGCCTCTCCGCCCGATTCGGCGCTTTTCCCGGGGCGGTCCCCGTGGCCCAGTACGCCTCTGCGGTCTCACGGTCGGCGGTGATCCACATCATGGCCGTGAGCGCCACGTGCCGGAACGCGCTCCAGGACACTTCGTCGAGCAGCTGCTCGTACGTCGCGCCGAGACACATCCGGTAGAGATCCAGCTCCTCATCGTCGTCAAGGACAGGGACCGTCGGCGCCTCGCCTCCGGCGGCTAGGCGTGCCGCCAGGGTGGTGATGCGCTCGATCTTGACCCCGTTCCGGGCGGAGGGACCGGTGATCCTGTACGTGCGCGTCTCGCCGTCCTCGCCCTTCACGGGCAGTTCGAGTGCGTCGTCAAGGAAGTCGCCGAGTGCGGCGAACCCAGCCATCAGCCCTCCTCGGCAAGCGGGTTATCGATCGGCAGGAGCGGGCCGTCACCGGCGAAGGTGATCTCGACCTGGCCCAGCGCCGTACGCTCGCCGCCGGCCGGAGCCCACGTCGGGATCGCGCGGCCTTCGTACGCCTCGGGCAGACCGGTACGGTCCATGTAGCGCAGATGAATCTTGTTGGGGTTGCCGTAGGCGAAGTGCGCAAGGCGGATGGCCTCGTGCACCGGGTTGAAGATCCTCGCGGTGGGCGAGATACGCCGGTTGATGGTGACGGAAAGCTCCCAGTCCTGCCCGGTCTTTGTCTTGCCGCCCCAGCCGTCGCCGTCGTAGTCGCCGCTGTCCTCGATATTGGGCTCAGACGCGGGCTGAAAGCTGGTGATGCCGGGGCAGACCTTCCAGTCCGGCACGGCCGCCGTGCCCATGTTGACCTCCAGTCGCCACTGTCGGGCGAGGGCGATCTCCTCGGGCTCTACGGGTGTACTCATGAGCAGTCCTATTCGTGCGAGTGCGCAGTACGGCGCAGCGTGCGGAAGTAGTAGTTGGCGGTGAGTTCCATCCGCCCGTTCGCGTCCAAGCCGAGGGATGCCTCGGACCGGCGCCAGGAAAGCGACACCGGGACCGCGCGCACCCGGTAGTGCTCGCGTCCGTCGAGCACGTCGAACACCTCGTCGGCGAGGTCGTAGGCGGCGCGCGGGTCTCGGCCGGCGCGCATGCGGACCTGTACGGCGGTGATCGCCTCCGGCCCTGAGGTGTCCTGAATCGGGTAGGGGGTGAGGCACAGCACCCGGTCCGGCTGTGCGGGCATGACGCCCAGTACGATCGCCGTCCCCGATGCGGGGTACGGCTCGTCCGGCGGCCCGTAGGTGCCGAGCCCCTGCTCGTCGAGCAGCTCGGCCAGGCCCTCGACTACGTCGGTGGTGTAGCTCACCGCAGGGCCCGGCGCATCTCGGCGGCGATGATCTCGCCCACCGTGTCGGCCTCCTCTGCCATCGGCAGCTCAAGGAACTTGGAGGTACGGCCGGCGTCGTGCCGGTAGTCCATCTCCTCGTGCTGCCGGACCGCGTACGGCGTGTCGTACGCAACGGCGGCACGGAGTTCGTCCTCGTCCACGGTCGCGGTGCCGCTGCGTTCGAGCGTGCCTTCCTCGATGGGCACTCGCTCACGGGACACCTGCAACACGTGCTCTGTGCCGAGCCGGAGGCCGCGAACCGCGCCCGCCCGGGTGCCTCGGAGCACGGCATCGCCGTTCCACTGCAAGCGTGCTCGGGTCATTCGGCGAAGACCTCCGTGGACTGTGGCAACGGGAGGCCCGGCGCGGTGTGGGCGGCGACGTGCAGCGCGGTCGTCTTGCGGCCAGACGGCAGCGTGATGAGCGACTGCGCGGGGCAGTCGAGATCCGGATCAGCGATGATCTGCGCGGTGCTCGTCACCTCGCGGCCGGTCCGGTCCCGTACGGTCCGCACCTTCTCGGAAACGAGTGCGCGCACCGGGTCGCCCGGCGGCCAGTAGACCGACCCGACAGGCCCTTCACCGCGGTACCGCTCGATGGTGATGCGGTGCGGCAGAAGCCACGTGGGCACCCTCACCAGATCACCCCCGGCAGCAGTCCCGCACGCGTGAGCGTGCGCAGGGCCCGCGGCCCGATGTCGACGGCAGACCCAACGGGCCCGCCCTTGCGTCCGGACATGGCGACAGGCCCGATGTGGACCGAGTCCCATTGGCCAGCCGCTCCGGTGTCGTCGCCGCCCTGCGCAGTCACGTACTCGACCTGTGCGCACGTGGCGGCGGCCAGGGCAGCGGCCACCTTCGGATCAGTCGGCATCCCGTCGGCGTCCACGTCGTAGACGGCGGTCAGGAGGGCGTCGTCTACGTCCTCGCTGGCGCGGGCCAGGAGTGCGGCCAGGTCTTCGCCCGGCGGTACGGGCCGCGCCCCGGGCCGTTCGTTGTACTGCTCGGGGTTGGCGTACATACCGGGCACCGGGCTACTCCTTCGGCTTGGCCTTGGACGACGAACGCCCCGCGGCCTTGGGCTGCGGGGCGTTGTCGGTGGGCTCGGCATCCTCGGTAGATTCGCCGTCCGGATCGGGGTCCGGGTGGTAGCGGCGCAGCATCACGGCGGCGCCCTCCTTCCTGATCAGGTGGTGGCGAGGGTGCCGACGCAGACGCCCTTGTCGTTCAGGCGCTTCACGGCGTAGTGCATGGTCGTGGTGATCACGTTGGAGCGCGCGAGGATGTCGCGGTCCGACTCGACCAGCGGGCGCCGCTTGTAGAGCAGGCCGAGAACGCCCGTCTTCATCAGCAGGAACTTGCCCGCCGTGATGCGGTTCGTGACGTACACGGGCACGCCGCCCATGCGGCCGATGCTGCCGGTGACGGCGGCGGAGGGGCCGTTGCCGAGCTTGGACGCGTCGATGAACTGCGGGTCGAGCATGGCCTCGCCGAGCTGCGCGCTGTTGAGGTAGAGACCGGAAAAGTCGTCGGGCTCCCACTCGTCGCCGAACGCGCCGATCGCGGGGACCACGGCGTCGGCCCACGTGAAATTGGTCTTTCCCGTGGCCGTGGTGAACGACAGCGGGGTACCTCCGCCCTGCGAGGTCTCGTTCGCCTGCGCCTGGGCGATCAGGTCGGCGTCGACCTTGCGCGCGGCGAGGATGCCGAACTGGCGGCGGGCCTCGGTCTCAGGGTCGCCGAGCGAGGTCAGCCGCGCCTTGTCGGTGATCTCGACGGCCTTGCCGACCTCCTTGATCTCGGCCGTGGCGTCGCTGGTCGACATGGCGGTGGGGACCATGGCGGTGGTCTCGGTCAGGGTGTCCAGCTCGCCGAGCGCGCCCCACTTCGGGAAGTGGATGGTGTCGCCCGGGGCTCCCTGAAGGGTGTTGTCCTCGATCACGGCGGCCGATCCGGCAACGCGGACCTTGCCGGTGAACTGGGCCTGCGCCATGTCGCCCCACACCTCGGGGACGATCATGGCGGCGGCGGTGGTCTGGGGCATGGTGCTTACTCCTCCTCCGGCTCGACGGCCGGGCGGCGTGTTGGTGTGCCCGGCGCGGTGCCGGGGTCAGGAACCGGCGAGCTGCCGGTAGGTGGCGGGGTCGTTCTGAAACAGCTCGGCGCGCTGGCCGTAGGACATGGCGGCGAACTGCGCGGGGGTGACGGCGCCGCCCTGCTGGCCGGTGAAGTCGACACCGCCACGGGCGGGCCCGGCCGGCGCGGCGGCGAGCTTCGGATTCGCGGTCACCGCGGCCTGAATCGCGGCCGTGATTGCGGTGCCGTCGGTCGGGTCGATGTCGGCGAGCGAGCGGACGAACTGCACGCTGTCGAGCAGTGCGTCAGGGTCGCCGCCCGCGTCCCGCGCGGTGCGGTAAACGGTCAGCTCCACGGCGGTCTGCCGGGCCTGCTGCTGCGACTCGGTGAGCTGCTGCGTCAGCTGCTCGGCGGTCGCGGGCTGCTCGCCCTTGGACGGATCGATCAGGGCCGTGAACTGGGCGAGCAGTTCGGCGCGCGCCTCGTCGGCGGCCTTCTGCTTCGCGGTAACCCGTGTCTTCCCGGCCTCGGCGCGCGTGTCCGTGAGGGCCTTCTGCGCCCACGCGGGGAGCGTGGACTCGTCGCCCTCGGCGGGCTGCTGGCCCTGCTGCTGACCGTTCGGGTCCTGCCCGCCCTGGCCCTGCTGCTGGCCCCCGGCCGCGCCCGGCTGCCCGGTGTCGCCACCAGCCGCGCCCTCGCCCCCCGCGCCGCCGCCCTCTCCGGTGCCGTCGCCTCCGGCAATGACGTGGATCGGCCGGCCGTCGGCGCGGTAGCCGAGGATGGCCCCGGCCGGGTAGGTGGCGAGCGGGTGACGGAAAGCGGGGGTGTTCATCGTGTGCACTCCTGGTGCGGTCGGGCCCGCGCCTGGCGGGCCGTGTGGGCATGCAAAAGGGGCCCGCACCTGGCGGGCCCCTGCGGTCGTGCTGGTCTGTGGTGCGCCTACTCGGCGTCGTCCTCGGAGGTGGCGAGCGGGCGGGCGCGGGCGTATCCGCGCACCCACGCGCCACGGAGCAGCGACGTACGCGGGTACGGGCAGGCGGTCGGAGGATCACCTCGGCGCCCGGCCTCGGCACCCTCCGACACTGCCTGCGCAATCTCCTCGCGGGTCCCCATGGTCACCTCTTGTTCTGGTGGGCAGACTCGTTCAACCGGGCCGCGGCTGCGTGGCGTTGGGTCTCGCCGGTCGCCTTCTCGATGAACTCGGCCTGCGTCAGCCTGCCATGCTTCGCCCACCACTCGCGCAGTTCGTCGCTGGCGCGCGCGTGAGCGATGCGAGCCGGGCCGGAGAACAGACTCATCGGGTCGACCCCGTCGGTCTGGGCCTTCTTGTTCAGCAGGTACCCGCGGCACGCGTCCTCGGCGTCGAGATACTGCCGGTAGACGTACTCGGCGTACATCTCCCGTGCCTTGGCCCGGGTCATGCGCTCGCGCGGTTCGGCGTCCCCGGTGCGCCGCTCGGCGGCGGTCACAGCCGCGGCGAGATCGTCGGCGAACTTGGCGTCACGGGCGAGCGCCCCCCACTCCTCCGGAACGGGCAGGGGGTTGAGCGCGTCGTCCAGGGCGGCGCGGTCGGCGAGCAGATCCTCGACGGCGTTCCCGGTCGCGGCCGGGGCCGGGAGCGGGTCAGGCGGATAGCGGCGATCCAGCTCGGCGGCGATCCGGGCGCGGTCGCGGTCGTCGAGCGAGGCGGCCCGCATGGCGGTGCCCATCTCGTCGTCGGTCATCTCGCGCATGGTCCCGTCGTCGCCGGACCGTACGCGGGCGGCCTGTGCGTACGGGGTGCTCGGCACGGTGCGCTGCGGCGCGGGCTGCCCGGGGGCGCGGGTGCGCAGCTCGGGCGGGAGGTTGCTCGCCCCCTCCTGCTCGCGGGCGCGGAGCCTCCGCAGGTTCGGGTGCGCCGCGAGGTGGTCGCGCATGGTGCCCTGCCACTGCCGGGTCTTGGCGTTCGCCGCGGTGCGCTCCTCCGGCGTCGTCGCCGCGGCGGCGCGCCGCTTGTACTTCCGGATGGTCCGTTCGATCTCCCGCTGTCGCTGTCCGGCCTCGTACCCCTCGGGGTCCGGGCGGGCGGTCTCGGTGCGGGTGATGCCCGGCGTGTACGCGGAAACGCTGTGGCGGCAGTTGGGGTGTTGGAGCCCCGCGCGGCGGGCTTCGTCGAGCGATCCGGCGACCCGTACGGGCACCATCTCGCCGTCGCGGGTGCCGTGCTCGACCTCGACCGTACGGGCCCCGTCAGGGCCGCCGATCGTCAGTACGCGGGTCTCCCACGGGCGGCAGAGCGGGCACTCCCGGGGCGAGTTGGACACGATGACCAGTTCCACCCCGGCGGCTTCCAGGGTCCGCATGTGGCCCTCGGTCGCGGCGCGGCCCACGGCGGTACGTACCGCCATCTCCGCGTACGACGTGAGCCGCCACGGGCGGCCGGCCCGGTCGACGAACGACGTGATCCCCTCGTCGGCCCACTTCCGCATCGCGTCCTGCGTGGCCTGGCGGCGGGTGCTCGTGCCGAGCAGCGGCAGCGCGGCCACCTGCCCGACGATCGCTCGGAACCGGTCCACGATCGTCCGCAGGATGCTGCGGTGCCTGTCGGTCACGCGGGTCACGGCCTGCTCGGCGAGCCGGTCAACGGCTTGCGCCTGCGGGGTGATCTCGTCGACCAGGCGGCGGGCGTCGTCGTCGAGCGCCCCGAGCTCGGCGACCCCGGCACGGTGCCCGGTGTTGAACGCCTCAGCCGTCACCTCGTAGACCTCCAGCGTGACGGCCTGGTCGAGCTGGTCGGTTACGGCGGTCGCCGCCCGCCGGAGCGCAGAGATTGCGGCGAGCTTCCGCTCGGCCCACTGCGGCGAGTCGTACCCGCCTTCCAGCTGGCGGGCGATGATGCGGAGTAGGCGCTCCTCGGCGGCGGCGTACAGGTCCCGCGTACCGGCGGCCAGATCCTCGACCATGCCCGGGTGGATCGGCACGCGGGCCACCTCCTACATGGGGTAGGTGTCGCCCGGGTCGGGTGCGCCCGCGCCGGTCTCGGCGAGGATCGCGGCCACCTCGGCTTCAACGTCGGCGTCGAGCATGTCGGGCGACCGGTACTTGACCTTGGTCGCCGTGCTCACGGCTCCCGCGCGGGCGTACAGCTCCAGCGTGGTGGCCTTGGACTGCTCCGACTCGGCGGCGTCGAGCCGGAACTCCACGGCCGGCCGCTCCGGCGTGATCCGCGCGCCGAACTGCTCGATGGCGAGCAGCTGGTAGGCGAGCAGGAAGTCAGGCAGGCGGCTTCGCCAGTAGCCCGCCTTTTTCTTCGTGGTGACGGTGCTGTCCTCGTCGCGGGCGTCTACCTCGGTCGCGGTGAGCGCCTGCCCCCCGCCCTCCAGCCCGAAGCTCTGCGCACTGTATCCGGCGCTCTCAACGGCCTTGCGGGTCAGGGCCTCGGCGGTGCGCTGGTGCTCCTCGACCCGGATGCCGAACTGGGCGAGGGTGAGACCACCGTTCTCGTTCGGCGGCATGTTCAGCCCGCTGTACACCTCGCGGTCGTCGTCCCACGCCGCGCCCTGGCCGGGGCCCATGCTGGTCAGGTACCCGTCGGGGACGACCAGCCGTGCGCGGGCGAGGCGGATGTCACGCATCCACGATGTCCATACGTCGTCGAGCGCGGCGAACTGGTCGTGAATGGGCGCGGCAAAGTCGCTGCGCCCGTACGGCGACGACCGGTGCAGCCGGTTCGGCGTCATGTTCGGCACGTACGTAGCCGTCAGCATCTTGATGCCGGTCTCGACCGACACCCCGTCGGGGCCGAGAGAGCCGATCAGCCCGGCCGTGTCGGCGTGCTCGGTGAGCGGCACGGCTCTGCCGAGGTTGTCGGGGGTGCCCTCGAAGAGCGCGTGCTCGATCCGGCCGGGCTCGTGACGCTCCAGGTGCCGGAACACGGTCTGCGTGTTGCCGCCGTCCAGCTCACGCCAGAACGTCACGGCGCGCATGACGCCGAACGCGTACTCGGGGACGGCGTTGTCCGGCTGCACGGTCGTCGGGATCGGCCGGTCCGGCACGATGTCCTTGTCCCACGTCAGCCGGAGGAAGATCCCGGAGACGGCGGCGGCCTGCTCCGCTGCGCCGAGCAGCAGCTCGTGAAGGTGCATCGTGTCGAGCGCGTCGCCGAGGAACGTGTTCGTGCCTTCGGTCGGTGCGGTGATTGTCGGCATGTCCGCGAACAGGAGGTTGGCGGACTTGGTGGCGATGTCGCCCGGCAGCGGCACGTGCAGGCGCCGTTCCCGCTTGCGGGGGTAGTCGGCCGGCTGCTGTCGGCCGAGCCCTCGCCGACTGCGTCCGGGACGGTCGGCGAGCCCGTTCTCCCGCCGGTCGGCAAGGGCTGCGAGCCGGGCAGGATCTCCGGCGTACCACATGGCGTCACGCCGCATCTCGCGGTAGACGGCGGCCATGTGCGGCGGCGGCCACGCGGACCCCGGTGCGGGCATGCTCACGACGTGGTCACCTCCTCGGCGGCGGGGATGTGCACGGCGGCGGTGAGCGGCTGCTCGCCGTGCTGGATGCGGCGGCCCTCGCGGTCGAGGACGTACAGGGCCGCGTGCACCCCGTCGCGGGCGTGTAGGCGGAGGTCGGCCACCATGGCGGGTGGCAGGCCCAGCGCACGGCAGGCTGCGCGCCGCTGGTCGAGGGTGACCTCGGCCGGGATGGTCGTCACGTGTCGGTCACCTCCTCGGCGGCGGTCTCGTAGTAGTCGGCGGCCTCGCGGAGGAGGGCGGGAAGGTCGCGGCGGAGGGCTCCCGCCACGTCGCCCGCCTCGACCGTGATCGCCCCCACCTCGCACGGCAGTCCGCCTACGGTGATCGTGACGGGCAGGGTGATGCTGACGGCGGGGATGTGCGCCACGGTGACGGCCTCCTATGCGGCAAGGGCGAGGATGTGCCGCCACTCGTGCGCGGCGCTGTGTAGGGCGTAGCGAAGAGCGTCACAACTGTGATCGTTGAGCTTGATCGGCTTGTCCTCGCCCTTCTCGGCGGCCTTCTCGTCCCAGACGTAGCCGGGGATTTCGTCGAGCAGCCCGGTACAGGACCGGTGGATGCGGAGTCGGCCGGCCGCGAGCGCGGACGCCACGGATCGGATGCCGTCGCTGACCTCGTTCGAGGCGCGGGCGATGCTCGGATAGCCGTCGCTCCACAGCTGCGTGATGAACGATGCGGCGGACGGGTCGATGAACGTCCACTCCGGCCGCACGCCCAAGCCCGAGACCCACTCGCGGATCGCGGTGCTGTACTGCGCGTCGGTCATCTGGCGCTGTGCGGCCCGGGAGTCGTGCCGCCACTCGGCTACCGCGTACAGCACGTCGTCGACACCGAGGCCGAGCAGGATCGCGCTCGTGGGGTTGACCGTGCCATAGTCCACGCCGATCCAGTAGCGGCGCATCTCCGGCAGGCTGTCGACGACGTGCTGTGCCTCGTCGTACGCCTCGTAGATCGCGCCTTCGGCCATGACCCACAAGCCCTGGACGTTCCGTTTGTAGAACAGCCCTCGGTACGACGCCTTGGTGCGAGCCTTGTACTCGTCCGACAACCCGGGATTGTCGTCCATGACGAAGTGCCAGGACCGGAGCCGGGTTTCGCGCGGGCGGAGTAGGTACTCCTTGCGGGCCCAGTGGTTCGGGTTGTCCGGGTTGGTCGTCCCGAAGATCGCCGAACCCTTGATCGAGCAGCGGGCGTTGAGCTGGTCATAGAACGTGCGCGGCAGGGTGGTCAGCTCGTCCACGTACGCGCCCGCGCAGGTGAGCCCTCGCACCTTCGGTTCGGCCTGCGCGTCGTTGGCACCCAGCGTGTGGACGACGCGGCCCAGCACGTTCGCGGTGGGGGCCCCGTTGGTGTACGTGATGTCGCGGGCGAGCGGCCCGAAGATCGACGGATCGGTCAGGGGGCCGAAGACGTTCCGCGCGAGCGAGTCGCGGGTGCGGCCGACCATGACCAGCTCGCCGCCCTCGGGCCGGTTGGCCACGAAGTCCAGCCAACGCAACAGGCTGGCGATCGTCTTGCCGGAGCGGACCGAGCCTTCCCAGATGTTTTGGAAGGCGCGCGCCTCCATGATCGAATCAATCTGCTTCGGGGAGAGCGCGAGGTTACGGCTCATCGGCGGCCTGGTCGTCGTCGGCGTCCGGGGGTGGCCCGCCGTGGCGTGCCACGTAGTCCCGGGCCAGTCCCGCCATGAGTTCGCCGACCACGCTGCGGCCCTGCTCGCCCGGGTCCTGCTTCGGCGGCAGCAGCTTGAGGGAGCGGTCGAGCGCGGCCCCGGCGGTCGCCATCATGGTGCGGCGGTCGGCCGGCATCGGCTCGGGCTGCTCCTTCTGCGCGTAGGTGTGGTCCTTGCCGCCCCACTCCCAGTAGAGAGTGGGGGCGGTCATCTTGCCGAGTTCGCGCTCGGCCACGTCGTGAAGCCGGTGCGCCATCTCGGTGCGCCGCTGGTCAAGGTCCGCCTTGCGTACGGCGGTTGCGGTGGCTACCTCGGCGGCGCGGTCGAAGCTGAGCGGGGGCTCAAAGCTGTTCGCGATCTTCGTGACAGTGCTCGACGACCGGTTGATCTTCTTCGCGATGGCGTTGCGGGACATGCCCGCGGCGTGGTGGCGGCGTACCGCTCGCCGGTCTGTCTCAGTGATGGGTCGGCCCATGGGTACGGGTCACCCCCTCGCCGCGGTGGTATGTGTGTCAGGTGGTGGAAAGCTCCACCTTGTGGCGGACGGCTTCGGCGGCGAGCTGCCACGCGTTTCGTACGGGCGCGGTGAGCTTGTCCCACTCGGGCAGTTCATCGCCGTTGACGCTGCGGTTGTCAGCGGCCTTGGCGTACGCCTCGTAGGCGGTCTGGCCGATCTCGCCGGTGGTCGGGCGGTGCTTGAACATGCGGCTCCTTGCGGTCGGGGGTGGGGCGGGCCGGGCGGGTTGCCACTTCCCGCCGCCCGCCGTCGCTACCGGCTCTTCCGGCCCGCCCCGGGCACGCAGAACACCCCCGCCGCTGTGTGCGACGGAGGTGCTTGTGGCGGCCGTTTTCGGGCACGCCGGGGCCGCCCTGATTAGATCACAGATCGATAACGGCGGGCAACTGGCGTCAGGCGGGGCAGAGCGTCGCCCGAAGCGCCGCGTTCAGCGCCTTGCCCTGCGCGTCGGTGAGCGGCCGGGCGTCGTTGCCGAAGCGCTGCGCGGCAAGCCAATCCGACTTGTCGTTCGGCGCGGCCAGGTGCGAGCACTGGTTCCGCCCGGCGTCGATGGCCTTCTCCTCGTCCTCGACGATCCGCGGATCCACGGCCTTGACCGCGGCGAGGTACGCGGCGCGGTCGGCGCCGGTCGGAGCGTCCGGTATGCCCGCGGCCCTCTCGGCGTCGCTGCTCTCCCCGCTGTCGGCGTCGTCGGCCGGCTGCTCCTGCGCGGCCGAGGTCGAGGCGGCCGGGGCGGGCGCGGCGTTGTCCTCCTCCGGGGTGCACGCGGAGAGCACGAGCAGGGCGGCGGCGAGCAGCGCGGCGGGCAGGGCGGTGGTACGTCTCACGATGACACTCCGTACGTAGGTATGTGCCGTGTGAGACAGGCGAGGCGGCCGAACGGTTGCAGTTCTACCCGCGCGCGCCGATCGGTACGACCGGTCGCACGGCTGCGCCCCGCCGTGTCGTACAGCGGGGCGCGGCCGGTCGTACGGGTGTCATACCTGCTGGTCGGCGGTCTGCTGGGTGTCCTGCCGTTGCACCGTTACGCGCATGAGCCGGGGCATGGTCGCATCCGGTACGGCGCCTGCATTCCAGGCGGATTCCAGCCCGCTGGCGAGGAATTGCACGGCGAGTCGTACGGCCTCGGCCTTGTTCATGCCGGCGCGCATGACCGTGGCGAGGGCGGCGTCGAACGCGTCGGTTCGGGGGACGGAAACGGGGCTTGGGCGGCGGGTACGCTTCGGGGTAGCCATCGGGTCGGGTTCGCTCCTGTTCGGTGGTCAGGGCCCGCCCAACGGTCTGTGAGGGACCGGGCGGGCCCGTATGCGTGTGCGGGGCTTACTGGGCGGCGCGGCGGCGCTGCTTCTCCTCGCGAAGGAACTGGGCAATCCGGCTTGCGGTGTAGCCGGTCTCGGCGGCGATCTGGTCGGGGCTCATCCCCTTCTCTCGGGCGGCGAGGGCGATCCGGCCCATGGCGGCCTGCACTGCGGCGGTGGCCGTGCGTAGGGCTCGCACGTCATCGAAGTGGAAGTCTTCGGCGAGGTTGCCGAGGAACTGTTCGAGGGCGCGGGGGTCATCAGCGGCGCGTGCCTCTTCGAACTGGTTTGCAAGGCGGTGTACTTCCTCGTAGGGCTCAAGGTCGTACGGATTGGTGTCGCCCTGCGCGGCGCGTGCGGCGGCCCTCTCACGCTCGTACTTGTTGAACAGGCCGAGCATGTCGGCGACCAGGCGGTCACTGGCGGTCGCGGGCTCGCCCTCGGTGCCCTTGTTGCCGTTCGGCTGCTGGTCCATCGGTGCTCCCTGTCGGGTAGGGGCCCGCCCTCGGGCGAGGGCGGGCCGGTGGGGCGGTTACTGGGCGGTGCGGTCGAGGAACAAGGCGCCCTGCTCCTCGGCGTGGTCGACGGCGAACAGGGCGTCGGCGGCCTGGTGCTCGCCGATCCACTCCCCTCGCCACGTTCCCTCGCTGGCCTCCGTCTCGGTGACGAGTTGGGCGGCATACAGGGCTTCGGCGTCCTCGACGCCGGCCTCGGCCTGCTCGGCGTGCTCGACGGCGTCGACGGCGCGCGCGGCGCGGTCGAACTTCTCGACGGCCTCGGTCACGACCTGGTCGTCGGCGGTCCGGGCGCGGGCGGCGATCCGGGCGGCGTAGGCAGTCAATAGGGCATCCTCGGCCTTGCGGTCGAGGGCGACTACCCAACCGCCGCTCTTCTTCGCCTCGCGGGCGGCCGTGGCGCGGTGCTGCGTGATGCCAGCGGCCTGCTCCAGTGCCTCGACACGGCGGCCGTGCGTCTCGCGGGCAGGCTTGCCGGCGCGGGTGACGCAACGGGCGCCCGCGGCGACGCGGCACGTCGGGCAGATGACATTTTCGGCGAGGTCGGCACGGTCGGCGAGCAGGCCAGCGGCGCCCTGCTCGAACGCGTTCGTGGGCGCGGGCGCGGTTTGCTCGATGGCGGCCTCGACCTGCTCGGGCGTCAGTTCGGACACAAGCAGGCGGCGGCGGCTGAATCCCTTGTGCTTGCGGATGACGGCACGGACCTCGGGCAGGGCCTCGGCGCGCAGGGTCATGTCCTGCCACGTCTCGCCGTAGACGCGGGTGATCTCCTCGCCGGTCACAGGGTCCATGATCGTCCACCAGTCGGACGGCGCGTCGCGGACGGCAGGCGGGGCCTGCTCGACGGTCTCGGCGAGGTCGACCGCGGCGGCGGCAAGGGGCGAGGCGGCGGCGAGGGCGCAGGCGTATGCGCGCTTCTCAGCGGCCTTGATGCACGGGGCGCACAGCAGGTCGTGACGCTTGTCGAGGCCGTCGGTGTATTCGGTGACCTCGCGCCCGCACAGGGTGCTGTCGTTGTTCGAGTAGTGCACGCGGCGGCCGGTGCCGACCAGGCAGTACCGGACGCCAGCGCGCACGGCGAGGACCGGGCCGTTCAGGTCGCGGTCCGCGGCGGTCTGCTCGGCGGCGACGCGGTCGCGCTGTTCGGCCTTGGTGCACGATCCGCAAACCCGCTTGGCGATGCCGGTGTTGGGCTCGGGCAGCAGGTCGCGGCCGCAGTAGCTCGTCTGGGTGCCGGGGCGCCGGTAGTGGCCGGTGTTGCCGTAGGCGTGAGAGTAGGTGTCCACGGGGTTCGCTCCCTTGGTGGGTGGGTGCCGGGTGAGGTCCGGCGGTCCTGTCGGGGTGAGGGCCCGTCAGGAATGCCTACAGTAGTCAGTGCAGCAATCGTTGCAGTAATCATTACCGTGTTCGTTACTGAACTGTGATCGAGGTGCGAGGGCGGGAAGCGCCCCCGGGTTCTCTGCCCCGGGGGCGCGCAGTCTTGGTCCGCTTGCTCTTCAGCTCCGTGCGGCCTCCAGCGCCACGAACAACCCGACCAGCTCGGCCCCGGACCACTCCCGGCGGCCCCGGCCGTTGAGCAGCACGGGCGCGGTGCAGCTGCTCCCCGTACCGCACACCACGGTCGCCGCGGCCGGGTCCCCGCTCCGGGTGTACGCGGTGAGCGGGCCCCGGCAGTACGGGCACGGCTGGTCAAGGGCGGTGGGCTGCCCGTCGCGGCCGAGGGCGCGTTCAACCCGGGCGCGGGCGCGGCGGGCGGTCGCCGTGATCTCGTCGGCGAGCAGCGGTCGGACCGGCGTGAACAGGTCGCCGGACTCCTCGCCGAGGGCGCGACCCTCCAGCCACACGGCGGCCCAGTGCAGCCCGTACGCACGGCTGCCCGGGTCGGTGGGGGAGGCGTACCTCCAGCGGGCGGGGTGGTCGCGGTCGGCTCGGTCGACGACCATGCGCATCCGCGAACGCGCGGGCGCTGTCCGACCGCTGTAGCTGGGGATGTTCAGGGACGGGCGGCGGCGTACGGGGCGCTGGACGGCGGCGGCCACGGTGTCGCACAGCTCGAACAGTTCGCGCTCCGTCTGCACGGCGGCGTCCAACGCGGTGAGGTTGAGCGGGGCCGGGTGCTCGCGGAGGACCAGCGGCATGCGGCCGACGGCGGGGGCGTCCTCGGCGGCTGCTGGCTGCTCCCACTCGCGGCACTCGCGCGGGGGCCACTCGACTTGGGGCGCGCGTCCGATTGCGGCGAGGAGGTCGCCCCACTGCTCACGGACGGCGGCGAGGTCGTCGGCGGCCTGGACGGTCGGCGCGGCGAGGGTGGCCTCGTCAAGGATGTACCCGGCGGGCCGGATGCCTCGGATGCTGCTCACGGTCAGCCCTCCATGGGTGCGTAGTGGGCCGGGCGGCCGTCGAAAATCAGGGCGAGGTCGTTTCGTACGTCCAGGCTGATGTCGTCGGCGTAGACGGCGGCGAGGTACTGCCGGACGGCGGCGAGGCGCTGCTCAGCGGTCTTCGCGCGGCGCTTCCACCGGCGGCGAGACGCCTGGACGACGCGGAGTTCGGACGCGGTCCGCTGGGCACGCTCGCGGGCGGAGTGCCACGCGGCATGGAACCGCTCGGCGTCCGACTCGGCAAAGCGGGCGCGGTCGGCCCAGTGGGTCAGCCACCCGCGTATGCGCTGCTGCTCGCCAAGGTGCGCGCGGGCACGACTGCGGGCCGATTGCCACGCGGCGTGGAACCGTTCGGCGTCGCCCATGTAGCGGGTGCCAAGCACGGCCGCAGCCTCGGCGCGCTCGGTGGCGTCCCGCTCGGCGGTGCTGCGCCAGTCGCGGGCACGGCGGCCGGCCTCGGTGGCGGGCAGGTGATAGTGCGTGCCGAGGGCCGTCCAGGCGTCTGCGGCGGTGCGGGCGTGCTTGATCCGCAACAGGGTTTGCGTCGCGCGGTCGGCGACACGTACGGCTTCGGCGCGGACTTGCTCAGCGGCGGCCAGCCGTCCGCCGGTGCGATTCAGGGTGCGGGCGGCGTACTCGGTGATCTCCTCGAACGGGGCGTCGGCTCGCAGGGCGAAGATCGCGGCGAGGGCGCGCCGGTGCCGGTCGTACGCCTTGGCGATCTCCTTCATGTTGGCCTCGACCTGCTCGGCGCGGGCGCGCACGTCGGCCACGTCCTCGACCACGCCCCGGATCGGGCCCATGCCGGTACGGCCGGTGGCGGCCTCGTGTATCTCGGCGATTGTCCGGCACGCGGCCTGGTGGTTGGCCCGGTGTATCTCCGCGTCTTCCTTGGCCGTCTCGGCGCGGTGCTCGGCAACGTCGAGTTGATCCGCGGCCTTGGTCAGTTTCTCTCCGGCGAGGCCGTACGCGGCGGCGAGGGCAGGGCGGAGCCGGGCGAGGGCGGCCTCGGCGTCCTGGAGAGCGAGGCGGGCGGCAACAACGGGGGTGGTGGTCACGGCTGCGTCTCCGGGATGGTGTCGAGCGTCTGCTCGATGCGGTCGGCGTAAATGGCGGCGGCGCCCTGGGGCGATACGGCGCGCATGCGGTGGGCGAGGGCGCGCACGCGGCCGAGGGTGGCCTCGGCGGTGAGTGCGCGGTTCAGCGCCTGTTCTGCCCCGGCGAGCAGTCCCACCGTGGTCTGCCGGCGGAGTGCGGCGAGGCGGCCCTCGACCGTGTCGGCGGCGGCCTGGCGGTACATCTCGGCGGTCTGGTACGTGCGCAGCTGCTCGCCGAGGTCGGCCACATCCTGCTCGGCGCTGCTGTGGAGTCCGGAGTACGTGGCGGCGGTCGTCTTCCACTCCGCGGCGTCCTGCTCGGCCTCGCGGATTGCGTCGTGTGCGGCGGCGAGCTGCTGCCGGTGCTGCGCCTCCTGCTGGCCGAGTGCGGCGCGGGCGGTGTCGGCGTCGGCCAGCTCGGCATCGACGTGCGCGCGAAGGAGAGCGGCCTCGGTCGGGGTGACGGGGATGCCGCGCTGGATACGGGAGAGCAGAACGAGGAGGGAATCACGGCGGGCGGTGCGCTCGGCGGTGGCGCGGTGGCGGGCGCGGCGCTCCTTGCTCGGTCGGGTGCGGCGGGACATCAGCGGCTGTCCTCGGCGGACGTGACCGCGACGATCCAGAGGACGGCGGCGATGGTCCAACCGATGGCGTTGAAGGTGTCGCCCTCGGCGGCGGCGGAGAAGGCGAGGGCGCTTGCGATGACGGCGAGGGCGAGGCGGAACAGGTTCACGGGTGGCGCTCCGGGGTGGTGGGGCCCGCCGTGGTGGCGGGCCCCGGTACGGGTTAGGTGTGGGGCTGGGAGCCGCAGCGTCGGCCGCAGCGGTGGCAGAACAGGGGCGAGCGGTCCTCGCTCACTTGCGGGCCCGGTCGGCGAGGGCCTGGCACGTGGTGCATCCGGGCGTGCATCCGGTGCGCTCCGTGCGGGCGAGGCGGGCGAGGGCCTTGTCACGACGGCGGCGGTGCTGCCCGGCGGTGCCGTACGGGACGCCGAGGAACTGGTACGCCGTGGACTGAATCAGCCCGCCGCGGTGTGCCCAGTAGCGCCACCGGAGACGGTGCGCCCGATACGTCATCGGCCGGCCTCGGCGTTCCGGGCGTTCGCCTCGGCGAGGGCGTCGGCGTCGAACGGCGGCTCGCCCACGGCGTCGGCCCTCTCGTCGAACCGGTCGGCGAGCTGGCGCAGGGCGTACGCGAACTCACGCGGGCTCATGCCCGGGTGCGCGGCGTCCACGACGTTGTCCCGGGTCGGCTCGTTGTCGTCGGTGGACGCGGGCCAGATGCCGACGTAGGCGGCGGCGCTGAGACCGGCGACGGCGAAGAGTCGGCGGTCGGCGCAGTGAATGTGTCGGGTGCTCATCGGGTGCCCTTCGGGGTGCAGTGGCCGGTGTGGCAGCGGGTCTCACCGCTGGCGGCGTAGTGGACGTGGTGGCCTTCGGCGGCGAGCTGGTCGGCGGCCTCGCGGGCGGCGTTGGTGCGCCCGAACATGCGGGGGTGCAGCACCGTGACGACGGGCGTCGGGGGCGGGGTGCTCATCGGCCGGCCTGCGTGGCGCGGTACGCCTTCGTGCGGTCCTGGTGGGTGTCGTTGGTGCGCTGCCGGGTGCCGCCGTGGCTGGTGCAGAGCTGCTTGGCAGGGGACCCGCAGCGGGGGCACGGCACGGCCAGCTGCGGGAACGCGAGCGGCTGCTCGGCGGCGGCGGCGGCCGGCTGCGGTACGGGCGCGGCGGGCTCGGGGGCGAGGGCGTCGGCGCGGGCGTCGAGCAGCTTCGCCACCTCGCTCATGCCGCTGCACCACGCAACGCGGCCCCGGTAGCCGTCCGCGCGCATCTCGGCGCTCCGCTCGGCCAGGCGCTCGCGGGCTTCGGCGGCGAGCAGGCGTGTGTACCGGGCGAGACCGGCAACGGCGTAGGCGCGGGCGCTGCCGTGCGGGAGCAGCGGTTCCAGATCGTCGGCCAGGTCGGCGAGCAGGGACGCGATGGTGTCGGGGTGCTCGGCGGCAAGGTGGTCGGCGTCGGCCTGGCCCTGCTCCAGCTTGGCGAGGCGGTCGCGGAGCTGGGTGTTCTCGCGGCGGGCGTCCTCCAGCTCGATGGCGGTGATGGCGTACAGGCGAACGGCGTGCTCGGCGCGGGCCTCCCACGTCAGCCCGGTCGGCTGCTCCGTGGTAGCGGTGAGCGAGGCGAGGCGGCGCAGCAGCTTCACGGCGTCACCGCGGCCCGGGTCGCACTCGTGATCCTCCGGCAGTGCCTCGATCGCGTCGGCCCCACCGAGCAGCGCACCACGGCGTACGGCGGCCTCGGTGAACGGGTCCAGGAACGGGGGCTCCTGGCCCTCCTCGCCGGCCTCACCCATCGCGGTCAACAGGGCCTTGACCGTGATCGCGTGGTACCCCGGGCGTCCGGCGCACAGCTGCTCGACGGCACGCAGTCGACGGGCAAACCGGCGGGCGGCGTCCTGGGACGACTCGACCCCGTCCGTGGACGGCTCAGCGGCGGCGCGCTCTTGGAGTCGGGAGACGCAAGCGGGCGGGTAGTCGGGCATGGGGGTTTCTCCTCAGGGTGTGGAGTGAGGGGCGTGGGTTGCTCACGCGCGCGGCGAGCGGTGCGACCGGTCGCCGCGCGGGGGACGGGTCAGAACGGGGGCTGTTGCTGTCCCCATCCGTTCTGCTGCTGGCCGGTGGTCCACTGGTCGCGGGCGGGCTGCTGTGCGCCGTATCCGCCGCTGCTGGGCTGCTGCTGGGGCTGGCGGCCCTGGTTGCCGTTGGTCTTCGTGACGGCGGCGGTGGCGCTCTTGAGCGAGGGGCCTACTTCCTCGGCCTCGACCTCGTACACGGTGCGCTTGACGCCTTCGCGGTCCTCGTACGAGCGCTGTTTCAGGGCTCCTTGGACGATGACGCGCATGCCGCGCTGGAGTGATCCGGCGACGTTCTCGGCGAGGGAGCGCCAGGCGGTGACGGTGAGGAACAGGGACTCGCCGTCTTTCCACTCGTTCGTCTGGCGGTCGAACGTGCGGGGCGTGGACGCGATGCGGAACTTCGCGACCGGGTGGCCGGCCGGGGTGAACTTCAGCTCGGGGTCGTCGACAAGGTTGCCGACGATGGTGATCACGGTTTCGCCTGCCATCAGGCTGCGGTCCTTTCGGGGGTGGTGGTGCGTGCGATACGGGCGGCGCGGGCGGCGGAGTTCTTGCAGCGCCTGCACTTCCGGGTCCCGTTGCGGGCTCGGATCGTGTTCTCGGCGTCGAACTCGTGGCCCCGGTGGCATGCGGTCTGTGCGGCGCGCAACGCAACGTGGTTTGTGGAAGCGAGGAGGTTCACGCGGTGTGTGACGGCGCGAAGGTGGCTCGGGCGGACGCAGGCGCGGTTGCGGCACCGGTGGTCGACGTCGAGTTCGGCCGGCAGGAGGAGACCGGCGAGCCGGTACGCGTAGCGGTGGGCCTTGACGGTGCGGGTGTGCCAGAAGGTGCCGTAGCCCTTCTCGTTCGTGGCGCCGGTCCATTCGTGGCAGCGGCCGGTGACTCCGCGTACGAGCGGGAGGGGGCCGTCGAACGCGACGCGGGACCAGTAGCGCCATGCGGCGGTCGGGCGGGGCCTGGCTGCCATGGGCGGGTCCTTCCGGTCTGAGCGACGGCTCACAGTTCGATACGGAGACGTACGTACGTTTCCGGAGAGAAACGTAGCACGGAGGGGAGTGCGCGGTAGCCCGCCGTAACACCCCCTCCACTGAGTGGCTACGCGGCCCGTAGAGCGGCTGCGATCACGTCGGGAGCGGCGATGGTCCACCCTGCCTCTCGCAGCTCCCGTACGGCCCTACGGCCCTGCTCCTCGGGGCTGTTGGTCGGGTGGTCCCGGATGGTGGCGGCGATGATCGCGGCCACGGCGTCGGGGATCACCGCTGGCTGCCGGTGACGTGGCGGGCGGTGGTCCGGCCGGCCGAATCGCGAGCCACCGGAGGGCGGCGCATCAGGGCGGCGATCCGGTCGCGGGCGGCGGCCTCCGCCTCATCGCGGGCGGCACGCTCGGCGGGCGTCATGCGGGCTGCTTCTGAGGGTGGTCGGTGATGACGACGCCGAACAGGTCCATCTGTTCTGCGCGGGCCGGTGCTTCGGTGGGCTTGGGAGCGGGCTGGTGGCAGCGGCAGTTGCACCAGACGCGGCACTCACGGTCAGCGAGGTAGACCGTGGCGTCGCCACGGTCCAGGCCGGAGGAGCCCCGGCAGGGGAAAGGGCCGTAGCCGAGGCCGATGACGGTCTCTTCCTCGGTGCCGCCCCACGCGATCCACTGTGTGTGGCCGCATTCGCTGTGTCGGTCGTGCTCGCAGGCGTTCGAGACGATCTGGCAGGGGCACCGGGCGGGCTGCGGCGGGATCTCGCGGGGTGCGAGGACGTACCGGCAGACCCATGCGGCGTGTTCGGGCGTCATACGGGCTGCTCCTCAAGGGTGGTGGTGCTGGCGGCTCGGGCTTCGGCCTCGGCGACGATCGCGGCCACACGGCGGTTACCGCCCACGGACCCGCGCCACATGCGCTGACCGGGCAACCGGTGCATCGCGGCGAGCAGGTCCGGGTGGGCGCTGACGAGTGCCAGGCGGCGGGCGTTCTCCTCGCGGCCGGCCCGATGCCCGGCCTTCATCCGGCGCACCAACTCTTCACGCTGGCGCACCTGCTCCGGGGTCTCCGGCGCGAGGGTGGTCGGGCCGATCGCACGGAACGTCACTGCGGGCTGCTCACCGGAGAGAACCGCGCGCATCGACCCACGGACGGCGGCGAAATACTCGCGGCCAGGAGCGGCGTCCGGGTCGATCTCCGGGTGCAACCGCGGCTCAAACGTGCCCGCGTGGCGGCGGATCACGTCGGCCCGAAACGCGTACCACGGGCGGGATACGTCGGACGGCTTGATCGGGTACGGGCTGGTTGCGACGTGGCGGCGTACGACGTGCGAGGCGTCCCAGTCGTGGCCCTCCGGGTGCGGGGCCCGAGGCTCGACCTCCAGCAGCACATCCGCCCACGCGTCCAGCCGTTCGAGGGCGGCCTCCTGCGTCGCCGGGGCGCGGCTCGGGTCGAGCTTGTCGACGTAGGCCAGCAGGGCGGCGACATGAGCACGCTTCACTGGGCTTCCTCCTTCGGGTCGTGCTGGATCGCGTCGGCCATCCACGCGGCGGCCTGGGCGGCGCGGCCGAGCGGGCGCGGAGCATCCGGGTGCAGCGGGATCACGGCGGCACCAGCACCGGCAGCGGGGCGGCGAAGGTCCGAAAGCGCGAACTGAAGCGTTCCGCCCGTGACCGGCTTCGAGGTCTGGCCGAGCCGATCGAGCGCGGCGGCCAGCAGCTCCGGGGCCAGGCCGTTGCCGAGGGCGTCCTCGACCGCACGGTGAACCGTCTTCCGGGACTGCGCCGTACCCCGGCCGTACGTTGCCCACCAGTCGTCGACCAGCGCGGTAGCTGCGCCCTTCCCCCCTTGGGGGTTAGGGGGTGTACCTCCGAAGGAGGTACTACGGGACGGGTCGGGTCGGGGGGACCGTGACGGGTCCAAACCGTCACGCTGTGACGACCCCTCCTGACCTGCGAAGAGATTCGGAAACTCGATGTTTTCCGAACCGTTTTCGTTTTTTTCGGCCGACCTTTCACCCGCGAAAGAGTCGCGATTCGACGACGAATCCACGTGATTACGCGTCTGGTTCTGTCGTTCTGCGGCGCGGTCGCGGGCCCGCTTCTGGCGGTCGGCGGCTCGGTCTCGGCCCTGCTCGACGCTCGCCTTAGTGGGGTTGTAGATCAGGAAGTCGTGCATGTAGTAGTCGCCGGGGGCGGGCTGCTGGCACTTCGGGTGCGGGCAGGTGTGGCCGTGCTCGTGCCAGAGGCCGGCTGAGATGAGTCGGCGCACCTGCGGGACGGTGCCGTACAGCTGGGCGACGACACCGGGCACCGTGCCCTCTGTGAGGTGCTGGGCGGCGTACGCGCCGCATCGCGTCCACAGGCCGAAGGCGGGGTTCCCGGCCTTGAGCACTTTGGGGTGCCCGTATGCCGTGTCGTCGACTTTGAACCACGTCACTGGGGTTGTGCTCCTTGCTCAAGGGGGTGGGCGCCGGGGGCGAGGGGCGCAGCGGCTCGGCCTCGCCCCCGGGCCGTCAGGGGGCTAGATGTCGAACAGGAGGCCGCGCTCGGCGGGGCCTTCGGGGCGGTGGCACTGGCAGGGGCAGCGCCACCGGCACGGCTGGCCAGCACGGTGGACCTCGGCGAGGACATTCCCCGCCTGGTCGGTGAGGTAGGTGTCCGGGTCTCGCCGCTCGTACCACTCGGGGTGTGTGCGGTGGCCGCACTGGTCGTGTCTGTCGGCATCGCAGTGCCCTGATGGCCCGTACTGGCAGGCGCAGAGCGTGAGTGTCGGGCCGAAGCTGGCAAGCACGCCGCGAGTCAGGGCATATGTCCGCACCCAAGCGGCCTGGTCCGGCGTCATGACTGCGGGACAGGGAGAGAGCATCCGCAGGCGCAGGCGAGGCCCTCGGCGGCGCGGACGGGGTGACGCCACTGGTGGAACGCACACGGGCCGAACAAGCGGTCGCCGGGCGGGTGCTGGACGATCGCGGCGCGGGAGGCGTACGGCCCGCCCATGGCCCGGATGGGGTGCGTATCGCAGCAGGCTAGGCATCGGCCCACCGTGCCGCCCGACAGCAGCTCGTACAGGTCCGTACGGGACCCGGGGCACCACCGGGGCAGGGTAAGGGTGCGCGGCCCGAAGAGCAGCCGTCGGCCGGCCGGACCGTCCGACTCCTGTCCGGCGCCGACGGCCCGCCCGTCGCATGTGGCGCATACCGGCAGGTCGTCGGGGATGGCCTCGGCGGTCTGCATCGCGGCGGCCCGGCTGAGTCCGCCGACCTGCTGCCCGCACCACACGGTGTAGATCGTGCGGGCGTCGGCCATGCGAACGCCGGAGCGGGGTCGGTGCCACCGGGACATGCCGCCCGTCCGCACAAACCGCGGGCCCTCCGTCAGGGGCGTGTCGTTGATGCGGGCGGCCAGGCCGTAGGAGGTTGGCGGCAGCAGAGTCACGGTCACGTCGCGCTCCTCGGCTGGTAGTAGGGGCGGGTGTTGGCGGGCTGGTGGTCGTCACACCGGGGGCCGCAGACGTACGGACGGGTCGGGAGCGCCCCGCACGGCGGGTTGCCGTCCTCGCACGGGCGCGGAGGGCGCTCGACCTCGACGGCGAGCTGTCCGGGGACGGTGGCGGGCGGCGGGGCGTCAAGGTGGCGGCGGGCCCGGTCAAGGCGGGCGGCGGCCGTCATCCGAGGGCCGTCGTTCGGGCCTCGGCGTCGGCCAGCTCTCCGGCCGCGGCGACATCGGCGCGGATGCTGATTCCCGCCTGGTCGAGCTCGTGCATGATGTCGTCGGGGCCGTAGTAGTCGCCCTCCTCCATGTCGGCGAGGACGCGGGCGAGCGTGGCGCGGGTGGTGCCGAGCTGCTGCTCGACCTCCAGCAGGCGGGCGACGATGGCGACGGTGAAGTGGGCGACCAGCCCGGCGGCAACAGAGTCGCGGGCGGTGTCCCGGGCGGCGGCCAGGGCCTCGCCGACTAGCTCGGGGGCGGCCGGGTTGTATCCGGCGGTCTCGGCGCCGATCTCGGCCCGCTGGTCGTGGGTCATGAGGGTGATGCGCATGGTGGTCCTTCCGGGGCCCGCCCGGTCGAGGCGGGCGGGCCCTGCGGCGTGGCTACGCGGTGGCCGGCTGATCGTCGGCCGGGGCGGCGGGGAGGGCGGGCGGCGTGTCCGTGCTGATCAGCCCGGCAGTAATCGCCTGGGCTGCCAGCTCGCGGCCGTCGAGCGGCTGCGACTTCGTTGAGCGGGTGAACAACCACCGGAAGTAGGCCCGGCGCGTCGGCCGGATCGCAACGCCCGGCACGGTGTGCACAACCCCCGTCGTCGGGTCGGCGTACTCGGGGCCATTGGCGGCGCTCACCGACGCCAACACGCGGTCCACGAACGCATCGTTGACCACGGTCACGGTGCTGGCCGGAACGATCTTGAAGTTCCAGAACTCCGGGTATGTGTCCCGAACCCACGCCGTGAACGCCTCGCGGTCCGTCACCTGCGCCTCGGCCTCGCCACCGACGCGGGTCACGGTCGCGAACTTCGTCTCGCCGTCCGGGAGCGTCACCTCGGCCTTCGTGCTCTTGGTGGCCTTGTACTGCTGCGCGAGCAGCGCGGAAGCGTCGGCGTCGACATCGGCGAACATGGCCTTGGCACGGTCGAGCTGGGCGGCCATGGCCTGCCGGTGCCGGAGAACGGCGGCGAGGTACGCCGGATCGGGGGCCTGCGGCTTCGGCTCAACGGCGGTCACTGGGCACCCCCGGCGGCCTCGATCTTCGCGCGGAACGTGTTGAGCTGCTGGGCGGTGGCCTGCTCCAGGGGGATGCCGTAGACGGTCTGGAAGTCGGCGTCCAGCGTGGGGAGGTTGGCGCGGGACGCGGCGAGCCGGAGCGCGTTCTCGGCCTCGGCGGCCTCCTCCGCCGGGTCCTTCGCCCGCTCCATGCGCGGGGCCTGCTGGGCGCTGGGTCGGTCCTGCCGTTCCTGCCGCGTGGTCGACGGGCGGCACTGTTCGCAGACCTCCCGGGGTCCACAACCACACCGGGCCCCGGCGGTGCTCTGCTGAGCGGCCTGGCGCTTCCTGGCGTCGATCGCGTCAAGACGGGCCAGGAACTCGGCCGGGGCGCCGTTCTCGGCGGCGGCGGCGCGGATCTTGGCGAACTGGTGTGGGTTGTCGGCGCGCTCGGCCTCGGCGAGGTAGTCGCGGCGCTGCTGCTGGGCCTGGGCCTTCTGCTCCCACGGGCCCGGCTCGGCGCGGTCGCTGCGCCGCGGCTGCTGTCCGCCCTGCTGGCGCTGGTTCCGCTGCTGGTTGTTCTGCTGGCGCTGCTGGCGGCGCTGCTGGGTCTGCTGACGCTCGGCGCGGTGCTCAGCCGGTAGCTGGTCACGGTCGCTGTCGTCCACGGAACGGGCGTCCACGGGGATCATGAACACCTGGAACAACATGTACTTGAGCGCGGCGCTCATGGCCTTGTTGGTGCTCTTGTCGGCCTGGTCCATCGCCTCACCAGGGACGGTAACGGCGATGCAGTCCCCAGCGGGCCCGAAGATGCGGTAGAGCATCTTGATGTTGGTGTGCGTGCCCTTGTCGCCGCGCGGGCGCTGGTGGTGCTCGACCACCTCGGGAGCGATGAAGCACCCGTGAGCACGCATCGGGCCCGCCATCGCCGACATGGCGTCGTCGACACCCCTGAACGAGTAGTTCTGCTGTTTGTTCTCCTGGTTCTTCCCGATGGGCATCACGTCCTTCATGACGCTGTGGATCACCTGGAAGACGCGGGGAAGGTCGGCGGCGGCCCCGGCAGGGGCGTGGCTGTAGACGATGGTCGGCCGGGGCGCCTCGGGCCCGGTCGGGGGCGCGGTCGCGGCGGAGCCTGCCGGGTGAAGGGCGGTAACGGTCATGGACGGCGGGCCTTTCGAGGGTGCAGACGGATGTGCGAGGCGAGACGGGTCAAGCGGGTGCCGAGGGTGATCGCGTCGTCCGGAGTGAGCAGTGGGTCCCGCTGCACCTCCTCCGGCAGCTCGCCGAGCAGGGCCTCGCGGGTGCCGTCCGCCTCGGCGGCGCGCATCGACCGCTCGTACTCCGGCATGTCGAGGGAGCACTCGGCGAAGTCCAGGGCGAGCACGCGCACCGCGTGCCCGGCGAGGAGCTGCCCCACTGCCTCGGGGGCCTCGGTGTAGGCGATGGCGAGGGCGTCGACCAGCGGGGCGAGCAGGGCGTCATGAACGGGCAGGCGGACGCGGTCACCGGCGGCGGTGATGCCGGGGCGGATCACTGGGCGGCCGGGGCGGTGTCGGTGCCGAGGGCGGCCGGGGCGGACGGGGTGGCGTCGACCATGCGGCCGTCGTGCACGTAGTAGTCGCGGGCCGTGTCCCAGCCGCTCGGGAACATGTGGCGGAGGAGTCGGCCGGCGGCGCGGTGGGCGTCGGCGTCGGCGACTGGCTGAGCCAGGTCGTTGAGCAGCATCACGTGCGTGCCGCGCACGCCGGCGGTGGTCACGGGCATGGTGCACACGACCGCGATGCCGGGGGCGATCTGGTCGAGCTGGCGGCGGATCACGGCGGTACGGGTGACGTGGCGGCGGCCGGCCTGCCCGCCACGGATGGCCTGGGCGGCGCGGAGCGAGCGGCGGGTACTGTGCTGGGTGTTCACGAGTCGTGTCTCCTCACGGGTCGTGGTCGGGCCGTCCCGGGCGCAATCCGGGGCGGCCCGAGTCGTTTTCAGGCGGCGTGGCGGACGGGCTGCTGTCGACGACGGCGGGCATACCGGGCCTCGGCAAGGCGCAGCCGGTCCACGGCGGCGGGATCGAGACGGCCTTCGGCGCGGTCGCGGGCAATCCGGTCGAGGGCCCTGTCCAGAACGGCGCGGGCGTTGCGGATGGCCTGTTCGCGGCTGATCGTGGGCGCGGTCATGCGGCGGTCCGGGAAATCAGCTGGCGGGCGGGCACTCCGTATTCGCGCTCGACGGCGGCGGCCGTGGTCACAGACGGCGCGGTGCGCCCGTTCCAGAGTCGCCACGCGGTGGCCCGACTGATGCCGAGGCGGGCGCCCATCTCCTCGTAGTGCTGGTCACCGCAGCTGTGGGCGGCGGCGAGCAGCTTGGTTCGGTCGTACGGCATGGCGGCGCTTTCCTCTCGGCGTCGAAACGTATGTTTCACGAGAGAAACGTAGCACGTGTGTTCCGTGGAACGTGAGCGTCGCCAGAAACCGGACCTCCGGTCTGGTTTACAGTTCCTTCACAAGCGAAGGCGCTTGACGCGTAGAGCGAGGCGAGAGACGATCGCTCAACCGTTCGAGCAAATTTACACAAGCGGGGGGTTTCGTCATGCTTTGTTCGACCAGTTCCAGCCGCACGGCAAGACCGGATGGCGTGCCCGTTTCAAGCGAGATACGTTTCACTCATGAGACGACGGACGCCCCACGATTTCGCCGGCTGGCTGCACGACCAGCTCACGGCCCGCGGCTATTCCCTGACCCCCCGCGGCGGCGGCCAAGCGCGCTTCGCTGAAGCCGCTGGAGTCAGTAAGGCCACCGTCAGCCGCATCCTGCGCGGCGAGCGCGTCACCGACATTGCCGTACTGGAAAGGGTCGGCCAGGCGCTCGGCGTCCGGCTCGGCGTCATCCTCGTAGAGGCCGGCGTCATCGACCCGGACGAACTCGGCGCCGCACAACGGCCCCAAGGCCACATGACAGCCGATGAGGCAGCCGACGAACTCGGCATCATCGACCCCACCGCACGCCAGGTGTTCCGGGGGGTCGTCGACACACTCACACCACCACCCGGTGACCCCACCGCCGGATAGCTCAGTACCGCCACGGAGGGCACATGCACCGCACCATCACCACCCCGGCCGCCATCGTCGTCGTCACCGGGGCCGCCATCGGTGTCAGCCTCCTTACCGTGTACCGGGTCACCCGCACCCCACAGTCCACCCCTCAGCAGCTCACCGACGCACACCGCGCCGGCTACGCCCTCGCACTCACCCACGTATCGCGCGGCCTGCTCACCGCCGCGCCGGAGGAGCCGTGACACCAGCACAAGCACCCGCTACCTTCCAGGGCTCGCACGTCGACACCGACAGCGAGCCCTGGCTCGGTTACATCCGAGTTTCGACCTGGAAAGAGGAGAAGATCAGCCCGGAGTTGCAGCGCGCGGCCATCGAAGCGTGGGCCAAGCGCACCGGGCGTCGCATCGTCGGCTGGATCGAGGATCTCGACCAAACCGGCCGTAACTTCAAACGCAAGATCATGAAGGGCATCGCGGCCGTTGAGAAGCGCGAGGTCAAGGGCATCGCCGTATGGAAGTACAGCCGGTTCGGGCGTACTCGTGACGGAGTGCCAGTCAACCTCAAGCGTCTGGAGGATGCCGGGGGGCAACTCGCTTCGGCCACCGAGGAGGTTGACGCCCGCACCGCCACCGGCCGACTCCAGCGCGGCATCCTGTTCGAGTTCGCAGCGTACGAGTCCGACGTGCGCGGCGAATCGTGGAAGGAAACGCACGACCACCGCCGCTACAAACTGCACCTGCCCGCCACCGGCCGGCCGCGGTGGGGGTACATCTGGACGCCGCGCCGGGTCCCGGACGCCACCGCGCCGACCGGGTGGAAGCTCCAAGAGGAGACGTACAAGGCGCACCCGGAGACCGGGCCCGCTGTAGCCGAGTGCTACCGCGAGTACGTCACAGGTACAAGCTTTTATGAACTGGTGACCCGCGTCAATTCTGCTGGTTACCGCACCGTGCGCGGAGGGATGTGGACCGTGCAGACGCTCATCCGGTACATGGATACGGGATTCGCTGCTGGGCTACTGCGCGTCCACGATCCAGCCTGTCAGTGCCCACCGGAGGGACGCAGCAACTGTCGAACCACCCTGTTCATACCCGGGGCCCAAGAAGAGCTGATCAGCGCGGAGCTATGGCAGAGCTACCGCGAGCGGCGCGAGGAGGTCAAGGCCACCCCGCCGCGAGCGCGGACGCCGGTGTACATGCTCACGAATCTGATCAAGCATGCTGAATGCCGCGGCACGATGCCAGCGCAGAGCGTTCAACGTTTCTCGCGCGGGCAGGTCACGAATGTGCAGGGGCACTCGTATGCGTGCGGCCGTCGCCACAGCACCGGAACGGCTGGCTGTTCGGGGGTGTGGACTACCCGCGAACACGTCGAGAAGCTGGTACGCGACTGGGTCAGTGACGAGGTGGCTGACGATGTGGACACCGAGCCACCGATCCCGGCCCCACGTAAAGCTGTCACCGACGGACGAACTACGGCAGCGCGCGAGCGCGCCCGCCTCGAAGCTGAAGCCACGAAACTGGCACGCGCGCTGACCAATCTACGCGCCGACAGGGCAATGAATCCCGACGACTACGGGCCCGGTGAGTACGAGTCTGCGCGGGACCGCATCCGGGAGCAGCAGACGGTGAACACAGCCGCCATGGAGCGCGCCGCAGTCGTTGAGTCCACACCGCACCGCGCCGATTATGAGCCCTTGCTCGTGACCCTCCTCGACGCGTGGACCGATATGGATCACGCGGAGAGGAACGCCCTGCTGAAGCAGGTGGTGCGTCGGGTGGCGGTGTCACGCGGGAACGGAGGGGCCGTCATTGAGGTTCACCCGGTGTGGGAACCTGACCCATGGGCAGCGGTCGACGTGTAGCTGTGGTCTGCAATATGCCCAGTTCAGAAGGGCCATGTTTTGTACACCGTGTCATCTGTGAATGTTAATGGGCTCCGGGCCGCCGCGAAAAAGGGCTTCGTGGAGTGGCTGGCCGGCACCGACGCCGATGTGGTCTGCCTCCAGGAGGTCCGTGCCGAGCCCGGCCAGCTGGCCGCGGAGGTCCGTGACCCCGAGGGCTGGCACACCGTGCACGCGCCGGCCGCCGCCAAGGGCCGCGCCGGGGTCTCGCTGTACTCCCGGCAGGCGCCGGAGCGGGTCCAGACCGGCTTCGGCGGGTTCGGCGTCGCCGGGGCCGAGGAGTTCGACGCGAGCGGCCGGTACGTCGAGATCGACCTGCCCGGTGTGACCGTCGCGAGCCTCTACCTGCCCTCCGGTGAGGTCGGCACCGAGCGGCAGGAGGAGAAGGAGCGCTTCATGGCGGCCTTCCTGCCGTACCTCCAGGGTCTGAAGGCGCGGGCGGCGGCGGACGGGCGCGAGGTCGTGGTCTGCGGTGACTGGAACATCGCGCACCAGGAGGCCGACCTGAAGAACTGGAAGGCCAACCAGAAGAACTCCGGCTTCCTCCCCGAGGAGCGGTCCTGGCTGACCCGGGTCCTCGACGAGGCCGCGTACGTCGACGTCGTACGGCAGCTGCACCCGGATGTGGCGGGGCCGTACAGCTGGTGGTCCTACCGTGGGCGGGCCTTCGACAACGACGCGGGCTGGCGCATCGACTACCAGATCGCCACGCCGGGACTGGCCGCGCGTGCGGTCAAGGCGTGGGTCGAGCGGGCCGCCACGCACGGCGAGCGGTGGAGCGACCACGCGCCGGTGACGGTGGTGTACGAGCGGTAGTTCCGCTCAGCCGGCTTTCGGAGGCTGTGTGCCGTCCTCGCGGCGCAACCTCCGGTCCAGCGCCATGGACAGCTCCGCGTCCACCACCGCGCGCGCCAGTGGCCGGAGTTGGGCCGGTTCGGTGTCGGTGGCGTGGGCATGCAGTACGCGTACGAAGATTTCGGCGAGGGCGTCCGCGTGCTCGCGGACGCGTCGGCCCGAGGAGAGCACCGTGGCGAGCGGCACCCCTTCCCGTACGAGCTCGGCGGACACCTCAAGCAGACGCCGGCTGATGTGGACGATCTCGTCGCCGTCGGTGGCGAGATAGCCGAGGTCCAGCGCGGTGGCCAGGTTCTCCGGAGTGACCTCGCCCTCGAAGTAGTCGGCGAGCTGTTCCGGAGTGAGGCGGACCGGGGTCTCCTCGGTCGGCTCGCCGAGCCCGAGCACCTCGGCGACATCGCGCCCGCTCTCGAAGGTGGCGGCCAGATCCGCGATGCCGTTGAGCGTGTGGCCGCGCTCCAGCAGGCCCGCGATCGTGCGCAGCCGGGCCAGGTGGTGGTCGTCGTACCAGGCGATCCGGCCCTCGCGGCGCGGTGGCGGGATCAGGCCGCGCTCCCGGTAGAAGCGCAGGGTCCGCACGGTGATGCCGGCCTCCTTGGCCAGCTCCTCCATGCGGTATTCGCGGTGCTCGCGTCCTTCAGCCACAGGGGCACCCTATGTTGTACCGCCAGTAACTTTCCTCGGTCCGACCCCTACCCATCAGTACGACCCTGCTCTACTCTCCGAACCATGCCAGTGATTGCTGGCGTAATCGCGTGACGTACCGCGGGAGGCGGCAGCATGGCCCAGCAGGAGCACGTACGTGTGGCGGTGATCGGTACCGGATTCGGGGGCCTGGGGGCCGCCGTCCGGCTGCGCCGCGAAGGCATCACCGATTTCGTCGTCCTGGAGCGGGCCGACTCCGTGGGCGGCACCTGGCGCGACAACAGCTATCCCGGCTGCGCCTGCGACGTACCGTCCCACCTCTACTCCTTCTCCTTCGCGCCCAACCCCGACTGGCCGCGCACCTTCTCCGGCCAGGAGCACATCCGGGCCTACCTGGAGCGCGTCGCCGACACCTTCGGGCTCCGCCCGCACATCCGGCTGAACCACGAGGTGAAGCTGATGAGCTGGGACAAGGAGAACCTGTACTGGGTGATCGAGTCCGCGAACGGCACGACCCTGCGCGCGGATGTCGTCATCTCCGCCACCGGACCGCTCTCCGACCCGAAGATGCCCGACATACCCGGGCTCGACTCCTTCCCCGGCAAGGTCTTCCACTCCGCGCGCTGGGATCACGACTACGACCTGGCGGGCAAGCGGGTCGCGATGGTCGGAACCGGCGCCTCCGCCATCCAGATCGTCCCGGCGATCCAGCCGAAGACCGCGAAGCTCACGCTCTTCCAGCGCACACCGCCGTGGGTCATGCCGCGCGTGGACCGCACGATCAGCAAGGCGGAGCAGGCACTCCACCGCGCGATACCCGCCACCGGCACCGCGCGTCGCGGACTGCTGTGGGGCATACGGGAGTTGCAGGTCAGCGCCTTCACCAAGCATCCCGACCAGCTGGGCCTGGTGGAGAAGATAGCCAAGTCCAACATGGCGCGGGCCATCAAGGATCCGGCGCTCCGGGCCAAGCTGACGCCCGACTACCGCATCGGCTGCAAGCGGATCCTGCTCTCGAGCGCCTACTATCCGGCCCTCGCCCAGCCCAATGTGGACGTCGTCGCCTCCGGGCTGAGTGAGATACGCGGCTCCACCGTCGTCGCCGCCGACGGCAGCGAGGCCGAGGTCGAGGCGATCATCTTCGGCACCGGCTTCCATGTGACGGACATGCCGATCGCGGAACGGGTCGTCGGCGAGGAGGGCATCACGCTCGCCGAGTCCTGGAAGGACGGGATGAACTCGCTGCGCGGCGCGACCGCCGCCGGGTTCCCGAACTGGATGACGATCATCGGCCCCAACACGGGCCTCGGGAACTCCTCGATGATCCTGATGATCGAGTCCCAGCTGAACTACATGGCCGACTACCTGCGCCAGTTGGACGTGCTCGGCGGCCGCGCGGCGCTCGGCGCCCGCACCACCGCCGTCACCGCGTGGAACCACAAGGTCCAGGAGCGGATGAAGCGCACGGTGTGGAACACCGGCGGCTGCACCAGCTGGTACCTGGACGAGGCCGGCCGCAACACGACCGTCTGGCCGGGCACGACCGGCGAGTTCCGGCGGCAGACACGGTCGGTGGACCTCGCGGAGTACGACGTCATCCGGGCGGCCGTGAAGCCGGTCGGGTCTCCGGGTGCCGGGAGCGGGCTCGTACCGGAGCAGCCGGGTCGCGACGAGCGCGAGACGGTGGCCGCCGGGGACGCGATGACCGAGGAGGCCGCACGATGAGCGCCTTCGGGCACCGCACGCCTGAGGAGGCCGCACGATGAGCCGCCTCCTGCACCGCGACGACCTTCCGCCCGTCCCCGCGAACGAACTCTTCGTCACGTCGGCCGACGGCGCCCGCGTTCACGTCGAGCTGCACGGCCCCGAGGACGCGCCGGCCGTGGTCCTCGCCCACGGCTGGACCTGCAACACCCACTTCTGGGCCGCGCAGATCCGGGACCTCGCCGCCGACCACCGCGTCATCGCCTACGACCAGCGCGGCCACGGCCTCACGCCCGAGCCGGGTCCCGGCGGCTACAGCGTCAACGCGCTCGCCGACGACCTCGAAGCCGTGCTCGCCGCCACCCTCGCGCCCGGCCGGAAAGCGGTGCTGGCCGGGCACTCCATGGGCGGGATGACGCTGATGGCCGCCGCTCGCCGGCCCGGCCTGCGCGAGCACGCCGCGGCCGTCCTGCTCTGCTCGACCGGCAGCGGCCGGCTCACCGCCGAGGCCACCGTGCTGCCGCTGCGGGCGAGCGCGTTCCGGACCCGGATGACGGCTGCGGTGCTGGGCGCGAAGGCGCCGCTCGGGCCGGTCAATCCGGTGTCGAAGCGTCTCCTCAAGTACGTGACCATGGGCGTCGGTTCGGCTCCGGAGCGGGTCGACGTCTGCGCGCGCATCGTGCACGCCTGTCCGCGCCGCGCGAGGGTGGGATGGGGTCACGTCCTCGCCGAGCTGGACGTGACGGCGGACGTACGCGAGCTGCGGGTGCCGACGGCGGTCATCGCCGGTACGGACGACCGGCTGACCCCGCCGGTCCACGCGCGGGCCATCGCGGCGGCGCTGCCGGTCGGCCTCGGACTGACCGAGCTGGCGGGCATGGGCCACATGACGCCGGTGGAGGCCCCGGAGGCGGTCACGGCGAAGCTCAGGGAACTGACCACGCGGTACGTCGCGACCCGGACGGCCTCGTCGGCCGCCACGTCCGAGAAGGAGGATGTCGCATGAGCAGCAGGCGGAGTCTGGAGGGCCAGGTCGTCGTCGTGACCGGCGCGGCCCGGGGCGTGGGCGAGCTGCTGGCCCGGAAACTGTCGGCGCGCGGAGCGACGCTGGCGCTGGTCGGGCTGGAGCCGGACGAGTTGAAGAAGGTCTCCGAGCGGCTGCACGGCGAGAGCGACCACTGGTTCGCCGATGTCACCGACCACGCGGCGATGGCCCAGGTGGCGCGCGAGGTCAAGGAGCGGTTCGGCAAGGTCGACGTGGTCGTCGCCAACGCGGGCGTCGCCTCCGGCGGCCCGTTTGTCGACTCGGACCCGGACGCCTGGCGGCGGGTCATCGAGGTGAACCTGATCGGCGGCGCGGTCACCGGGCGCGCGTTCCTGCCGGTGCTGATGGAGAGCCGCGGCTACTTCCTCCAGATAGCGTCGCTGGCCGCGATCACTCCGGCGCCGATGATGACGGCGTACTGCGCCTCCAAGTCGGGCGTGGAGGCGTTCGCGCACAGCCTGCGCGCGGAGGTCGGCTACAAGGGCGTGAAGGTCGGGGTCGGTTACCTCTCCTGGACCGACACGGACATGGTGCGCGGCGCCGACCAGGACGACGTGATGCGGGAGTTGCGCCGGCGGCTGCCGTGGCCGATGAACCGTACGTACCCGCTCGGCCCGGCCGTCGAGCGGATCGTCGACGGCATCGCGCGGCGCTCGCCGCATGTGTACGCGCAGTGGTGGCTGCGCGGGATGCAGTCGGTCCGGGGCTATCTGCCGTCCGTCATCGCGATCGGCGGACAGCGCGAGATGCGGCGTTTCGAACCGCGGCTCCACACGGTGTCCAAGGGGCTGGTGGGAGCCGGAGGAGCGGCGGACCAGGACGCGCGCGCGGAGCGTGCCGACCGTACGTGAAGGGCCGCGTGTCACCGTCGGTAGCGGTCCGAAATGCGCGGGATGTCGGTGCGTGTAACGCTGAGCACGGCCCCGCCAGGGGCCACCCCACATACACCCCAGGCATCCCACAGGAGTGAACAGCATGGGTATCGCAGACCAGTTCAAGGACAAGGCGCAGGACCTCGCCGACCAGGCCAAGCAGAAGGCCGGCCAGGGCAAGGGCCAGGCTCAGGACCGTGCCTCGCAGGGCCGCGACCGGGACCAGGACCGCGAGCACGGCTCCGACGCGTCGACCGGCCTGCGGGACCGGGCTCAGGACGCCAAGGACCAGGCGCGTGAGCGCTTCGACCGTTGACGGTCGCTGAGGTGTGACGCGTACGCGCTGCGCCGAGCGCGTGCGTGCGCGTCGCGTCAGGAGGCGCATCCGGGTGACCGGATGCGCCTCCTTCTTGTTGCCCGGAGCCGGATGCGGTGTCGATTCTTTGATCGGTTCCGGAACTGCTGTGCGTACGATGCGGGGTCGGTGCGGGGGCCTGAGGGTCTCTGCCACCCTGCCCTGCGCCACAGCCGCTCCGGAAAGCTTCCTTCTTCGTGTCCACAGCTCGAACAGCGAGTCCGTCACCCTCTTCCCGTCTCGTCCGCTCGGTACCGGCGCTCTGGACACTGGCCCTCGGCCTGTGGGGCCTGTCGCGGCAGGACAGCGTGTGGCGGGACGAGGCCGCGACCTGGCAGGTGGCCGGCCGCTCCACCGCCGAGATAACGGACCTGCTCGGCAACGTCGATGTCGTGCACGGGCTCTACTACCTGCTGATGCACGGCCTGTTCGAGCTGTTCGGACCCGGCACCGCCGTCCTGCGGCTGCCGTCGGTGGTCGCCATGGCGGTGGCCGCGTCCTGTGTGGCCGCCCTCGGCCACCGGCTGGCCGGCCCGTGGGCGGGGCTCGGAGGCGGGCTGGCGCTCGGGCTGCTTCCGGCGGTGCAGTTCTACCTTCAGGAGGGGCGGCCGTACGCCTTGGTGGCGGCCGGGGCCGGGATCTCCACGCTGCTCCTGGTCACCCTGCTGGAAGGACGCGGCCGGGCGGTGCACTGGGTGGCGTACGGCGGTACGGTCGCGCTCGGCGGCCTGCTGAACTGGCTCTCGCTCCTGATCCTCCCGGCGCACCTGGCGACCCTGCTCTGGAGCCGGGCGGGCCGCGACACCGGCAGGCGCTGGACGGCCGCCGCCGTGGCCGCGGTGGCCTGCGTGCTGCCGCTCGTCCTGTTCAGCCGGAGCCAGTCCGCGCAGGTGTCCTGGATACCGCCGCTGACCTGGCACATGCTGATCGGCCCGGCGATCCTGCTGGCCATCGGCGGCGCGGGCGCGCTGCTGGAGCGGCCGCGTCCTCGCAAGGGCCGGCTCTCGGCGGCGGCCGTCGGGCTGCCGCTGCTGGCGGTACCGCAGCTCGGCCTCGTCGGACTCTCGCTGATCCAGCCGCTGTTCCTGGACCGGTACGTCCTCTTCAGCCTCCTGGGCCTGGCGCTGCTGATCGGCGTGGCCATCGGCGCGGCGGTCCGGGCGGTGGCCCGTCGCCGCCCGCGCGCCGCGCCGTGGGTCCTGCCCGTGGTGATGGCCGTGGCGGTGGCGGCCCTGTTGCCGCAGTCGCTCGCCAAGCGGTCACCGGCGAGCCGGGTCGACGACGTGCTGGCCGCGGCCGCCGACGTACGACGGATGAGGAGTCCCGGAGACGTGGTGCTGTTCATTCCCGCGGCCCGCCGGGACACCGCACTGGTCTCTCCGGACGCCTTCGCCGGCCTCCAGGACATAGCGCTGGCCGAGAGCCCGGAGGAGTCCGCGACCCTGAAGGGCACGGAGGCGCGGCCGGACCGGATACGGTCGGCGATGCTCGCCCACCATCGCATCCTGCTGGTCACGGACGCCCCCGGCGTGGCCCGCCCGCCACCGCACGGGACAGGATGAAGCGCTCCGTGCTCCGGAACCACTTCCGCGTCACCGCCGACGGCCACGCCCGAGGCCGGCGGGTCACGGTCTACGAACGGCGTACGACGGGCCGGTCCGGGGCGAGCTGGTAGGCGGCCCTGTCGTGGTGCGCCCCGGGCGGCCGCGCCAAGCCTCTCCGGCGATTGCGGAGCCAAACCCGGAAAGGGACTACCGCGGCGGCAACGGCGGCCTCCGCAGATTCGGGGCCATGTCGTACGAAGGTGGCGTCGACGCCGGGTGCGTGGCCAGGAGGTCCAGCGCGACCCGGACCGCGTCGTCCAGGACCGCGTACCGGCCCTCCGCCCAGTCCAGCGGGGTGCGGAGCGCCTTCACGTCCGGTTCCACGCCGTGGTTCTCCACCGACCAGCCGTACGCGTCGAACCAGGCCGCGTTCATCGGCACCGTGATCGACGTGCCGTCGCCGAGGCGGTGGCGGCCGGTCATGCCGACCACGCCGCCCCAGGTCCGCTGGCCGACCACCGGGCCGAGCTTCAGCAGCCGGAACGCGGCGGTGATCATGTCGCCGTCGGAGGAGGTCGCCTCGTCGGCGAGGGCCACCACCGGGCCGCGCGGCGCGTTGGAGGCGTAGCTCACCGCCTGCGCGTTGCGGGTCAGGTCCCAGCCGAGGATCTTGCGGGTGAGCTTCTCCACCACCAGCTCGCTGATGTGGCCGCCGGCGTTGCCGCGTACGTCCACGATCAGCGCGGGACGGGACACCTCCAGCCGGAGGTCCCGGTTGAACTGGGCCCAGCCCGAGCCTCCCAGGTCCGGGATGTGCAGATAGCCGCACTTGCCGCCGCTCAACTCCCGTACGACCTCACGTCGTTTGGCCACCCAGTCCTGGTAGCGGAGCGGTCGCTCGTCGACCAGCGGCAGGATCGCCACCCGGCGCGACGGGCCGCCGCCCGCCGGCGTGAACGTCAGCTCGACCGTGGTGCCGCCGGCCGCCGTCAGCAGCGGGAACGGGCCCGTCACCGGGTCCACCGGGCGGCCGTCCACGTGGGTGAGGACCGCGCCCTCGCGGATGCCCGTACCGGCCAGCGGTGAGCGGGCCTTGGAGTCGGAGGAGTCGCCGGGCAGGATGCGCTGGAGGGTCCAGGCGCCGTCCCGGCAGACCAGGTTGGCGCCGAGCAGGCCGATCGCGCGCTGGTAGTGCGGCGGGCCCTCGTTGCGGCGGGCCGGCGAGACGTAGGCGTGCGAGGTGCCCAGCTCACCGAGCACCTCGCGCAGCAGGTCCGCGAACTCGTCCGGCGAGGCGACCCGTTGGACCAGCGGCCGGTACTGCTCCAGCACTCCGTCCCAGTCGATGCCGCACATGTCCGGCTCCCAGAAGTAGGAGCGGATGATCCGGCCCGCCTCCCCGTACGCCTGCCGCCACTCCGCGCCCGGGTCGACCTCGTGCAGGATGCGGCGCAGGTCCAGATAGACCGTGGAGTCGCCGTCGCCGGGCTCGGTCGCCGGTACGGCGCGCAGCTCGCCGTCGTCCATCACGACCAGGCGCGAGCGGTCGCCGCTGACCGCGAACCAGTCGAGGTGGTCGACCAGTTCGGTCTTCCGGGCCTTCGCGATGTTGAAGTGCTCCAGCGTCGGCCGCCCGGACATGTCGGCCGGGTTGGCGAACGTCTCACCCAACGCGCCCGAGATCGGCCAGCGCAGCCAGACCAGCCCGCCGCCGCTCACCGGCGCCAGCGCCGAGTACTTGGAGGCGGAGACCGGGAACGGCGTCACCCGGCTCTCCAGGCCCTCGAACTCGACCATCACCGTGGACCCCTCGCCCGTACCTCCTGCTTCCGGAACGTCTATCGGGTCCAGACCGCCCGCCGCCGGGCGGCCGTCCGGCGAGAGCGCGAACGGGGACGGGGTCGCGGAGGAGAGCGGGACCAGGTACGGGCGGCAGCCGAGCGGGAAGGAGAGGTCGCCGGTGTGGACGTCGTACACCGGGTCGAAGCCGCGCCAGGACAGGAACGCGAGGTAGCGGCCGTCCTCCGTGAAGACCGGGTTCTCGTCCTCGAAGCGGCCGTTGGTGACGTCCACGATCACCGGCGCGCCGGGGCCGGAGATCCGGGCCAGCTTGATCTGCCGCAGCGAGCGGCCGATGCCCGGGTGCGACCAGGTCAGCCAGTCGCCGTCGGGCGAGAACGCCAGATCGCGGACGGGTCCGTTGACCGAGCGGATCAGCTCGGTGAGGCCGGGATGTTCGTCGACCGGCGCGGTGCTGTCCGGGATCGCCGCGCCCGTCGCCGCGTACAGGTCGGCGCGGGTCGAGCCGCTGGAAGCCCGTTCCGCCGCCGTCTCCTCGCCCGTGCCTTCTCCGGTGTCCAGGAGCAGCAGCCGGCCGTCGTTCGACGCGATGGCGAGGCGCTCGCCGTCCGGGTCGGAGATCATCTCCTGCACCCGGCCCAGCTGTCCCGAGGCGAGCCGGCGCGGCGCCCGGTCGCCGCTGGCGCGCGGCAGGTAGGCGATCTCCACCGCGTCCTCGCCGTCCGCGTCGGTGACGTACGCAACCTGGCCTCCGCTGCCGAGCATCTCCGGCAGCCGCACCCGCACGCCCGGGGTGTCGCTGATGGTGCGGGCGGGGCCGTCGCGGTGCGTGAGCCAGTAGAGGCTGCCGCGTACGGTGACGGCGCTGGCCCGGCCCGTCTCGTCGACCGAGAGCGAGTCGACGTTGCTGGCGGCGGGCACCTGGTAGCGGCGCCGGCCGGTGCGCGGGCCGCCGAGCCGTACCTCCAGCTTGCGCGGCGCGGCGTCCGGCGACTCCAGGTCCTCGACCAGCCAGAGGTCGCCGGCGCACTGGTAGGCGACGCGGTGGCCGTCGCTGGAGGCGTTGCGGGCGTAGAAGGCGTCGTGGTCGGTGTGGCGGCGCAGGTCCGTGCCGTCGGTCCGGCAGGAGTAGAGGTTGCCGACGCCTTCGTGGTCGGAGAGGAACGCGATGCGCCGGCCGACGAACATCGGGTTGGCGAGGTGGCCGTCCATGTCCGGCAGCAGCCGCTCGCCGTGCAGCCAGAGGCGGCCCATGGCGCCGCCTCGGTAGCGCTTCCAGGCGGCCGGCTCGTGTGGTGGCGTGCCGGTGAGGAGCAGCGTGCGGCGCTCGCCGTCCAGGTCGGCCACGGCGATGTCGGAGACCGGGCCCCACGGGAGCCGGCCGCCGGGGCCGCCGTCGGTCGGGACGTTGTAGGCCCAGGAGAAGTACGAGAACGGCTGGTTGTGCGAGGAGACGGCGAGGATGTGGGCGGAGTCGGCCGGGTCGGGCGTCCAGCCGCAGACCCGGGCGTCGGTCGAGCCCCAGTAGGTGAGCCGCCGGGCCGGGCCGCCGTCGACCGGAGCGAGGTGGATCTCCGGGTCGAGCGTGCGCCAGGTCGTGTAGGCGATGGAGGTGCCGTCGGGCGAGAAGCGCGGATGGCTGACCCGGGTCCGGTCGACGGTCACCCGCCAGGCCCGTCCCGGCCGGTGTCCGGCGGCGGCGAGCGGCGCGACCCAGAGGTCGTCCTCGGCCGCGAAGCAGAGCATGTCCTGGTGGAGATGGGGAAACCGGAGGTACGCCACGTCATCACTCACCCCCCAATGCTTTCCGCGCGAAGGGCCCGGGGCAACTTGTGGTGCAGCCCACAAGCGAAACGATTTCGTTTCGCTGAGAGGGAGGAGTACGGTTCAGGTGTACGAAACAGTTTCGTTCGATGGTGAGCGGAACGCCGGAGCGATGGACTGACGTACGAAGGAGGTCGGCACATGGCACGCACCAGGCTGACCCCCGAGCGTGAGGGCGAACTGTACGAAGCCGTGCTCGACCTCCTCCGCGAGGTCGGTTACGAGGCCCTGACCATGGACGCCATCGCCGCCCGCACCCGGTCGAGCAAGGCCACCCTCTACCGCCAGTGGGGCTCCAAGCCCGAGCTGGTCGCGAGAGCACTCCGGCACAACAAGCCGGGTGATCTCGCGGACATCGACACCGGCTCACTGCGCGGGGACTTCCATGCCGTGCTGAGCCGGACCGACGACTGCCAGATGGAGAAGGACGCCGCGCTGATGCGGGGTCTGAGCCATGCCGTCCACGAGTACCCCGAGCTGCTCCAGGCCCTGCGCGAGCTGTTGATCGAACCGGAGATGACCGGCTTCGACCAGATGCTGCAACGGGCGGTGGACCGGGGTGAGCTGCGCCAGGACAACCCGGCGCTGAAGTACATCCCGCACATGCTGGTCGGCGCGCTGGCCGCCCGGCAGCTGATCGAGGACCGTCCGGTCGACCAGGCGTTCCTCATCGACTACGTGGATTCCGTGGTTCTCCCCGCCCTCGGAGTCTGACGTCCCCGCCGCACCACCCGCACGGCCCTCTCCCCGACGTCGCACCTGACCCCTGACACGCCGCTCTCGTCGTCGGGCCGGTTCCTCACGCCCCATTCCACTCATACGACCTGACCGGGAGTACGCCCCCGTGGCCACTTTCCTCTACAAGCTCGGACGGCTCACCTTCCGCCGCCGCCGCTATGTCGCCCTGATCTGGGTGGCACTGCTGGCGCTCGCCGGATTCGGTGCGGCCTCCGCGTCCACCGCCACCTCCAGCTCCTTCTCCATCCCCGGTACGGAGGCGCAGCGCGCCTTCGACCTGCTGGAACAGCGCTTCCCCGGCTCCAGTGCCGACGGTGCCACCGCCCGGGTCGTCTTCAAGGCGCCCGAGGGCGAGAAGGTGACCGACTCGGCCAACAAGAGCGAGATCACCGGCATCGTCAAGGAGCTGCAGTCCGGCTCCGACCAGATCGCCTCGGTCGCCGACCCGTTCGAGACCAAGGCCGTGAGCCAGGACGGTTCGACGGCGTACATCTCGGTCGCGTACAAGGCCAACTCCATGGAGCTGACCGACACGACGACGGACTCGCTGAAGGGCGCCGGCAAGGACGCGCAGAACAGCGGCATGAAGGTGGAGATCGGCGGTGACGCGCTCCAGGTCATGCCGCACACCGGGACCGCCGAGATCATCGGTGTGGCCATCGCCGCCGTCGTCCTGGTCATCACCTTCGGCTCGCTGGTCGCCGCCGGGCTGCCGCTGGTGACCGCGCTGGTCGGGGTCGGTATCGGGGTCTCCACGATCACCGCGCTGGCCAGTGTGCTGGACCTGGGCTCCACCACCTCGATCCTCGCCATGATGATCGGCCTCGCGGTCGGTATCGACTACGCCCTCTTCATCGTGTCCCGCTATCGCGCCGAGCTGGCTGAGGGCCGCGAGCGCGAGGAGGCCGCCGGGCGGGCCGTGGGCACCGCCGGATCCGCGGTCGTCTTCGCGGGCCTGACCGTGGTCATCGCCCTGGCCGGCCTGGCCGTCGTCAACATCCCGATGCTGACGAAGATGGGTCTCGCCGCCGCCGGTACGGTCGCCATCGCCGTCCTCATCGCGCTCACCCTCGTCCCGGCCGCCCTGGGCTTCGCCGGGAAGCGGGTCATGGGCCGCAAGGCGCGCAAGGCCGCCGAGGAGGAGAACCGTCCCGAGGCCAAGCCGAACATGGGCACCCGCTGGGCGCGGTTCGTGCTGCGCAAGCCGGTCTGGGTCATGCTCGTCGGCGTCCTGGGCCTCGGCATCATCGCCGTACCGGCCGCCTCGCTGGAGATGGGCCTGCCCGACGACGGCGCCCAGCCGAAGTCGACCACGCAGCGCCAGGCGTACGACACGCTCTCCGACGGCTTCGGCCCCGGGTTCAACGGCCCGCTGATGATCGTCATGGACGGCAAGGACAGCTCCGACGCGAAGGGTGCGGCGGAGCGGGTCCGCGAGGAGATCGAGGGGCTCGGCGTCGTCGCCGTCACCCCGGCCACGTTCAACAAGGCCGGCGACACCGCGATGATCACGGTCATCCCGAAGGACCGGCCGTCCTCGCACGCCACGGAGGAGGTCGTCCACGACATCCGTGACGCGGGCCAGGACATCAAGGCGGACACCGGTGCAGAGGTCCTGGTCACCGGCGCCACCGCCATGAACATCGACTTCTCGCAGAAGATGAACGACGCGCTGCTGCCGTACCTGGCGCTCGTCGTCGGCCTCGCGTTCCTGCTGCTGATGCTGGTCTTCCGCTCGATCCTCGTCCCGCTGAAGGCGGCCCTCGGCTTCCTGCTCTCGGTGGTCGCGGCGCTCGGCGCGGTCGTCGCGGTCTTCCAGTGGGGCTGGCTCGGCTCGCTCTTCGGCGTCGAGCAGACCGGTCCGATCATGAGCATGATGCCGATCTTCATGGTCGGTGTGGTCTTCGGTCTCGCGATGGACTACGAGGTCTTCCTCGTCACCCGGATGCGCGAGGCGTACGTCCACGGTGAGAGCCCCGGCCAGGCCATCGTGACCGGTTTCAAGCACGGCGCACGGGTGGTCACGGCGGCGGCCGTGATCATGATGGCGGTCTTCTCCGGCTTCATCGGCTCCAGCGAGCAGATGATCAAGATGATCGGCTTCTCGCTCGCCATCGCCGTCCTCTTCGACGCGTTCGTGGTGCGCATGGCGATCGTGCCGGCCGTCCTGGCCCTGCTGGGCCGGCGTGCCTGGTGGCTGCCGCGCTGGCTGGACCGGGCGCTGCCGAACGTGGACGTGGAGGGCGAGAAGCTGCAGAGGCAGCTGACGGACGAGCCCGCCTCCTCCGAGGGCGGCGGTGACGGCGGCGAGCGCGAGCTCGTACGCGTCTGAGCCGACGGGAGCGTGAAGGACTCCGTCGAGCCGTTCGAGTCCTCCGTGAACCCCGGGGCCGCGTCTGAGCGGAGCGCGGCCCCGGAAGCACCGGTTACCTGTGGGGACGGGGGACCGGGGCACGCGGAAGGCCCCTGTGCGATGAGCACGGGGGCCTTCTCCGTGGGCTTTTCCTGCGGCCGTCTCAGCCGCGGGTCGCCGGCGCGCCGTGCTCCGGGCGCGTGGTGGCGGTGGTGCGGGACGGTCGCTTCTCCGGGGTTCCGTCCGACGGCGGCGTGGTCGTGGCCGGGGCCTGCGCGCGGGTGCGGGCGAGGAAGCGGATCAGCGTCCTGGTCTCGAACTGGAACACCTCGACCCCGTCCGTCGAGTGCAGCTCCACGATCAGCTGCGTACGGCCGCAGGGCCAGACGCGGACGGCGCCGCGCTCGATCGGCGTGCGCAGACCGCGTTCCAGCAGGTCGCGGCCGAACGCCCAGTCGGTGCCGCCGGGCAGCGTGATGTGGACGGTGCGCGGGTCCTCGGCGGCGTCGTAGCGCAGGTCGACGGGGACCGGACGGGTCAGAGGGCCATCGGTGATGAGCCGGGCGCGTGCATGTGCTTCGATCACAGGGGACATGGGCCGGCTCCTCCTATATGTGACGTTCTGCCCTCTAATGTCCCATATTCCACGGAAGTGGCGCGGTGGGCGTCCGCTCACCGTGACAGCAGGTGAGGCGCGAGGTCTCACCGGCCGGTGGATGCGGCGCACATGCCGGTCACCAGCTCTTGCGTATGGTTCGCAGGAGAGCACTAATATTGATGGGTTCATGACCCCGCCCGCAGAGCCGCGTCCACGCGGACGCCGTGCGGAACCGCAGGAAGCGGAGCCTCCCCATGCATGTACCCGATGGATTCATCGATGCACCTGTCTCCGTCGCGGCCGGGGTGTTCGCCGCCGGAGCGGTCGCCGTCAGCCTGCGTGGCGCGCGCCGCGAACTGGACGAGCGCACCGCCCCGCTCGCCGGTCTGGTGGCCGCGTTCATCTTCGCCGTGCAGATGCTGAACTTCCCGGTGGCCGCCGGTACCAGCGGCCACCTGATGGGAGGAGCGCTGGCCGCGATCCTTGTCGGGCCCTGTACGGCGGTGCTCTGCCTGGCGGTGGTGCTGCTGATGCAGGGCATCTTCTTCGCGGACGGCGGCCTCACGGCGCTCGGCGTGAACATCACGGTCATGGGCGTGGTCACGGTCGTCGTCGCGTACGGCCTGTTCCGCCTGCTGACCGGCCTCCTGCCGCGCACGCGCCGGTCCGCGACCGCGTCGGCGTTCGTAGCCGCGCTGGTCTCCGTACCCGCGTCGGCCGCCGCCTTCACGCTCCTCTACTGGATCGGCGGCACCACCGACATCCCGATCGGCAAGGTGTTCACGGCCATGGTCGGCGTGCACATCCTGATCGGCATCGGCGAGGCGGTGATCACCACGCTGACCGTTGGCACGGTCCTCGCCGTACGTCCCGACCTCGTCCACGGCGTCCAGGGCCTGGCCGCGCCGCTCAAGCTCCGGGTCGACGGCGAACTGGTCGACGCTCCGGCCGCGACGCGCGAACCGGAGCCCGCTTCCGCCACCGCCGCCCGGTCCACGCGTGGCTTCTGGATCACCGGCCTGGTCTCGGCCCTCGTCCTCGCCGGGTTCGTCTCCTTCTACGCCTCCGCCAACCCGGACGGCCTGGAACGGGTCGCCGCCGACCAGGGCATCGACGAGAAGGTGGAGGAGCACGGCGCGGCCGACTCCCCGCTCGCCGACTACGGCGTCGGCGACATCGCCGACGCCCGGCTCTCCGGCGGCCTCGCCGGAGTGATCGGGGTCAGCGCCACGGTGGTGGTGGGCACGGGCGTGTTCTGGGTGGTGCGGCGGCGCAAGGAGGAGTCCGGCGAGGCGTCCCGCGACCACGAGAACGTCTGACCAGGCAGTGGTCCTCCACGGCGAGCGGTCCGACAGGGAAGAGGTCTGACCATGGGAGCGGGCCACGCGCACAAGCTCTACCGGCACGGCCACAGCCCGGTCCATTGGCTGCCGCCGCACTGCAAACTGGCCGCCGTCTTCGCCTTCGTCCCCGTGGTCGTCTCCACTCCGCGCGAGGCGATGTGGGCCTTCGCGCTGTACGCGGCACTCCTGGCGGCCGTCGCGGCGGTGGCCCGCATCCCGGCCGGCTTCCTGCTGAAGCGGCTGGTCATCGAGGTGCCGTTCGTGGCGTTCGCGCTGCTGATGCCGTTCGTGGTGCCGGGTGAGCAGACGACCGTGCTCGGCCTCTCCGTCAGCATCCCGGGCCTCTGGGGCGCGTGGAACGTGCTGGCCAAGGCCACGCTCGGCGTCGCCGCCTCCGTGCTCCTGGCCTCCACCACCGAGCTACGGGCCGTCCTGCTCGGCCTCCAGAGGCTCAAGCTGCCGCCGCTGCTCGTCCAGATCGCGTCGTTCATGATCCGGTACGGGGACGTCATCACCGACGAGATGCGGCGCATGTCGATCGCCCGCCGCTCGCGGGGTTTCGAGGCGCGCGGCGTACGGCAGTGGGGCGTCCTGGCCGCCTCGATGGGCGCGCTGTTCATCCGCTCGTACGAGCGTGGCGAGCGGGTCCATCTGGCCATGGTGAGCCGGGGGTACGCGGGCACGATGCCGGTGATCGACGAGGTGACGGCGGACCGGACCCAATGGGCGTACGCGGCGGCCCTCCCCGTACTCGCGCTCGCGATCTGTCTGCTGGGATGGACCCTGTGACTTCCTCCACCGCGCCTCAGGTACCGGCCCCGTCGCTCGACGTCCGGGGCCTCGCCTACGCCTATCCCGACGGCCACCAGGCCCTCTTCGGCGTGGACCTCACCGTGGCGCGCGGCGAGCGCGTCGCGGTCCTCGGTCCCAACGGAGCCGGCAAGACCACGCTCGTCCTCCACCTCAACGGCATCCTGGAGGCGGGCTCCGGCACGGTCCACGTCGCCGGACTCCCGGTGGCCAAGCGGAACCTCGCGGAGATCCGCCGCCGCGTCGGCATCGTCTTCCAGGACCCGGACGACCAGCTCTTCATGCCCACGGTCCGCGAGGACGTCGCCTTCGGCCCGGCCGCGGCGGGCCTGCGCGGCCAAGAGCTGGAGGAGCGGGTCCTGCGGGCGCTGAAGCAGGTGGGCATGGAGGAGTACGTGGCCCGCCCGCCGCACCACCTCTCCTTCGGCCAGCGCCGCCGCGTCGCCGTGGCGACCGTCCTCGCGATGGAGCCGGAGATCCTGGTCCTGGACGAGCCCTCGTCCAACCTGGACCCGGCCTCCCGCCGCGAACTGGCCGGCATCCTGCGCTCGTTGGACGTCACGGTGCTGATGGTCACGCACGACCTGCCGTACGCGCTGGAGCTCTGCCCGCGCGCGGTGATCCTCAGCGAGGGCGTGATCGCCGCGGACGGACGTACGCAGGAGCTGCTCTGCGACGAGGAGTTGATGCGGGCGCACCGCTTGGAGCTGCCGTTCGGCTTCGACCCGAGGTCGGTCACCGTTCCGTCGCCGTAAACAGCTCGTGACAGCCTGAGGAGACCCACGACCCGGCCACCGCCCACCCGGCCGGGCCGTGCACCATGGGGGGATGAGCGGGAGCGAGGGCACGGTCACAGCGTCGGGTACAGAGGAACGTACAGAGGCAGGCGTGGACATACGGGGCACGGTGGCGCCCGGGTTCGAACCGGTCGCGGACGCCTTCGTCCGTAACTTCGAGCAGCGCGGCGAGCGAGGCGCGGCCGTCGCCGTGTACCGGGACGGGCGCAAGGTCGTGGACCTATGGGCCGGTACGCGGGACGTGGACGGCACCGAACCGTGGGCCGTCGACACGGTGCAGGTCGTGCGCTCGGCGGGCAAGGGCATCGCGGCCGCCGTCCCGCTCCTGCTCCACCAGCGCGGCCAGGTGGACCTGGACGCGCCGGTCTCCACGTACTGGCCGGAGTTCAAGGCCAACGGCAAGGAACGCGTCCTGGTCCGCGACCTCCTGGCCCACCGCGCCGGCGTCCCGGCCCTGGACCGCACGCTCACACCCGCCGAGGCGGCCGACGGCGTCTCCGGTCCGGCGGCGGTCGCCGCGCAGCGCCCGGAGTGGGAGCCGGGCACGGACCACGGCTACCACGCGCAGACGTACAGCTGGCTCATCGGCGAACTGGTCCGTCGCGCCACCGGCCGTACCATCGGCCGCTGGATCGCGGAGGAGATCGCGCGCCCGCTCGGCCTGGACTTCTGGTTCGGGCTTCCGGCGGAGGAGGCGCACCGCATCGGCCGCATCGGCCCGGTGGAGCCGCCGGCCTCCGCCACGGCCTCCGGCGCCTTGCGCGTACGACCGAAGCGCTCGGTGGTCGACGCCTACCGCGACCCGGAGTCGCTGACCCGGCGGGCGTTCGGCGCGATCGACCCGTTCCCCGACGAGAACGACGCCGCCTACCGTACGGCGGAACTCCCGGCCTCCAACGGCATCGCGACGGCCCGGGGCCTGGCCCACTGCTACGCCGCGATGATCGGCCCGGTCGACGGCCACCGCCGCCTCTTCGCACCGGCGACCTTGACGCTGGCCCGCACGGAGGAGTCGGCGGGCCCGGACCGGGTCCTGGTCGTCAACACCCGTTTCGGCCTGGGCTACATGCTGCACGGCCCGGCGGCGCCGCTGCTGGGCCCGGGCTCGTTCGGCCACCCGGGCCGAGGCGGCTCGCTCGGCTTCGCGGACCCGGAGTCGGGCATCGCACTGGGTTACGTCACCAACGGCCTCCAGAAAGGAGTCACCGCCGACCCTCGTGCCCAGGCGCTGGTCAGAGCAGTACGGTCGGCGCTATGACACGACCTCGCTTTGACGGTTACAGCATCCTGATCACCGCCGCCGGCCAGGGCATCGGCGCGGCAACAGCCCACCGCCTGGCGGCGGAAGGCGCCTCGGTCCTCGTCACCGACCTGGACGCGAAGCGCGCCTCGGACACGGCGGCGGCGATACGCGAGGCGGGCCACACGGCCGACTCCATGGCCTGCGATGTGGCGGACCGTATGGCGGTGGAGGCGGCGGTGGCGTACGCGGTCGAGACCTTCGGCGGCCTGGACGTCCTGGTCAACAACGCCTACGCGGCGGGCCAGGACGAGAGGCTCTTCGAGGACGAGTCGGACGAGATCTGGGAACGCGACCTGGACATCACGCTCTCCGGCCCGTTCCGCTGCGCCCGCGCCGCGCTGCCGCACCTGGTGGCCTCGGGCCGGGGCGTGATCGTCACCATCGGCTCGGTCAACGGCGAGCAGGACTTCGGCGGCCACGCGTACAGCGCCGCGAAGGCGGGCCTGGCGAGCCTGACCCGTACGCTGGCGGGCCACGCGGGCCCGCGCGGCGTCCGGGTCAACCTGGTGGCGCCCGGCACGATCCGCACGGCGGCCTGGTCGGGCCGGGACGCCGAGCTGGAACGCGCGGCGGCGCTCTACCCGCTCGGCCGGGTCGGCACTCCGGAGGACATCGCGTCGGCGGTCGCCTTCCTCGCCTCCTCCGACGCGTCATGGATCACGGGGACGACGTTGCGGGTGGACGGCGGCATCCTGGCGGTGAACACGGGCTTCCGCCAGGCGATGGCGACCGGGGAGTAATCCTCTGGCGCGGAACCGCAGCGCGCTCCTACCCTCCCCGCATGATCATCACGTACGACCACACGGACAAGTCGGGCCGCCCGGTCACCCTCCACGAGGTGGACGCGGACAACTGGCGGGCGGTCGCCGACTGCGCCCCGCACGACGACCAACGCACCTGGGTCGCGCCCTTGGCCGCCCGCTACCTGGTTCTGACATCATGCGAGGACACCTGGAACTCCTTGGCGGTCCTGGCCGGCGACGAGGTGACCGGCCACATCATGTGGGCGCGGGACGAGGACGGCTCGCACTGGATAGGCGGCATGCTGATCGACGCCGCCCACCAGTCCCAGGGCATCGGCGCAGCCGCCGTACGCACGCTGACGACCTGGCTCTCGGCCCGTCCCGGCTGCACAGCGGTCCGCCTCTCCTACGCCCCGTCCAACGAGGCCGCCGCCCACCTCTACGCCGCACTCGGCTTCCGCCCGACGGGGGTGGAGGAGGACGGGGAGGTGGTGGCGGAGTGGGCGGGGTGATCAGTCCGTGGCTTTGGGATGCCCGGTGCCCGCGTAGGTGATCCACACGGTGCGGCCGACGGGGTCGATCACGTACCAGATGCGCCCACCGCCGGTGACCTCGTACTGCCAGCGTTCGAGCTCCTGGCCCTTGAGAACGGTGCTTCCGAGCTTCCCCTTGAGGCGGTGCTGACGCTGAGGGTGGTCGTGGGAGGCGGGGGCGGCGCGCAGCGCGTCGAAAGCGCGGCGTAAGTTGCCTGCCGTGCGACGGCTGAGGTGTTCCCAGCCGTCGGCGGCCTCGCTGTTGGCGAACCGGAGGTCGTACTCGTCACCGACCGGCGGCGGTGCCGCCCGGTCTCCGCGCTTAGGGCTCACTCGGCGGTGCCAGGTGCTGGAACAGGGCCGAGATCGCCCTCGTGGTCACGGGTGAGGATCGCGAGGAGGGCAGGGTCGGCGTAGACCTCCGCGCTGTGCCGCCACTGCGTGAGCAGCAGGGCGATGGGAGCCAGATTGTCGAGCGCCACGGCCCCGCTCGCCGTGGCCACCAGCTCGGAGATCAGGGTGTCGATGTCGGCTTCCGGCAGGAAGGTGGTCCACGGCAGTGCCTCGGGCAGCGCCTGGTGGAGGGCATCGATGTTTCCCGTGCGGACGAGACCGGTCAGCAGGCGGGCGGTGAAGTCCACCACCGTGGCGTCCCGCTCCATCTGGTCGACACGCATCAGGGCGAGGTCCTCGGCGTCGCGCCGCCTCAGGCGCAGCGCACGGACGGAGTCCAGCCGGCGCGTGGTGACAGCCGGTCTGTGGAGCAGCTCGCTGAACGGCACGTCCTCATAGGCTGCAGTCATGACATCCACACTAGCTCGGATGTCGGACGAGTGGGAGGTGTCGCTGCACCGGTCCTCACCACCGGAGGTCTACGGGGTGGGGCCGAGGATCATCAGCCGCTCGGGATCGGGTACGGGGACGAACCCGACCTTCGCGTACAACTCGTGCGCATCCAGCGTGGAGAGCATCGTCCGCTTGAGTTCGTACGGGGCGAGGTGGTCGCGGACGGCGGTGGCCAGCCGGGCGCCGAGCTCCCGGCCGCGATGCGCGGGCGCCACGTAGACGTCGCAGAGCCAGGCGAAGGTCGCCCGGTCCGTGACGACGCGGGCGTAGGCGACCTGGTCTCCATCGGGGCCGTACGCACCGAAATTGAGCGACCCGCCTACGGACCGCTCGACGGTGTCGCGGCTGCGGCCCAGCGCCCAGAAGGCGTCCGTGGAGAGCCAGTGGTGCACGAGGCCGATGTCGAGGCGGCCGGGGTCGGTGTCGATCTCGTACCCGTCGCTCCCTGCGTCCGTGTCCTCGTCCCTGTTCCTGTCGTCGCTGCGCGTGGTGGGGGTCATGGGCTGGGAGCCTAGTCGCGGCGCGCAGCACTCTGGGCGGAGCCGACTGACGTTACGCTCAGGCGGCGGTTTGGGCGTGTCCGACTTCGTTCCGGCAGTCGCGGCAACGGCCGGGTGTGGGTGAGCGGAAGGCGCGTTCGCAGCCGTCGCAGGTCTGGAACGGAGTCACGGCGATGCGTGGGCGGGCGGGGGCGGCGAGGTCGTCGGCGCCGGGGAGGGGTGGAGGGAGGAGGGCGGTGAGGCGGTGTTTGAGGAGTTTGGCGGGGTGGCGGAGGAGCCGGGGTGGGTCGTTGGTGAGGACGTGGCGGATGGTGTCGGGGTGGGCGTCGCGTTCGAGCCAGGCGGCAACTGCCGGGGCGAGTTGGCGGATGTCGTTCTCGGAGAGCGTGAACTGCGGTGCGTGGCGGCGGAGGTCGCTGAGGAGCGCGGTGGCGGCGCGGTGCAGCTCGGCGGTGAGTTCACGGGGCTGGGGGAGGGGAGGTGACGGCTGCCTGGGTGCGGTGGGCGGCGGGACGAGGGAGACGAAGGGGTCGTGGTCGTGATCCTGCGGGTCGGGCGCTTCGGGTGCCTGTTCCTGTTGTACGTCGGGGAGTGCGGGGGCCTGCGGGGCGGCGGCCTCCGGGGTGGCGGGCGGCGCGGGCTCTGCGTCCTGCACCGGAGGCGGGGTCTGCGGTTCGGCTGGAGGCAGCCAGGGTGGGGCCGCCGCCACTTGGGCCCGTAACAGCGCTGTTGGCTGGTTGCAGAAGACCGTGCGGGTGACGATGCGGCCGCTGGGCAGACGGGTACGGGCCCGTCGCAGGTAGCCGTGGGCCTCCAGTTCGCGCAGGGCGGTGGCGATGAGCTTCTCGCCTTCGCGGAAGCGGGCGGCGAGGGCCTTGATGCCGATCTCGGTGCCTTGGGGCAGCGACTGGATGCGTACGGCGAAGCCCACGGCCACCGTGCTCAGGCCGGCGTGCTGGGCGAGGTGGTTGCCGACGACGGTGAAGCGGTCGGTGTGCGGGATCACGATCTGGATCACGCCTCGGGCCGGGAGAGGGCCGGGAAGCTCTGTCAGGGCGCGCGCGAGCGCAGTATTCTGCGAGGTATCCATCGGGAAGGTTCCGTCTTCCTTGGTGGTCAGGCCCTCGATCGGGATTGCAGTCCCGGCCGGGGGCCGACGTATGTGTGCTGGTCCGGTGGCGTGAGCATATGCCTGCCAACCGGTGCGAAATCCAGCTGAGTTGGCAAAACTCACCCGTGTGGGTGACGCGCCCTAGGGATGCGTCAGGTGGAGGACGGGTTGGGTCGGGTGGGGTTATTTCTCTAGTTCTTCAAGTAGTTGATGTCGCTCGCCACCGCGTCGCGGCCGGGCACGATCCGGTGGGCGGTTTGTGCTGGTTACCGGGTCGCGCCCGCGCGCGACCCGGTCGGGATCGTCACCGTACGAGGTCGATCTCGGCCCAGACGGTCTTGCGCGGTACGGGGCCGGGGACGACGCCCCAGTGGTCCGCCAGTGCCTCCACGATGACCAGGCCGCGCCCGTGCTCCGCGTAGTCGTCCTCGGGCGCTTTCACCGCACCTGGCCCCGGCGGAACGCTGTCGCCCCGGGTGTCGGTGACCTCGATCCGGAGCCTCTGTCCGCTGACGGCCAACCTGAGTTGGAAGTCCCGGCCCTGTACGCGGCCGTGGACCGTGGCGTTCGCCGCCAGCTCGGCGACGATGTGCGCGGCCGACTCCGAGGGGAGCCCCCAGGCGCCGAGATGGGCCACGGTGAGCAGCCGGGCGAGCCGGGCGCCTCGGCGGGTGGGGGAGAGCAGGACGGTGAACGCCTGTTCGGTGGAGGGGTGTTGAGTGTGGAGGGTTTGTTGGTTCATGTCACTCAGCGTGGCCGTCTCTGCGTACCGTGAACAGTGACGGAGCCCTTGCGTACGGTGAGTGTCTGGGGCTTGTCCCGTGTTGTCTTGGCTGTCTGGAGTGACGTGCCGGGAACGGTCGCTGTTGAGGGAAGAACGGCACGCACGTCGGAAGTGGGGCTCGCATGAGCGTGGTTGGCGACGGTACGGAGCGCGGGGACGCCGGGGTGGACGAGCCCGGCTGGGAGGTCGACCCGGACGACGAGCCGGGCGCTGCGGTGGTCGCCGCCGTGGGCCGCCAGATCAAGGCGTGGCGCGAGGCGGCGGGGATGCGGGCGGCGGAGTTCGGGACGGCGATGGGGTACAGCGAGGACCTCATCTACAAGGTGGAGGGCGGCCGACGCATCCCCCGCCCGGAGTTCATGGACGGCGCGGACGGGGTGCTGGGGGCGGAGGGCAAGCTCGCGGCGATGAAGGCGGACATCGCGGAGGTGCGGTATCCGAAGAAGATTCGGGAGCTGGTCAAGTTGGAGGCCGCGGCGGTGGAGTTGCTGACCTATAGCAACAACAGCGTGGAAGGTCTGCTGCAGACGTCCGAGTACGCGCGAGCGCTGTTCGCGATGCGCCAACCCGCCTACCCGCAGGAAGAGATCGAACGGGCCGTGGCCGCGCGGATGGCCCGCCAGACCATCTTCGAGCGGTCACCCGCTCCGACGCTCGGATTCGTCCTCGAAGAGGTGGCGCTGCGGCGCCCGCTCGGCGGCAGGATGGTGTTGCGCCGCCAACTCGAACACCTTTTGGTGGTAGGCGAATTGCGAAACGTGACAATTCAAGTGATGCCGATCGATCGCGAGGAGCACGCGGGAATCGACGGTGGGATCCAGCTGCTGAAGTTCAAGGACGGCACGGCGGTGGGGCGTTCCGACGGGGCGTTCGGCGGGCGCCCCGTCTCGGACCCCAAGCAGATTTGGATCCTGGAATCGCGGACTAGCATGGTCCGGGCCCAGGCTCTCAACCCTTGGGAGTCGAGGGCCTTCATCGAGCAAGTGCTGGGAGAGACATGATCCGCAAGCTGCCTGCTAGGGACGCTTCCGCTCCTGAGCTGCGGTGGTTCAAGAGCAGTCACAGCGACAGCGGCAGTGGCAGCGAATGCGTGGAGGTCGCTGCTGCCCCGGACGCTGTCCACGTGCGCGACTCCAAGAACGCCCACGGCCCTCGTCTCGCCGTCGCGCCTGCCGCGTGGGCGGGCTTCGTCTTGTACGCCGCCGAACACTGACCCTCCTCGGGAGCGACATGATCAGCGAGCCCCCTGCTGGGCTGCGGTGGTTCAAGAGCAGCTACAGCGACAGCAGCAACAGCAACGAATGCGTGGAGGTCGCAACCGCCCCCGACGCCGTCCACGTCCGCGACTCCAAGAATGCCCACGGCCCCCGCCTCATCCTCGCCCCCGCCGCGTGGGCGGGTTTCGTCTCGTACGCCGCGGCGCACTGACCTCTCCAGAGGGACATGACGGTGCTCTCCGGGATGGCGGGCCTCTTCGCGGAGCATTTCCTTGAAGCGCCACGAGGCCACCGCTTCGTCCTCCTCATCGAGGAAGCGGAACTCCAACTCCCTCGTCTCCGTCGAGCTGGTCCCCACCCGGGTCCGCATAACCGGCCCTGCGCTTCCACCCGTTCCTGGCGGGGAAGTTCGGGTACCCGGTGGTGACGACAGAACCGACGGACGAGCAGGGAGAGCGCCATGGCGAAGACAAAGGCATCCGGCACTACGGGTCCGAAGGCCGCCTCAGCGGCGGGCCGGGCCGCTCGGGGCGGGAAGTCGAAGAGCAGCCGGACGGCCGCTGCGAGCACGCTGTCGCAGACCTCCGGCAAGGCGGGTACGGGCGACACCAAGAGCACCAGGTCCGGGCCGGCATCCGCCGCGGGCAAGGTCGTGCGGTCCAAGAAGCGGTCGAAGTCCGAGAAGAAGGCCGCAGCCAGCGCCCTGGCCCAGTCTCCGACCGCATCGCCGGGCAGGCCCCGCAAGAAGATACTCACCGCCGCCGCCAAGGTGCTGGCCGACAAGAAGTCGACCAAGGCGGAACGTTCCGACGCAGCGAGCACCCTCGCACAGGCTGCGGCGTACGCACTGAAGTGAAGTAGCGCGAACGATCGCGTCTCAGGGACGTGAGCAGCCGAGTTCGGGTGGCTGAGTGCCTGGCGCGCCCGAGCTTCGATTGCGACTGCTGTCCCACCCGTTGGCCGCTCGGCTGCGGGCTCGCGAGGACATGCGCCGTTTCGGCTACCAGGTGTTGAGGCGCTTGCCCGCGACGTCGGCGAACGCGTTGATCGCGGACCGCAAGGCCTCGTGCTGTTCGTGGGCTTGATCCGGCACCGCCGGGTCCAAGCCTTCGTCAGGGTTCTCGAAGCCGCCCTCGATGCCGGTCAAGGTGACTGCGAGTTGCTGGGCAGCTGCCCGAACAGCCTTGGCGGCCTCGGCGACGCGGGTCGGTCCCTCCAGTTCGACCTGCCGGACAGAGGCCGCCACCGGCTGCGGCATGGCTGCCGAGGAGATGGCACTTCGGTACCGGGCACGCTCGTCCGGGTCGGAGTGCAGGAGGCGCGCGTACCCGAGCGCCGTGGCCGTCTCTGCCTCGTATGTGTCGGCCGCCTTGAGCAGCGCGACGTAGGCCTCGCGCTGCCCCTCGCGGCGCGCGACGTCCAGCGGCCCGAAGTAGGCGCTCCGAGCCGCCCTGGCCGCTCCCATCACCGCCGCCGCCCCACCGACCAGGGCACCCGTGAGGGCGCTCCCCGCTCCGATCAGCGCGATCATCATCTCTCTACCCATGAGGTCCGATCCTGCCCTCACTCAGCAGGACGGGTCCAGCGGACCCGGGCGGGAGGTCTGGACCAGTGGCGGCTCGGCGGTGACCCTCACGTAGGTGTCCGATAAACGCATCTGGTGATCCGCATAACGATGACATCACTGCACCAGCACCTTCGTCCCAGTCCTCCCTGAATGTGAACCACGTCACTAAAGAATCGGTAAACATCGTGGTACAAATGCCCGACTTCGCTGACGGAACCACCGTCGCGGCGGAGCGCCGGGTCCCACCCGGCAGCAAGCCAGAGCGGCCACCGTCGTAGTCCGCCCCATGGGACACGCCGGGTCGCCGACCGGACAACGTCGTTCGCTCATCCCCCATCGCACACCGATCGGCGAAGGCACCCCCCAGTCCGCCGTCCCCGCGTCATCGAGGTAGCCAACGTGTCACTCGACTCCATCACGCAGAACATCGATGAATCCGTCAGTGGGTTCTTCGAGCCCATAGCCACCTGGCTGGGCGACATCGTCTTCTACTCCGTCAACATCGGCGGGGCGGACGTGCCGCTCATCGTCACCTGGCTGGCGGTGGCGGGACTGGTCTTCACCGGCTGGTTCGGCTTCGTCCAGGTGCGGAAGTTCCGGCTCGCCCTCGACGTGGTGCGCGGTAAGTACGACGACAAGGACTCCGCCGGCGAGGTCAACCACTTCCAGGCCCTGACCGCCGCCGTCTCCGGCACGGTCGGGCTCGGGAACATCGCGGGTGTGGCCGTCGCCGTCTCCATCGGTGGCGCCGGAGCCACGTTCTGGATGATCGTCTGCGGTCTCCTCGGCATGGCCACCAAGTTCGTCGAGGTGACGCTCGGCGTGAAGTACCGCGAGGTCCACGCCGACGGCACCGTCTCCGGCGGACCGATGCACTACCTGCCCAAGGGGCTGGCCGAGCGCTTCGGGAAGAACGGCAAGAGCCTCGGCAAGGTCCTCGCCGTCCTCGCCTCCATCATGATCCTGTTCTTCGGCCTCTTCGGCGGCAACCTCTTCCAGGTCAACCAGTCCTACGCTCAGCTCGTCTCCGTCACCGGCGGCGAGAGCGGCGCGATCGGCTCCTCCGGCGGGGCGCTCTTCTTCGGCATCCTCGTCGCCGCCCTCGTCGGCGTCGTCCTGCTCGGCGGCATCCGATCCATCGCCTCGGTCACCAGCCGGCTCGTGCCCGCGATGGCCGGCATCTACGTCGTCGCCTGCCTCGTCGTCATCCTGGTCAACGTCAGCGCCGTGCCCGCCGCGATCGGCGCGATCATCGAGGGCGCGTTCAACCCCGAGGGAGTCGCGGGCGGTGTGATCGGCGCACTGATCATCGGCTTCCAGCGCGCCGCGTTCTCCAACGAGGCCGGGATCGGCTCCGCGCCGATCGCCCACTCCGCGGTCAAGACCAAGCACCCGGCCAGTGAGGGCCTGGTCGCGCTGCTGGAGCCGTTCATCGACACCGTCATCATCTGCACCATGACCGCGCTGACCATCGTCATCGCCAACCCGGCCAGCTGGGGCGAAGCCCGGGACGGCGAGTCCATCGGCGGCGTGACGATCACCTCGGACGCCTTCGCGACCGTGCTGCCCTGGTTCCCGTACATCCTGACCGTCGCGGTCATGCTCTTCGCGGTCTCCACCGTGCTCACCTGGGGTTACTACGGCCTCAAGTCCTGGACGTACCTCTTCGGCCGCAGCCGCACCAGCGAGACCGTCTACAAGAGCCTCTACACGCTCTTCGCCGTCGCCGGTTCCCTGCTCACGCTGGAGACCCTCATCAGCCTGGCCGACGCGGTCCTCTTCACCCTCGCCGTCATCAACATCATCGGCCTGTACCTCCTCGCCCCCGTGGTCAAGCGCGAGCTCAACAGCTTCCTCGAGTACGTGAAGGTCCGGAAGGCCGGCGGATCGGGCGGGGACGGCGGAGGCAAGAACGGCGAGTCGGCGAAGGTGACGGCCTGACCCGGTCGAGTACCTGACCTGATCCCGCTGGATCCCGGAGTCGCCCCGGCCCCCTCTTGGAGGGGACCGGGGCGACCGCCCTATACGGCCCGACCTGCCAGGTCCGGATGCTCCTTCAGCCTGTCGTCGCATAGATTGCCGTGTCGCGAGGGCGGCCACGTCGGCGTCACGAAAGGATCTTGAACGCCCTCGTTCTCGTCCTTGCAGGCGCCCCTTGGACCACGCCACCAGGAGGAACCGTTGTCATATCCGCAGCCGCTCACCCCGGAGGAGAGCCTCGCCGCCGCGAAGAAGCAACTGAGCCTCCCGCGGATCGTCGTGATCTGCGGCTCCACCCGCTTCATGGCCGAGATGAACGAGGCCGATGTGCGGGAGACCGAAGACGGAAAGATCGTCGTCAAACCGGGCTGTGACCTCAAGTCGCCGCACGCGCTCCGGGCCGCTCCTGCCGAGGCCGAGGCGCTGAAGGTTCGACTCGATGACCTGCACCGGGCGAAGATCCGGCTCGCCGATGAGGTGCTGGTCGTCGGCGACTACATCGGAGACAGCACGCGAGCCGAAATCGCCTACGCCCGGTCGCTGGGCAGGCCCGTGCGGTTCACGCATCCCGATATCGACCCTGACGCCTGACCGCAGGCCAGCCGGTGCGGTGTGACCGATGGGCGCCTCAACTCGTGTGCAGCATCAGCCCGATGCCCACCACCATCAGCCCCGCCGCCGCGATCCTCGGCGCCCCGAAACGCTCCTTGAAGAACAGCGTGCCGATCGCCGCGCCCACGATGATCGACGACTCCCGCAGCGCCGCGATCGGTGCGAGCGGGGCCCTCGTCTGGGCCCAGAGGACGAGTCCGTACGCGACCACCGAGAGGGCCGCGCCGAGCAGGCCGCGTACGGCGAACGGGCGGAGCTGGGCGGCCAGTTCGGAGCGGCGGCGGTAGTACGCGTACGCCGGGATCGCCAGGCCCTCCAGGATCATCAGCCACGCGACGTAACCGAGCGGTGTGCCGGAGGCCCGTACGCCGACGCCGTCGACCGTCGTGTACCCGGCGATGGCCAGGCCCGTGCCGAGGGCCGCCACGATCGCGGGCCAGTGCGGGCGGGTGCCGGAACCGCGGATGCCCCAGAGCGCCAGCCCGACGAGCCCGGCCGAGGCGACCGCGACGCCCGCCGTCGCCCACGCGTCCGGTCGCTCACCGACGAAGACCGCCGCGAGGACGGTCACCACGAGCGGGGCCGTACCCCGCGCGATCGGGTACATCTGGCCGAAGTCGCCGAGGGTGAACGACCGCATCAGCAGCATCATGTACGCGACGTGCAGCACGGCCGATACGAGGAGGTACGGCCATGCCTCCGCCGCCGGGAGCGGAGCGAAGAGGGCCAGCGCCGCGCCGATCAGCAGGCCGCCGCCGGAGATCAGCGTGAAGGAGAGGAGCTGGTCCTTGATGGCGTGGGCGATGGCGTTCCAACTGGCATGCGTTATCGCGGCGATGAGCACCGCGAGGGCGACCAGCGGGGTCACTTCGAGGGCTCGCGCACATCCGCAACCGTCGCGCCCGCGTGGGCGATCAGCGTCTTGGGGTCGAGCGGGAAGACCGTGTGCGGAGTGCCCGCCGCCGCCCAGACCACGGGGTGGTCCAGGAGGCGCCGGTCGGCCAGGACGCGGGTGCGGGTCGCGTGGCCGAAGGGCGGTACGCCTCCGATCGCGTAGCCGGTCGTCTGCCGGACCAGGTCCGCGTCGGCCCGCTTGACCTTCTGCGCGCCGAGCTCCCGCCGTACGAGCTCGACGTCCACCCGCGAGGAGCCGTCCATGAGGACCAGCACCGGGACGCCGTCCGCCGTGAAGACCAGGGACTTGACGATCTCGCTCAGCTCGCAGCCGACCGCCGCCGCGGCCTCCGCCGCCGTACGGGTCGCGTCCGGGAAGCGGCGCACCTCGACCTGGAGGCCCAGCTCGGCGAGCGCCTCGGCGAACCGGGGGTGGGCGTGCGGGACGGGGGCGGCGGGAGGGGTTTCGGGGGTTTCGGGTGTGCTGCTCATGGCTGCACGCTAGCGGTCCGTGCATGGTGCACGCGAGAGGGTTCCGAGGGGCGGTCCTGCGACCCCATTCGTGCGCCCGCGCGCCCTTTCGCCAGGTCATCCGGCCAATCCGGCGGCGGTCGCCGGCCGGAAGCGGCCGGTGTGGATCACGGCTTCGCTCCCGCGCGTCACCGAACCGGCCCACGCCGTCGGCTGCTCGCCGCCCAACACCAGCCAGCAGCTCGCGATCCTGCGCGAGGCCGGCCTCGCCCGGGCCGATACCCGGATGACATAGAGCTAGAGCCCTCCTACCCTCACCCCATGGACGCGGATTCGGGCACGGGCGAGCAGGTGCTGCTGAACGTGGTCGATGTCGAGGCGACGTGCTGGGAGGGGCAGCCTCCGCCCGGTCAGGTCCACGAGATCATCGAGATCGGCCTCACCGTGGTCGACCTGCGCGTGGGCGAGCGGGTGGCGAAACACCGCCTGCTGGTCCGCCCCGCCCGCTCGCGGGTCAGCCCGTTCTGCACGGAGCTGACGGGCCTGACGCAGGCGGAGGTGGAAGGCGGCCTGACCTTCGCCGAGGCGTGCCGGGTGCTGGCCTCCGAGCACCGTACGGGCCGGTTGCCGTGGGCCAGTTGGGGCGACTACGACCGCAAGCAGTTCACGCTGCAGTGCGAGCGGACGGGCACGTCGTACCCGTTCGGTCACCACCACACCAACGCGAAGGCCGTCTTCACCACCGCGTACGGCCTCCGCCGCCGCCCTGGCATGGCCCAGGCGCTGCACCTGGCGGGCCTGCCACTGGAGGGCCGTCACCATCGGGGCGACGACGACGCGTGGAACATCGCCGCGCTGGTGCTGGAGGTGGCGGGACGGGGCAACTGGCCGACGCATTGACCGGGTTGTGACAGCCGGTATCGCCGCCGGCCCGTGACGGGTGGCGGCGACGTCGGTGCGGTGGCGGTACGAGGACGATGAGCCCCGACGTCCACTGGGCGCCCATCAGGATCGCGCGCCGTCATCGTCCCCTGGGCAGGCAGCGTCTCGATCTCAGGTGGTTGATCCCGAGGAGGCGATGAATCATGATCGGCCAACCGCAGGGCAGCCGGACGCCGGGATGGTGTGCACAACGCTCTTGTTGACAAAGGGGGTTGGCCGTCCAGCTGCCTGGCGGTGGGCCTCCTCAGTCGCCCGCGCGCAGCACCTCCGCCACCACCGGCCCCGCCGCGTCGCCGCCGTGGCCGCCTTCCTGGACGACCGCTGCCGCGGCGAGGTCGTTGCTGAAGCCGGTGAACCAGCTGTTCGACGTCTGCCCGTCGACCTCGGCCGAACCGGTCTTGGCGCCCTTGTCGCCGCCGACGCCAGCCATGGGCTCGGTGCCGGTGCCGGTGGGGCTGGTCGCGGTGTACCGCATCATCTGGCGCAGCTGCTCCGCCACGTCGGCCGGCAGCGGACGCGCGCCGGCGAACGGCCTGTCGTCCAGCTCACGGGCGATCAGGTACGGCTGCTTGAAGGCGCCGTTCTTCACCGTGGCGCTCACCGAGGCCATGTTCAGCGGGCTCATCAGGACCTTGCCCTGACCGATGTACGAGGCCGCCGTCTCGGCCCCCGAGGACTCCGGGATCCTGCCGTCGAAGGAGGGCACGCCGGTCTGCCAGTTGTCCTGGCCGAGGCCGAAGTAGTCACGGGCCTCCTGGCCCAGCGCTGATCCGGCCCGGTCGCCGAGCGGTTTGACCGGCTTGATGAAGGTGGTGTTGCAGGACCGCGCGAACGCCTCGCGCAGCGTGGCGTTGCTGATGGAGAAGTCCTTGAGGTTGTGGAAGGTCACGCCCTCCCATTCCACCGTGGACGGGCACTCCACCGCCGAGTCGATGCTCCCGAGACCGTTCCGGATGATCATCGACACGGTGACGATCTTCATCGTGGATCCGGGAGCCAACTGGCCGCTCATGGCCGCGTTGTAGCCGTCCTCGCGGTTGTTGGCGATGGCCAGGATCGCGCCCGTGGACGGCTGGACCGCCGCCACCGAGGACTCGCCGTACCGCTTCACCGCCTTCTCGGCCGCCGCCTGGACGTTCGCGTCGAGCGTCGTCCGGACCTTGCCGGGCTTGCCCTTGGCGAGGGTCAGCAGGTTGATGTCGGCCTGTCCGTCCTCGGCGGGCTCGATCCAGGTCTCGATGCCGGGCGAACCGCCTGCGGAGGCACCGTACTTCTGACGCAGGGTGTCCAGGATCGTGCTGAGCGAGGGGTACTTCTCCTTGGTGAGCACGATCCCGTTGCGGTCGACGGCCTCGATGGCCGCCGTCGGCGACTCACCGGTCTTCAGCGTCGCGCCCTCGGTCAGCCGCGGATGGACGACGGTGGGTTCCCAGTCGACCAGGGCCTTCCCGGTCGTCAGTCCGCGGACGACGGTGAGCTCGGAGGCGTACGACAGGGGTCTGGTCTTCCCGCCGTGGGAGACGGTGGCCTCGACGGTGTACGGCACCTTCGCGCCGACGGCCGGTCCCGGCGTGATCTTCACGTTGCCGATGTGGGCGGCCTCACCGTACGAGGCGAGCACGGGCTCCGCGCCGGCCTCGTTGTTGGTGAGCAGCGCCGCGCTCGCCGCGTCCCCGGCCGTCCAGGCGTCGAAGAAGGACTTCGACGTCTCGGTTATCTCCTCCGCGCTCGGAGGCCCGGTCTTCACCTCAGGTGTCGCGTTCTGGGAGGCGACCTTGCCGTCGTCTCCGTCGCTCCCGAGCACGCCGTACGCCCCGTAGCCGATCCCGCCGGCCACCAGGACGAACACTCCGCCGACCACGGCGACCTTCGCTCCACTGCGCATCAGTGCAGTCCCCCTCCCCAGGAGAGCCTCTTGACCACGTTCCATGTTCAAGGGGCAACCGTGAGGAACCCTAAGGGGTTGCCGTGCCGGCTGAGGGTGTTGTTACCGGACCGGAACGCTTGGCCGGATGCGGCCGGCGCCCCGGTGGGAGAGGGCTCACAGCCGGTCTGGGAACAAATTTTCGTTGAGGTGCGTGAACGCGGGGTTGCCGGGCACAAGGACCAACGCAACGAGGTCCTGGCGACATTCGAAGCCGGGACGTACCGGTGGGGTGAACTGAGGCCGTTGTGAAGTGAGGCGCGCAAGTGCCTAAACCGGACTTGACGATGGGAACTGAAAAATGATCATCCTTGGACTTCTTCTGCTGATTATCGGCCTGCTTGTCGGTATGTCGCTGCTGACGACCATCGGCGGGATCCTCATCGTGGTGGGTGCCATCCTGTGGATCCTGGGTGCGACCGGCCGCGCGGTCGGTGGACGAAAGCACTTCTTCTAACCTGCGGTGTTGGAAGGAGACGGGAAATCTGCTGCTGAAGCGGATTCCCGCACATGCGGGCGGGCCACGACGGAATTCGTCGTGGCCCGCCCGCATGGTGTGTGACCTGTCGCTGTGCCTTCAGGAGGCCGGCGTACTACGAGACGGGCCCGGCGCGCATACAGCGTGCCGGGCCCGTCCGTTACCTACGTGTACCTACGTGCGAGTCAGTGACCCGCGGCCTTCTTCCGGCGCAGGAAGAACATCGCCGCGCCACCCGCCGCGAGGAGGGCCACCGCGATACCGGCGATCATCGGCGTGGCGCTGGAGCTGCCGGTGACCGCGAGGTCACCGCCGCCGGTGGAGCCGCCGGTCGTGTCACCGGTGGTGCCGCCGGTGGTCTCGCCGGTCGTGCCGCCGGTGGTGTCACCCGTGGTGCCGCCGGCCGTGTCCTCGGACGGGCTGGGGCTCGGGCTGGTCTCCGGGGTCTCGCCGCCACCGCTCGTGCCGGGGGGCGGGGTGCCCTGGGTCTCGCAGTCCAGGACGCCCTGGAAGCGCTCCGTGAAGCCGTCCGGACCGGTGACGGTGATGTCGTACGCCTCGTCCTCGCCGACCGGGACGGTCACGGTCTTGCTGTCGCCACCGGCGACCGTGTGCTCCGCACCGGCGAGCTCGAAGGTGAAGTCGCTGTCACCGGCGTTGTCGACCTTGACATCGATGCCACCCGCGGTGCAGTTCTTCTCCGCGGTGACCGACGGGATGGCGCCCTTCTTGGCCCAGTTCGCGGTCGCGTCCGCGGTGATCGTGGACTCGGTGGAGCCGGCCAGGATCTGCGTCTGGCTCTTGCTCGCGCTCGCGAAGGCCCGGCCGACCGGAACCTGCGTGGTCGTCTTGGCCGTGAGCGAGGCCTTGCCGTCGGCGGTGCCCGCGGGCACGTCGAAGTACAGCTCGGTGCCGTTGACGGCCGAGGTGACGGGCTGGCCGTCCTTGTCGGTCACCTTGACGCCGGCCGCAGTGGCGTCGGCGTTGGCGGCGACGGAGACCTGGTCGGCGTCGGTGCGCACGGTCACCGGACCGAGCTTGTCGCCCGACTTGCCGGACACCGCGTTCGGGTCCAGGGTCAGCGAGGTCTTCGGCTCCTGAAGGTTCTGGGCCTGCGCCTCGAGCCAGTCCGCGAGCTTCTCGGCCTGCGGGTTGTTCGCCTCGACCTTCGCTCCGTCCGAGAACCGCCAGATGGCGACCTGCGTACCGGCGGCGGCCGTCTCGGGCGTCAGCTGTCCGGCACCGGCCTTCTGGCCGAGCGCGTTCAGGTCGCCGGCCTGCGGGTAGGAGTTCCGGAGGATCCAGAGGATCTTCCCGGCGTCATTGTTGGTGCCGAGCGAGGTCTGGGCCCAGGGGGTCTCCAGGTACTTCGCTTTCTCCAGAGTCGGGTTGTGGATGTCGATGCAGTACGTCTGCAGTCGGCCGCCGCCCTCGACGTTCATCTCGAACAGGCCCGCGGAGACGCCCTTGGTCTTGCCGTCGCGGGTATGGATGGTGGCGCCGCCGAACGTCTTCAGCCCGTCCAGCGTGGCGATCGCGCCACCCTGGTGGTGAACGTTGTCGCCGTCGGCCGAGGCGGTGCCGGCCCCGGCGAGCGAGCCCAGGACCAACACGCCGACGGTGGCGGCCGTGGTGGCTATCCGGCGGCCCGCGGCCCCGCGGCGGGTCGCGGCGGAAGCTGAGAAGGTTGTCAACACAGAAGTCCCCTCCGGTGCGACCCGTCCGTACTTAAGGCGCGTCAGATGCGCCACACGAGATACGTGGTGGGAGAGTCGCGAACACAGTCTCAAGTGCCCAGTGAGCACGTGGAGATAGTATGAAGAGAAGGAGGGTGGGTAACCTCCATGGCCACCTTTTGAGTCTTCCGAATCGGAATCGTTACCTCCGACGACCGGTCAGCTCCTCCCGGCGGCCGCGTCCCGAGGGGCACCGCTCCTACACCCAGGTGTCCAGCCACATCCGGTCCCGCCACAGGTCCTCCGGGATCGAAGTCCCGGTGTAGAGCGGCCAGAAGTAGATGAAGTTCCAGATGATCAGGAGCACCAGCACGCCCGCCGCGATCGCGCCCAGCGTGCGGCGGCGTTCGCCGTTCGGGTCGTTGCCGGTGAGGCCCAACTCCGCGCGGGCGCCCGTGCCCGCCGCCGGGCCCACGATCGCGCCCAGCAGCATCGTGACCGCCAGGCAGAGGAACGGGACGAACACCACCGCGTAGAAGAGGAAGATCGTGCGCTCCTGGTAGAAGAACCAGGGCGCCCAGCCCGCCGCCACGCCGCACGCGATCGCGCCGGCCCGCCAGTCGCGGCGGAAGAGCCAGCGCCACACCACGTACGCGAGAGCGAAGCACGCCAGCCACCAGAGCAGCGGCGTGCCGATGGCCAGGACCTCGGCGGCGCACTTGCCCGTCGAGGACTCCTTGCAGCCCGTCTGCTCCTCGTAGAAGTACGAGACGGGGCGGCCCAGGGCCAGCCAGCTCCAGGGGTTCGACTCGTACGTGTGGCCCGAGGTCAGGCCGACGTGGAAGTCGTACACCTGGTTCTCGTAGTGCCACAGGCTCCGCAGCCAGTCCGGGAGCCAGCTCCAGGAGGAACCCTTGCCTTCCGTGGCGGCCCAGTTGCGGTAGTAGCCCTTGTCCGTGACGATCCAGCCGGTCCAGGACACGATGTACGTGACGACCGCCACCGGGACCGTGGAGAAGAACGCGGGTACCAGGTCCCGGCGCAGCACCGCCATGTACGGGCGCGCCGCGCCTGCCGTGCGGCGCGCGCCCACGTCCCACAACACCGCCATCAGGCCGAACGCGGCCAGCACGTAGAGGCCGTTCCACTTCGTCGCGAACGCCAGGCCCAGCATCACGCCCGCCGCCAGCCGCCACGGCCGCCGGCCCAGGCGCAAGGTTTCCGCGATCCGGGCGTCCGGGCGCAGCACTCCGTCCTCGTCCACCGGCAGCGCGGCGGCCAGTCGGCGGCGGGAGCGGTCCCGGTCCACCACCAGGCAGCCGAACGCCGCCAGGACGAAGAACATCACGATCAGGTCCAGCAGCGCGGTCCGGCTCATCACGAAGTGCAGCCCGTCCACCGCCAGCAGCAGCCCCGCCAGGCAGCCCAGGAACGTCGAGCGGAACAGCCGCCGGCCGATCCGGCAGAGCAGCAGCACCGAGACCGTGCCGAGCACCGCCACCATGAACCGCCAGCCGAACGGCGTGAAGCCGAACAGCTGCTCACCGAACCCGATGATCCACTTGCCGACCGGCGGGTGCACCACATAGCCCGGGTCGGTCGGGATCGGGACCGAGGACGGGTCCTTGAGGATCAGCTTGTCGACGTCCTTGGGCCATGAACCCTCGTACCCCTGGTTGACCAGCGCCCACGCGTCCTTCGCGTAATACGTCTCGTCGAATATCACCGCGTTCGGCTGGTCCAGCCGCCAGAAGCGCAGCAGGCCCGCGACCAGGGTCACCAGGAGCGGGCCGCCCCAGCCGGACCAGCGCACCAGGCGGTCAGCGACGTGCGGAGGGATCGCGAGCACCGACCACACCTGCCGGCCCGGCCGGTTCCAGGGCGGGTCCAGCCGGTCGCGGAGCGAGGTCTCCGGGCGGGGAACATGGCCGAAGCGGCGCAGCCGCCGTTGCCAGGAGGTCGGCTGTTCGCCGAGCGGGTCCCCGGCGTCTTGGCCCCGCTGGGTCTCGGGTGCGGTACTGGTCACCGCGCCATCGTAGGGAACGCATCTGTGCGAAGGGTGCTGCCCGTGCTGCGAGGATGGCTGATGTGACTGGAACGACTGGAACGCTCGTGCTCGCAGGGACCCCCATCGGTGACGTGGCGGACGCCCCGCCACGCCTGGCCGCCGAACTGGAGCGGGCCGACGTCGTCGCCGCCGAGGACACCCGGCGGCTGCGCCGGCTCACCCAGGCGCTCGGCATTCACACCTCGGGGCGTGTCGTCTCCTACTTCGAGGGCAACGAGTCCGCCCGTACGCCGGAGCTGGTGGAAGCCTTGGTGGGCGGTGCCCGGGTGCTGCTCGTCACGGATGCCGGGATGCCGTCCGTCTCCGACCCCGGCTACCGGCTCGTCGCCGCCGCCGTGGAGAAGGACATCCGCGTCACCGCCGTGCCGGGGCCGTCCGCCGTACTCACCGCGCTGGCGCTCTCCGGGCTGCCCGTCGACCGCTTCTGCTTCGAAGGCTTCCTGCCGCGCAAGGCCGGTGAGCGGCTCTCCAAGCTCCGTGAGAACGCCGGCGAGCGGCGCACCATGGTCTTCTTCGAGGCGCCGCACCGGCTCGACGACACGCTCGCCGCCATGGCCGAGGTCTTCGGCGCCGAGCGGCGCGCGGCCGTCTGCCGGGAGCTGACCAAGACCTACGAGGAGGTCAAGCGCGGTCCGCTCGGTGAGCTGGCGGTGTGGGCCGAGGACGGCGTACGCGGAGAGATCACCGTCGTGGTCGAAGGCGCCTCCGACTCCGGTGACGAAGGCATGGACGCCGAGGAGCTCGTGCGGCGCGTGCGCGTGCGCGAGGAGGCGGGCGAGCGGCGCAAGGAGGCCATCGCCGCGGTCGCCGCCGCTGCCGGAGTGCCCAAGCGGGAGGTGTTCGACGCGGTGGTGGCCGCCAAGAACGCGGAGAAGGGCGCGGGTGAAGCCACCAAGCCGTAGGCGTCGCGCGTCAGAGTGTGCTTGCGCCGGAGCCCACCCGCACCGGAGCGGTCAGATGCCGAGGTGTCGGATGGGACCCGGCCGGGAACTCGTGATCCATCGAGCACACAAGCCACCAGGAGGATGCTGTGGAAGCTGGTCCGGTGCGATGGGTGGGCGCGGCGACCGCTGCCTACGGTCTGGGTGTCCTCGTACGGCCGGCGTTGATGGCGCGGCCGTGCGGCCTGGAGGACGAGGACGGGTCCGTTCCGGCTTCCGCCGCTCTGCTCATCCGGGCCATGGGTGTCCGGGATGCGGCGATCGGCATCGTCATGCTGGTCGCGAAGGACCGTTCCGTTCGGCAGGCGGCAACCGCGTGCCGGGTCGTGGCCGACCTCGGTGACGCGGCGCTTTTCGGCACGCAACTTCCCGATCCGGCCGCGCGCCGCAAGGCTGCCGCGGTCGCAGGAGCCTGGGGAGCGTTGTGCGCGGTGGCAGGTCTGGCGGCGGACCGGGGCCGTGGCGCGTAAGTCCGTCGTGCGCCGCCGGGAGCACTTCTGCCACTCACGCAAGTGGCTGTCGCGAACCTCTTGCGGCCGTCAGGTGATCACCCATCATGCCGGCCACCGCGAAAGCGGTGGCCTGCGGTGACCGAACCGGCGACGGCACAGCCGATGCCGGCCGTCCGAACAGGGCTGGGGTGTCCTACGCGCCCGATCGCGTGCGATTCGGATCCGTCGGCGACAGGCCCTCGGGCACGCCGGAAGTGCGATCGGGATGCGGGCGGTCACGCGTGAGCCTCGGCGGCTCACATGTGAAACCCGTGAACCCTGGCGCTGCTCACGGCGTCTCCGTTAGCAGCTCGTACGCCGTCGCCACGAACGTGTCCTTCCGGTGCACCCGCCGCGTCGCCGTCGCCGCCACCGCCAGGCCCGTCTCCGGGCGGAAGCCGAGGAACGCCTGCTGGCCGAGGGTCGCTCCGGCGTGGAAGAGGGCCGGGCCGTACGGGGTCGGGTGCTGGAACCACGTCAGCGTGTGGGTGTGCGCGTGGCGCCGGCCGCGCCGCAGCACCGGACGGGTCACCTCGGCGAGCGCGGTGCTCAGCGAGGTGTCCTGGAGATCGGCGGCCCCCAGGTGCGCCTCCAGGAACGTCAGCAGGTCCAGCGGCGTCGACCGCAGCGCTCCCGCCGCCGTGAAGCCTCCCGTGTCCAGGGCCGGCAGCGGTGTGCCGTCGCGGCGGTGGCCGATCGCGTCGGTCCCCTCCGGGCCCGGCCGCAGCAGCGTGGCCTCCAAGGCCAGCGGAGCCAGCACCTGTTGGTGCAGCAGCACCTCCCACGGGGTTCCGGTGGCGGCGGCGAGCGTGTGGCCGAGGACCGAGACCGCGAAGTTCGAGTAGTGCCAGCGGGTGCCGGGCCGGTGGCGCGGGCGGGCGCGGAGGAAGGCCCGGACCACCCGGTCCGCCGGATAGTTGCCGTACGGGTCGCTCGACCAGCGCGGCACCGCCTGCGGGTAGAAGTCGGCGGGCAGGCCCGGCAGTCCCGAGGTGTGGGTGAGCAGATGGCGCAGCGTGATCCGGCGTACCGAAGGGTGCACCGGGAGGCCCGGAGCCAGCAGGTCCGCCGCCCGGTCCTCGTACCGCACCCGCCCCTGCGCCACCAGCCGGGCCAGCAGCAGACCCGCGAACGGCTTGGACGCCGAGCCCAGTTCGTGGTGCAGCCGCTCGCGAGGGACCGGGCCCGGCTCCGCGCTGCCGCCCGTGTGGACCGTACGTACTCCGCCCCGGCTGACCGCGATCACCACGTCCGGCGCGTCGATCCGCCCGGCCGCCCCGGCCAGGAGGCGGGCTGTCGTGGCCGAGGAGTCGACAGCCGTCACCGGGAACGCCGTCACGTCCGTCATGCCGGAGCCGGTGCGGCGCTCAGGTCCGACAGCGCCCGGCTCATCGCCAGCGCCGAGGCGAACGCGGCCACCACCGTCGGGTGGTAGACCAGGTCGAACACCGACTCCTCGTCGCCTTCCGGCATCTCGCCCACCACCGGCATCGCGCCGTCCGGCTGCTGCGCCTGCGCGAAGCCCTGCCAGGCCGCCGCGTCCAGCGTCGGTTCCGGCAGGCACGCGTCCACGACCAGCAGTTCGCCGAGCAGGTCCCAGCGCTTCAGGTCCAGCCAGTCGTCCAGCCAGGCCGGCAGCCACAGCTCCAGGTACTCCGCGATGTCGGCGGGCAGCCCGGCCGGCTTCTCGCCCCAGTCCGTCAGGTGGAAGACCGTGTGCGTGATGTCGTAGCCGATGTGGCCCTCGACCGTCCACGGTTCGGCCCGCCGCGCCAGCCAGGTGTGCGCCAGCGCCGCCGTCTCCGGCACGCTCGGCTCCACGCCGAACCGCCGCTCGATCGCGCTCAGTCCCAGCCGCCGCACCGGCAGCACCTCCAGCCCGGCCCAGCTGGCCAGGCGGTGGTTGAGCCGGATCGCGGACTCCAGGTCCGGCTGCCGGTAGCCGAGCTCACGGAACGGTACGTAGACCTCCAGCGGCACCGGCGAGAGCGGCTCGCGCCGCTGGCCCTCCAGCAGCCGCGCCCCGGAATCCAGCAGCTCGTGCCAGGCGTGGTCCAGCAGCTTGTGCGCGAGCGCCGACTGCTGCGAACCCGCCACGCCCTCGCGGAAGATGACCTTCCCGATCAGCGCCAGCTCGCCCAGCGGTTTGAACCGGTCCAGCATCCCCGCCTCCGGCGACGGATCCGCCTCCAGCCGGAACCCTTCGCGGTGCTCGTACAGCCAGCCCAGGGCCTTCGCGCCGACGTCGTGGATCTGCTGGATGCCGCTGCTCATGCGGTGCGCCTTTCCCGGGCGGACCCGGACCCGGCCGTCAGCGACCTCAAGGACAGAGCCGCCGCGAACGCCGTGACGAGGGTGGAGTGGTAGCAGTCGATGAAGGGGTACGGGTCCGGCGACGGGTCCTGGACCGGTGCGCCGGTCTCCGGGACGCAGCCGGTCGGGTGCTGGACGCCGGCCAGCACCGGCCAGAGTGTGTCCAGCAGCTCCACGGCCGCCGGGCCCGGCAGCGAGGCGGCCGCCGCCAGCAGCTCGCCCGTCAGGTCCCACTGGCCGCTCTCCACACAGCCGTCGGCCCACGCGGGCAGCCAGGTGCGCAGGTACGCGTCCGTCTTCTCCGGCACCCGGTCCGGCATCCGGCCCCAGTCGGTGAGGTGGAAGACCGTGTGCGTCAGCGCGTAGCCGGACGGACCCTCGAACGTCCACGGCTCCGCGAGCCCGCCCAGCCAGGTCCGCGCCAGCACCGCACCGGCGTCCGTGTGCGTCACCACGCCGACCCGCCGCTCCGAGTTGATCAGCCCGAGCTGCCGGTTGGCGTGCTGCTCGGTGTGGGCCCAGGCGCGGGTCGCGGTGAGCGGCCGGGCCAGCGCCTCGAACCCGCCGTGGCGCAGCCCGTGTCCGGCGAAGGCGGCGTAGATCTCGTACGGGTAGGCCGCGAAGGGCTCCGTACGCAGCAGCTCAAGGAGCAGGTCACCCGCGCCGACCTGCTCCCAGGCGTACGTGACGAGGTCGCCGGCCACCTCGTGTTCCGGGGTGCCGGGAGCGGTGGCGGCGTGGACCGTGGAGCAGAGCTGGGCCAGTTCGCCGAGGGGTTTGAGCGTGGCGTTGACCTGGGTGCGGGCGTCCAGGACGTCGTCGGGCAGGGCGAACTCGGCCCGGTGCGCGTCGGTCCAGGCCAGGGCTTGGCGCAGGAGGTGCGGGAGGACGGCGAGCGCGGCGCCGGAGGCAGCCCGGCCCGGGTGCGCCCCGGGGTGCTGGGGCGTCGCGGTCGCCGTCATCGCGCCCTCGCCTCGGCCATCAGCCGGGCCGCCCGGACGTGCAGCGTGACGCGCGGGTCGTGGCCGCCCATCAGCTCGACGAAGTCCAGGCCGCGCTCCAGACCCAGCGTGGCCGGTTCGCCGCCGATCGCCGCGAGCCAGCGGCCCGCGCCCGCCGCCTGGAGCCAGTCGCGCCGCCGCACCGCCCGGACGAAGCCGCGCGCGAGGTCGACGGCGCGCGCCGCCGCCGCCCGCTGCACGGCCGAAGGCGCGGCCGGTACGGCGAGAGGCGCGAGGACGGAGAGCTGGTGGGTGAAGGACTGCCAGGGCGCCTGCTCCAGCCAGGCGGCGTCGGGCTCCTCGTACGTCCCGGTCGCGCCTGGTGGCTGCGCCACGCGCTGGAGCGTGGAGATCATGTGCCAGTGGCTCCAGGCGGTCGCGGCCGGAGCATCGGGCTTGGGCGGGAATTCCCGTACCGCCCGGTCGAGCACGGCGACGTCTCCCGGATGCGGATGACGTCCGTACAGCACACTCGGCAGCAGCAGATCGGCGCCGATGACCCGCACGGCCGCGATTCCGGTCCGGTTCTCCTCGTCGATTCCTGCCGCGCCGCACACCGTGGCGAGGTGGTCCCCGCTCCGAAGAGCGAGGACCACCTCTGTCGCCAGGTCATGCACGGCACCCGCGAGCGGGGACGAAGCATGTGTCTGGTCCATGTTCCGACGTTCAGCCCTTCTTCGGGCGCGGGGTCGGAGGCGAAAGCAGCAGGGCGCCGCCGCCGGCGAGAAGCGCGAGGTAGGCGCACTCGCGGGAGTCGCGGTAGACGCCGTCGATCTCGCCCGGGTTGAGCGCCGTGTCGAGGTCGAGCTCGATGTCGGTGGCAGCGGTGTCCGTGGTGTACATGGGTGCTCCCCATCCTGTGGACAATCGGGTTGATGTACGTACCGAGTCACGATTTACGTACGTTCCGAGTCAAAGGGAGGAATGCGGGCGCCGCAAATCGGGGCCGGACAGGCCTGGTAATAGGGGATTCAATTGAATGATGAATTCATGCGGCGAACGGGTGAGAAAAGGCCGGGAATTCGGGGAATTATGAGGGGCCGCACGGGGGTGGTGCGCGGGCGCATTCGGTCCGGTGGCCCGCGCGTACGGGGGCGCGCGGCGGTATGCCTGTCACCCGTTGTCCCGTCCGCCGGTCACGGGTCGGCCTGTCGTGGGCCATGCGGCGGCAAAGGGCGGCAAAAGGAGGCCAAGAACGCATCAACATCGGCTCTGAGCTGGTGCGTCCGTTCCCGCACGGGTGTCCACTGGAAGGGACGGGCCACCTGTTCGAAACCCTCGGGCGGGCCGGCCGTCCCCGGAGTGCCTGACCGGCGGACAAGAGGAGCGGGTATGAGCGAGATCGCAGCGACCACCGTCCATGAGGCGTACGCCTTCGCCTGCATGCGGTGCGGGTACGGCTGGGAGCAGTCCTACGAGATAGAGCACCACGTGGACATCCACGGCCACGAGTTCGTCGTCTACACGGCCGACGGTGAGCGCGTGCCGTCCCCGCTCTCCACGCCCACCTGCACCAACTGCGGCGGACACGTGGTGCGCATCATGCGGGCCGGCCGGGTGGCGGGTGCGCAGCAGCTCCTGCACCCGTCGAAGAGCGCCGAGCGGGACCCGGAGAAGATCCCGGCGGCCCGCACCGCCGACCGCCACTGGCGGCTGTCCGACCTGCTGCACCCGTTCCACCGCAGGTGAGCCCCTAGGGCCCGGCGCCACCGGCGTACGCCTCCCCGCGTGAGGGCTTCGGCCCTCGTACGCCGGTGCACCGGGCCCTCGTAGAGTCGTGCGCATGAGCCGTACCGAAGCGCCTCCGCTGCCCGAACCTCTCCGGGTCCCGGTCGCCGACTCCCACACGCACCTGGACATGCAGGACGCCACCGTCGAGGAGGCCCTCGCCCGGGCCGCCGCGGTGAACGTCACGACGGTGGTCCAGGTGGGCTGCGACGTGGCCGGCTCCCGCTGGGCCGCCGAGACCGCCGCCGCCCACCCGGCCGTCCACGCCTCGGTGGCCCTGCATCCCAACGAGGCCCCGCGCATCGTCCACGGCGATCCGGACGGCACCGCGCGGCAAGGAGCCCGCGAGCCCGGCGGCAAGGCGGCGCTGGAGGACGCGCTGGCGGAGATCGACGCGCTCGCCGCGCTCGACCACGTACGCGGGGTCGGCGAGACGGGCCTGGACTTCTTCCGTACGGGCCCCGAAGGCATCGCCGCGCAGGAGGAGTCGTTCCGGGCCCACATCGAGATCGCCAAGCGGCACGGCAAGGCCCTGGTCATCCACGACCGGGACGCGCACGCCGATGTCCTGCGGGTCCTGCTCGACGCGGGAGCGCCCGAGCGGACCGTCTTCCACTGCTACTCCGGCGACGCCGAGATGGCCGCGCTCTGCGCGCGGGCCGGCTACTTCATGTCCTTCGCCGGCAACATGACCTTCAAGAACGCCCAGCCGCTGCGCGACGCGCTCGCCGTCGCTCCGACCGAGCTGGTCCTGGTCGAGACGGACGCGCCTTTCCTCACGCCGGCCCCGTACCGCGGACGGCCCAACGCTCCGTACCTCATCCCGGTCACGCTCCGCGCGATGGCCGCGGTGAAGGGGCTGGACAAGGACACACTGGCCGCCGCGATCTACGACAACACGGCACGCGCGTTCGACTTCTGAGCCCGGTCGTGCACGCTGCGTAGCCGTGTCGCTTTGGAGAGTCACCGCCGCTCCGCTATCGTCCCCGCGCACGACGGGGGCGGCAGCGGGCGGATCTTCAGGAGCGGCGTGAACGGCGTGAACACTTCGCAGGACAGGCGTCTCGACGCGTTCCACGAGCAGCTGACCCTGGCCGACAGACCGTGGTCACCGGACCCCGCCGCCCACGCCCCGACCGTCGTCGACACGCCGCTCACCGGCCCGCCGCCCGCGGTGCTCCGCCAGGGCCCCACCCGCGCCGAAGTCCGGCGGGCCGCCAAGCGCCGCCGTGTCCTCGTCGCCGGCTCCGAGAACCTGCGGCTGAGACGGCTCGTGCCGCGCGCCCTCGTCGTCGCCTTCCTGGCCGGCGGCACCACCGCGTTCGTCGCGCACGACAAGGCGGTCAGGCTGGACGTCGACGGCACGCCCCGCACCCTGCACACCTTCGCCGACGACGTCACCGAACTCCTGGCGGACGAAGGCGTCACCGTCGGCGCCCACGACCGCGTCTCCCCGGCGCCCGGCACCGACCTGGACCACGGCGACGAGGTCACCGTGCACTACGGCCGCCCGGTCGACCTCACGCTCGACGGCCACCACCGCCGGGTCTGGACGACCGCCGACACCGTGGCCGGGGCGCTGCGCGAGTTCGGGATCCGTGCCGAAGGCGCGTACCTCTCCGCCTCCCGCTCCACTCCGATCGCCCGCACCGGCCTCCTCCTCACCGTGCGCACCGAACGCACCGTGACCTTCATGGCCGACGGCCAGGAACGCACCCTGCGCACCAACGCCGCCACCGTCCACGAGGCCCTCGCCCAGGCGGGCATCACGCTGGAAGGCCTGGACGCCACCTCCGTCGACCCCGCGAGCTTCCCGCGCGACGGCCAGACGGTCTCCGTCCTGCGGATCACCGACACCCGCGAGGTGCACGAGGAGAGCGTCCCGTACGCCGTCGAACGGAGCGAGGACCCCGAGCTGTTCCGAGGCGTCGAGCGGGTGGAGCGGGCCGGGCGCAACGGCGTGCGCCGGGTCACGTACGCCGTCCGGACCGTCAACGGCGTACGGCAGACGCCGCGCAGGACCGGCGAGGAGCTGGTCCACCGGCCGGTCAGCCGCGTCGTCCGCACCGGCACCCGGCAGCGGCCCGCAGCCGTCACCGGCGCGGACGGGCTCAACTGGTCCGCGCTCGCCGCCTGCGAGTCCGGCGGCCGGGCGGGAGCGGTGGATCCGAGCGGGACGTACGGCGGGCTCTACCAGTTCGACACCCGGACCTGGCAGTCGCTCGGCGGCAGCGGCCGGCCCCAGGACGCGCCCGCCGCCGAGCAGACGTACCGGGCGAAGAAGCTCTACGTGCAGCGGGGGGCGAGTCCGTGGCCGCACTGCGGCCGTAGGCTTACCGGGTGAGCAGCACAGAGCCCGACGCCCTCCTGGGCCCCGCAGACATCCGCGACCTGGCAGCGAAGCTGGGCGTACGCCCGACCAAGCAGCGCGGTCAGAACTTCGTCATCGACGCCAACACGGTCCGCCGCATCGTGCGCACCGCCGAGGTCCGCCCGGACGACACCGTCGTCGAGGTCGGCCCCGGGCTCGGCTCGCTGACCCTGGCGCTGCTGGAGGCGGCGGACCGGGTGGTCGCGGTGGAGATCGACGACGTGCTCGCGGCCGCGCTGCCCGCCACGGTCCAGGCCCGGATGCCGGAGCGCGCCGACCGGTTCGCGCTGGTCCACTCCGACGCGATGCTGGTCACCGAGCTGCCGGGCCCCGCGCCCACCGCGCTCGTCGCCAACCTCCCGTACAACGTGGCCGTGCCCGTCCTGCTCACCATGCTGGAGCGCTTCCCGAGCATCGAGCGGACCCTGGTCATGGTCCAGGCCGAGGTGGCCGACCGGCTGGCCGCCCGGCCGGGCAACAAGGTCTACGGCGTGCCGTCGGTGAAGGCCAACTGGTACGCGGAGGTCAAGCGCGCCGGCTCGATCGGCCGTACGGTCTTCTGGCCCGCGCCGAACGTCGACTCCGGGCTCGTCTCGCTCGTCCGCCGCACGGAGCCCATCGCCACCACCGCCACCCGCGCCGAGGTCTTCGCCGTCGTCGACGCGGCCTTCGCGCAGCGCCGCAAGACGCTCCGGGCCGCGCTGTCCGGCTGGGCCGGCTCCGCGCCCGCCGCCGAGGCCGCGCTGGTCGCCGCCGGGATCTCGCCGCAGGCGCGCGGTGAGGCGCTGACGGTGGAGGAGTTCGCGGCGATCGCGGAGAACAAGCCGGAGGTGCCGTCCCTGTGAGTGCCGCGACCGCCGCAGTCACCGTCCGCGTCCCCGCCAAGGTCAACGTGCAGCTCGCCGTGGGCGCCGCCCGTGCCGACGGCTTCCACGACCTGGCCAACGTCTTCCTCGCCGTCGGCCTGTACGACGAGGTCACCGCGGTTCCCGCCGACGAGCTGCGCATCACCTGCTCCGGCCCGGACGCCGCCCAGGTCCCGCTGGACGCCACCAACCTCGCGGCCCGCGCAGCCGTGGCCCTGGCCGAGCGGTACGGCGTCACACCCGCCGTCCACCTCCACATCGCCAAGGACATCCCGGTCGCGGGCGGCATGGCGGGCGGCAGCGCCGACGGGGCCGCCGCGCTGGTCGCGTGCGACGCGCTGTGGGGGACGGGCGCGAGCCGCGACGAGCTGCTGGCCATCTGCGCGGAGCTGGGCAGCGATGTGCCGTTCAGCCTGGTCGGCGGGGCCGCGCTCGGCACCGGACGCGGTGAGAAGCTGACGCCGATCGAGGTGGGCGGAGCGTTCCACTGGGTGTTCGCGGTGGCGGACGGTGGGCTGTCGACGCCTGCGGTGTACGGGGAGTTCGACCGGCTCACGGCCGAGGCGGACATCCCCGAGCCGACCGCCTCGCCCGCGCTGCTGACCGCCTTGCGCTCCGGCGACTCCGGCGCACTCGCGGCGGCCCTGAGCAACGACCTCCAGCCCGCCGCGCTCTCCTTGCGCCCGTCCCTCGCGGAGACGCTGGCGGCGGGCACGGAGGCGGGCGCGCTGGCGGCGCTGGTCTCCGGGTCCGGGCCGACGACGGCGTTCCTGGTCGCGGACGAGCCGGCGGCGCGCAAGGTGGCCGACGCGCTGCTGGCGTCGGGGACCTGCCGGAACGCGCGGGTGGCTCCGGCTCCCGCGCGGGGCGCGCACGTGGTGACGGCGTCTTCGTGAGCCGCTGAGGCGGCTCAGCGGCCCGTCGAACCGTCGATCAGTTCGCGCAGGATGTCCGCGTGACCGGCGTGCCGGCCGGTCTCCTCGATCATGTGCGTGAGCGCCCACCGGACACCGGGCGCGGGCTTCCCGGGCTGCGGCCGGGGGACCGGTGCGGCGAGGTCGGTGCACGCGTCGAGGACCGCGTTCGCGCTCTCGACCGCCGTACGGTAGCGGGCCACGACCTCGGCCACGCTGTCCTCCGGCGCGGCCCGGAACGTCGCCTGCCAGTCGGCGACGTGCTCTCCGAGGAAGATCGCACGCTCGACGTACGTCAGGTGGTTGAGCAGGCCGAGCAGGTTCGTGCCCGAGCGCACGGCGGCCGTCCGGACCTCCGGCTCCGGAGCGCCGTCGACCTTCGCGGCGACCGAGGTCCGCAGGTAGTCGAGGAAGCCGCGCAGGGTCTCGGCCTCGCTGGTTCCGGTGCGGGGCGGCGGGGTGTCACGGGTGGCCATCGGGTCCTCCTTCGCGGGCGCGGGCGTCAGGCGGCGCGGCGGACGACGATCAGGACGTGGTCGGTGACCTCGGCGGTGGTGCCGTCCGGGCCGGTCGCGATCCGGCGAGGCGCGTCGGCGCGCTCGACCGTCCAGGTGGCCGGGTCGAGCGCGAGGCCTTCGGCGACCTCCTGCGGGCTCGGGTGGTGCACATCGGGGTCCTGGTTCCAGGACCACGGCGCGGTCGAGCCGTGGTCGACGACCAGCAGCCGGCCGCCGGGCCGCAGCGCGTGGGCGGCCCGGCGCAGGACGGCCGCGCGGTCCAAGGCGTGCGGCGTGTGCAGGTAGTGGGCGGTGACCAGGTCGAACCCGTGCTCAGAGCCGTCGCGGCTCTCCGGGAAGGTCGCGCCCAGGTCGTGCCGCTCGGCGGTGACCCGGTCGCCCAGGCCGAGCGAGCGGGCCAGGTCGGTGAGCCGCTCGACCGCCACGGCCGAGACGTCGACGGCGGTGACGCGCCACCCGCGGCGCGCGAGCCAGAGCGTGTCGCCGCCTTCGCCGCAGCCGAGCTCCAGCGCGTCGCCGGGCGGCAGGTCAAAGACCGTCTCGGTGAGCCGGACGTTCGGCCGGGGGTCGGTGGCGACGGGCCGGGCGGCGTACACGCCGTCCCAGGAGGCGGCGGCATCGGTGGTGGTCAACGAGGGCTCCTTCGGCCGGGACGCGCGCGGTGGAGCGCGCTGTCGGGTGCCCGTCCAGTGTGGTCACCGCCGGCCGCGATCCGCACGAGAAGTTGCCGTACCGGCAAACCGCTCAGGACGTGGAGGCCGGGTCGTTCTCCTCGTACAGGTAGCCGTTGAAGCTCGTCGTGCAGTCGCTGAAGTCCTGCGCGAGCTTGACGGTGACCGTGGTGGTGGCCGGGAGCGGGTCGCCTGGCCGGGGGCTGGTGTCGCAGATGTACCAGGCGTCGTGGTCGCGTGGGACGGTGACGTCCTTGTGCTGGGCGGCGGCCGTCAGGCGTGCGGGGGACAGGTCCTGGCGGGTGAACTCCGCCTGCGCCTGCTCGTAGGTCTTGCTGTGCAGGGCGGGCATGACCGGATCGGGTGTGGGCGTGGGGGCGGTCGAAGCGGTGGCCGTGGGTGTGGCTGTCGGGGGCTCGACGGTGGCCGACGGGGGCGAAGCGGTGGCCGTGGAGGGCTCAATGGTGGCGGGCGCGGTGACCGGAGTGCTGTCGTCGGTCTGCGTACCGCCCGAGCATCCGGCCAGCGCGAGCACGCCGACGAGGACCGACGGGGCGAGGCGGCGAGGATTCCGCACCATGGTGGTACTCCGATCCGGGAAAGCGATGAACGACGTCCGCACGCAACGGCGTTGACCGATCTGCGGCCTGCTCTGCCCTTATCTCCTACCCCGTACCGAGAAGGCCAACTTGGTGCACCGGCGGCGCCATCCGGCGTACTCAGGCGCCGAATTGAGTACCCGTACCCTCCCGCCGCACCACCGTCCGCCGGGAACGTATGCGCATGGGATCACCAGTTCGCGTACTCGCCGAGGCCACTCCCGCCACCAGGGACCGCTACGTCGACCTCCTCCGGGTCGCCTCGCTCGCCGCGGTCGTGCTCGGGCACTGGATGATGGCGGCCGTCACGCCGGACGGGGTCGGCAACCTGCTCGCCGTCGTGCCGGAGCTCCAGCCGCTGACCTGGCTGCTCCAGGTCATGCCGGTGTTCTTCTTCGTCGGCGGATTCGCCCACGCGCTGTCGTACCGCTCGCTGCTCCGCAAACGGCCCGAGGCCGCCACGGACTCCGTCTACGCGGCGTTCCTGCGGGCCCGGCTCCAGCGGCTGCTGCGCCCGACCATGGTCTTCGTCCTCGTCTGGGGCGCGGTCGCGCTCCTCGTCCAACTGCTCGGCGGAGGCGGCGGACTGGCCGGTGTCACGCTGCGGCTGGTGACCCAGCCGCTCTGGTTCATCGGGATCTACCTGGCGATGGTGGCGTTCACGCCGCCGCTGCTGAGGCTGCACGAGCGGTACGGGTGGGGCGCGTTCGCCGGTCTTGCGGGTGCGGCGGCGGCCGTGGACGTGCTGCGGTTCGCGGCCGGTGTCCCGTACGTCGAGTTCCTCAACTTCGCCTTCGTCTGGCTCGCGGTGCACCAGCTCGGCTTCCTGCGCGCCGACGGCCGCCTCGGCGTCGGCCCGAGCCTCGGCTCCCTCCGCCGGCCCGCGCTGCTCGCCGGCGGCGGCCTGGTCGGCGCGGTGGCCCTGGTGGCGTTCGGGCCCTATCCGCTCTCCATGGTCGGGATGCCCGGCGAGAAGGTCAGCAACATGGCCCCGCCGACCCTGGCCCTGCTCTGCCACGGCCTCTGGCTGGTCGGCGCGGTGGAGCTGCTCCGCGCCCCGGCCGCCCGGCTCCTGGCCCGCCCGCGCGCCTGGCGCACGGTGGTGGCCGCCAACGGGGTGGCGATGACCGCGTTCCTCTGGCACCTCACGGCCATGCTCGGCGTGTACGGAGCGATGCTCGTCCTGGACGTCCCGCTCCCCGAACCCGCCACCGCCGCCTGGTGGGCCCGGACCCCGCTGCGTCTGGCCGCCGCGGCCGCGCTCACCGCCGCTCTGGTCGCCACCTTCCGCACCTTCGAACGCCCGGCACCCACGGCCCTCCGCACGGGCTCCGGCCCGCTGGCGGCCCTCGGCGTGACGCTCTGCCTCCTCGGCGTCCTCGGCCTCTCCATGGTCGGCCTCGCCGGCCTGCTGGAGGGCCGCACGGCCCTGCTGATAGCGGTCCCGGTCTCCGCCCCGGCGGCCATCGCGATGACCTTGACCGGCTGGCTCCTGGTGGAGCGGGCGGGCCGGGGGCCTATGTGCGGCGGCGGTCAGCGGACGTAGTGGTAGCGGCAGGCGGCGACACGTACCTCGTCGTCGACCACCTTGTGGATGAGCCGATGCTCGTCGGTGATACGGCGGGACCAGTACCCGTTAAAGCCGTGCTTCAGAGGTTCCGGCTTGCCCATTCCTTCGTTGCCGTTCCGGGCGATGTCCTGGAGCAGTGTGTTGATCCTCTTGAGGATCTTGGGATCCTGGTTCTGCCACCAGACGTAGTCGTCCCAGGACGACTGGTCCCACACGAACTTCACTCCGCGAGCTCCCGTACCGTGCCGCCGCCGCTCTCCAGGCGTTCGATGGAGGCCAGCAGGCGGCGGGCGTTCTCCGGGCTTCGGAGCTGGTACGCGGTCTCCTTGAGGGACTCGTACTCGTCCAGCGCCACTATCACCACGGGCTCGTGGCCCGCGCGCGTGACCACGACCTCCTCACGGTCGTCCACGACCGCGCTCAGGGTCTCCGCGTACTTCGCCCGTGACTCGGTGTAGGTCATCGTCCGCATGCCGTGCTCCCTGTACGTGATTCTGTACGTACGGGAAACTGTACGCCTGTCGGTGTGCTGTGCCAAGGCCGTGCCGTCGAGCCCACTCCGCCGCCGTACCCTGGAAAGGTCGATCAACCCCCCGGACAGGAGTGAAATGGCCGTCAATCTGGTCAATGTCGAGCAGGTCAGCAAGGTGTACGGCACCCGTGCCCTGCTCGACGGTGTGTCCCTCGGGGTGTCCGAGGGCGACCGGATCGGTGTCGTGGGCCGTAACGGCGACGGCAAGACCACCCTCATCCGGATGCTCGCCAAGCTGGAGGAGGCGGACACCGGCCGCGTCACTCACAACGGCGGGCTGCGGCTCGGCGTGCTCACGCAGCACGACTCCCTCGACCCGGCGAAGACCATCCGCCAGGAGGTCATCGGCGATCTCGCCGACCACGAGTGGGCGGGCAGCGCCAAGATCCGGGACGTGCTCACCGGCCTCTTCGGCGGCCTCGCGCTCCCCGGCTTCGAGCACGGGCTCGACACCGTCATCGCCCCGCTCTCCGGTGGCGAGCGCCGCCGTATCGCGCTGGCGAAGCTCCTCATCGACGAGCAGGACCTGATCGTCCTCGACGAGCCCACCAACCACCTCGACGTCGAAGGCATCTCCTGGCTCGCCGGCCACCTGCGGACCCGGCGCTCGGCGCTCGTCTGCGTCACCCACGACCGGTGGTTCCTCGACCAGGTCTGCACCCGCATGTGGGACGTCCAGCGCGGCACGGTCCACGAGTACGAGGGCGGCTACAGCGACTACGTCTTCGCCCGCGCCGAGCGCGAGCGGATCGCCGCCACCGAGGAGTCCAAGCGGCAGAACCTCATGCGCAAGGAGCTGGCCTGGCTGCGCCGCGGCGCCCCGGCCCGTACCTCCAAGCCGCGCTACCGCATCGAGGCCGCCAACGAGCTCATCGCCGACGTGCCGCCGCCGCGCGACACCAGCGAGCTGATGAAGTTCGCCAACGCCCGCCTCGGCAAGACCGTCTTCGACCTGGAGGACGTGACCGTCCAGGCCGGGCCCAAGACCCTCCTCACCCACCTCACCTGGCAGCTCGGCCCCGGCGACCGCGTCGGCCTGGTCGGCGTCAACGGCGCCGGCAAGACCTCGCTGCTGCGCGCGCTGGCCGAGGCCGCCCGTACGCAGGGCGAGGAGCAGCCCGCAGCCGGGAAGGTCGTCGTCGGCAGGACCGTCAAGCTCGCCTACCTCTCCCAGGAGGTCTCCGAGCTGAACCCGAACCTCCGGGTCCTGGAGGCCGTCCAGCAGGTCCGTGACCGGGTCGACCTCGGCAAGGGCCGCGAGATGACGGCCGGCCAGCTCTGCGAGCAGTTCGGCTTCACCAAGGAGAAGCAGTGGACGCCCGTCGGCGACCTCTCCGGCGGTGAGCGCCGCCGGCTCCAGATCCTGCGGCTGCTGATGGACGAGCCCAACGTCCTCTTCCTCGACGAGCCGACCAACGACCTGGACATCGAGACCCTCACCCAGCTGGAGGACCTCCTCGACGGCTGGCCCGGATCGATGATCGTGATCTCCCACGACCGGTTCTTCATCGAGCGGACCACGGACAAGGTCATGGCCCTCCTCGGCGACCGCGCGCTGCGCATGCTGCCGCGCGGCATCGACGAGTACCTGGAGCGCAGGCAGCGCATGGAGGAGCAGGCCACGCCGTCCGCCGCTCCCGCACCCCGCTCGTCCGGAGTCACCGCCGCCGTCCCGGCCGTCTCCGCGCAGGAGGCCCGCGCCGCGAAGAAGGAGCTCCAGAAGGTCGAGCGCCAGCTCGACAAGCTCTCGACCCGGGAGACCGCGCTGCACAAGCAGATCGCGGAGAACGCCACCGACTTCGAGAAGGTCGCGAAGCTCGACGCCGAGCTCCGCGAACTCGTCACCGAGCGCGACGAGCTGGAGATGCGCTGGCTGGAACTGGCCGAGGACGCCTGAGGGCCCGGCCGAGAACGTAGGACTTCACGGGGGAGAGACGTACCGATGTCACAGCCACCCGGCCGGATACCGCACCAGGACGGCCAGGCGTCCCCGGACGTCTTCGGCGCGCCTTTCGAGCCGCGACCCGGCGTGTACGGGGAGCCGTACGCCGCTCCGTACGGTCCGCCCGCGCCGAATGTCCCGTACGGCCGCGGCCACGGCCACCCGCAGCCTCCCGGTGGTGGCCGGAAGGCCCGGCGGCGTACCGGCGTCATCGTCGCCGCCGTGCTCGCCGGGGTCCTCGTGATCGGTTCCGGCGTCTGGTACGCCACCGGTGACGGCGGCAGCGACGACAGCAGGACGCCCGTCGCCGAGGGCAGTGAGAGCGCCGTCCCGAAGCAGACCGACGACCCCGTGCCCGGCCGGACCCACACCGCCGCCCCGAGGCCCGGCGAACTCAACGCCGCACGCGAGGACGGCGAGAACAAGGTCCTCTGGGTCCAGGAGAACACCGTCGACCTGCCGGGCCGCGGCGGCTCGCAGTTCGGGCCCTGGTTCGCCGGGGACATCGTGGCCAAGGCCATGTACCGCACGGTGTACGGCTACTCGGCCGCGGACGGGACGCAGAAGTGGAGCCTCGACCTCCGGTCCAGGGTCTGTGCGACGCCCACCCTGCCCAGCCCGGACGGGAAGATCGTCGTCGCGATGGAGAGCGGACCGTCGGACTCGGGGGTGTGCGACCGGCTCCAGACGGTCGACCTGCGGACCGGCAAGGCGGGCTGGAACGCCACGTTCGAGCGGGTGGGCGTCTGGGACGGGCTCTCGGACGTCACCATGGCCATCAACGGTGACGTGGTCACCGTCGGCCGGACCGGCCGCACCGACGCCTACCGCATCAGCGACGGCAAGCACCTCTGGGACAGGCTGCCCGGCAACTGCCAGCCGTACGGCTTCGCCAGTGGCGCCGTACCCCTCGCCGCCACCAGCTGCCAGACCTCGGCCGACGACCACGCCATCCAGCACGTACGGCGCATCGACCCGGCCACCGGCAAGGAGCTCTGGGCCTACCCGGTCAAGAAGGGAGCACCTTCTCCGGCGCGCAGGTCGCCTACTCCGGCGGACGCGCGGTGCTCATGCAGCCGTACATCAGCGGGGGCGACGACGAGGAGGAGAAGGACATCGTGTCGATGCTCGTTCTCGGTGACTGACCGTCACGTTCCGCCGGTCGTAACGAGGGCATCACGACCCGGTTCTCCCTTGGGAACAGCGGGTGGACCGATCCGGTGTTCGATGGCTGGTGGGTGGTACAAAGAAGCCCCGCCCGACTGTCGTAACACCGCGGAAGCCATGCCCGATTCGCTCCTTTCCGGGGGGAATTGAACCGTCCCGGAATCGCGGGGGAGACCGGATCGGGCACCGGACCGCACGAAGGGGGACGTGCTGATGAGCCAGCCGCCCAGCCAGCAACCGCCGCAGGGGGGCTTCGGGGCTCCGCAGGAGCCGCCGCAGGGAACTCCTCAGCCGCCGCAGGACCAGCCGCAGCAGCCGCAGGACCAGCCGCCGTCCCTGGCCGAGCAGCCGGCGCAGCCGCCGCAGACGCCGCCGGGCGACCAGGCGTACGGCTACCCGCAGACGCCCCCGGCCCAGCAGCCCGGCTACGGCTACCCGCAGGCACCGGGCCAGGCACCTGGCCAGGCCCCGAACCAGGCCCCCGGCCCGTTCGGCCAGGCGCCCGGTCCTTACGGCCAGCAGCCCTCCGGTCCGTACGGTCAGCAGTCCGGCCCCTACGGCCGGCCGGCCACCGGTGGCTACGGTCAGCCCGCTCCCGGTCCCTACGGCCAGCCCGCGCAGCCCGGTCACGGCTACCCGCAGCATCAGTACCCCGGCGCACCGGCCCCGGGCGGACCCACCGGGAGCGGCGGTTCCGGTGGTCCCTTCAACGGCAAGACCGGCATCCTCGCCGCGGCGGCCGTCGCCGTCGTGCTGCTCGTCGGCGCGGGCGCCTGGTACGTGGTGAGCGACAGCGGCGACGACCCCAAGAAGCCGGTCGCGGGCCCCAGCAACGGCACCGACGACCCCAAGGCGCCCGAGACGCCCAGCGCGTCGCCCTCGGTCGACGAGGGCGACGGCACCGGCGGCGGGCGGGAGGGGAACGACGACCTCAACGCCGGGCGCAAGCCGGGTGAGGCCAAGGTCGCCTGGCTCCAGAAGAACGACGTCGACCTCCCGCGTAACGGTGGCGAGATCCGCGGCCCCTGGTTCGTCGGCGACACGATGATCACGGCCCTGTACCGCGGCGTCTCCGGCTACTCGGTCGCCGACGGCAAGAAGAAGTGGACCGTGGAACTCCCCGCGGACGTCTGCGCCACGCCCAACACGGCCTCTCCCGACGGCAAGCTCGTGATCGCCATCGAGAACGGCACCACGGACCGGTCCACCTGCTCCGTGATGCAGATGATCGACCTCAACACCGGCAAGGCCGGCTGGAAGTCCGAGGTCAAGAAGGCCGGCGCCTTCGACCTGATCTCCGACATCAGCGTCGCGATCAGCGGGAACACGGTCACCGCCGGCCGGACCAGCTACTCCAGCGCGTACCGCGTGAGCGACGGCAAGGAGCTGTTCGGCACCCCGACGGACAACTGCCGGACCTTCTCCTTCGCCGGCGGCCCGAAGCTGATCGCCGCCGCCAACTGCCGTAACGACGACGTCGACAACCCGCAGCACCAGCTGCAGGAGCTGGACCCGGCCACCGGCAAGGCCAGGTGGACCTACCGGCCGCCGCGCGGCTGGGAGATCACGAAGGTCTACTCGGTGAGCCCGCTCGTGGTCTCGCTCGACAACAAGAAGAAGAAGCAGTGGTCGATCGCCGCGTTCACCGACAGCGGCAAGCTCCGCTCGCAGATGAGCCCGGCCAAGGGTGACACGGTCGTCGCCAACTGCGGTGGCACGTTCGCCATCTTCGGCCAGAACCTCGAAGGCTGCTCCGGTGTCGTCGCCGACGCCGACACTCTCTACATGGCCACCAAGGCCGACTCGACCGGCTCCGCGCGGACGAACAAGGTCGTCGCCTTCGACCTGAACACGGGCAAGCCCAAGTGGACGGCGCCCGCCCCGGCCGAGCGCACCGTGACCCCGGTCCGCATGGACGGCGGCAAGCTGGTGCTCTACATGGAGCCGCGGTACGACAAGGCCGGCGCCATGCTCACGCTTCCGCCGACGGGTGGCTCCACCAGCGTCCTGCTCCAGCACCCGGAGGGCACGAACCGGATCGAGAACAGCCTCTTCGGCGGGCTGTCCGTCCGGTACGAGGACGGCCGCTCCTACATCCTCCCCAAGCGGCTCAGCGGCCGTGACGACGGGGAGATGGAGCAGGCGAAGGCGCTGGTGTTCTCCAAGTGACCGCCGTCCCGACGGCATCCGAAACCCCCACACAACTCCAGTCTTCCGAGGTACGAACGCGATGACCCAGCCGCCGCAGCCACCCAACGAGCCCCCGAACCAGCCGTCACAGGGCCAGCCTCCGGCCCAGGCTCCCGCCACCCCGCCCGCCGGCGGATTCGGCGCCCCGCAGGACCCGCCGCCCGGTGGGTTCGGTGAGCCGACCCCGCCGCCCGTGGACCCCTTCGCCAAGCAGCCCCCGCCCGCGAGCCCGCCGACCCCGCCCACACCCCCCGGCGGCTACGGCACCCCGCAGCCCGGCTATCCCACCCCGCCGGCCCCGCAGCCCAACGGCTACGGCTACCCGCAGGGACCGCAGCCCGGCTACGGCTACCCGCAGGGCGCACCCGGCCAGCCCGGCTACCCGGGCGGCCGGCCCGGTATGCCGCAGCAGGGCTACGGCTACCCCACCCAGCCGATGTACGGCGCTCCGCAGCCCGGCCCGGGCGGCAACGGCGGCGGCAAGAAGTTCTCCACCCAGCTGCAGATCATCGTCGCCGCGGCCGTCGCCGTGGTGCTGATCATCGGCGCGGCCGTCGTCTACTCCGCCACCAAGGACGACGGCGACACGGGCAACCAGGCGTCCACGTCCGGCTCCACCGGCGGCGGCGAAGGCGGCGAGGGCAAGGACGGTGAGGGCGACGGTCTGGCCGGCGGCGACGAGAAGGCGCCCGGCAACACCGCCTCCAAGGTCGCCTTCCAGCTCCCGCAGCCCGAGGTCACCGACGTCACCTCGGTCAAGGGCTCCTGGCTCACCGACAAGGCGTACGTGAAGTCCGGCGTCAACGAGGTCGTCGCCCACGACCGCGACAAGGGCACCAAGCTCTGGTCCGTGCCGGTCCCCGGCGAGGTCTGCGGCGCCTCCCGTCACATGACGAAGGACTTCAGGACGGCGATCCTCTTCAAGGAGAGCAAGCCGACCAAGGAGAACAAGTACCCGGCGTGCAACCAGGTCGGCGCCGTCGACCTGGCCGCCGGCAAGCTGCTCTGGAGCAAGTCCGTCACCTCCGCCACCGGCGGCGACCGGCCGGTCCAGTTCGACGAGGTCACGCTCAGCGGGACCACCGTGGCGGCGGGCGGCACCTCGGGCGGCGCGGCCTTCCAGCTTGCGAGCGGCGCCGAGCTCTGGAAGCCGAAGGTCAGCGCCGACCGCTGCTACGACACCGGGTACGCCGGCGGTGAGGCCCTCGCCGTGGTGCGCAAGTGCGGTTCGTACGACAGCCCGCAGCTCACCATCCAGTCGCTCAACCCCGCGACCGGCGCGCCGCTCTCCTCGTTCGAGATGCCCGCGGGCGTCGACTACGCGTCCATCGTCTCCACCAAGCCGCTGGTGGTCGCGGCCAACGTCGGCGACACCGCCGGTGACGGCAGCGGCATCTCCGACTTCTTCTCGGTCGACGCGGCGACCGGCAAGCTGATCGTGCGGATCTCCGCCGACGCCGAGAAGTACGCGGCGCGCTGCGGCTCCACCGACGTGGAGAGCTGCCGGGCGGCGGTCGTCGGCAACAACCGGCTCTACCTGCCGACCGAGGACCACGACGGTACGAGCGAGTACGGCGACACCAACGAGGTCGTCGCCTTCGACCTCACCACCGGCAAGCTGCTCGGCGGCCGGGCGGACGCGGGCGACCGCTACAGCCTGGTCCCGCTCCGGATGGACGGCACCAGCGTCATCGCGTACAAGCGGCCTCCGTACGACAAGGGCGGCCAGATCGTCTCGATCGACGGCGAGACCTTCAAGCAGACGCTGCTGATGGAGAACCCGAGCGACGAGTCGGTACGGGAGGCGGAGACCCGGTTCACCGTCGACCACTCCGAAGTCCTGTACGCCGAGGGCCGCTTCTTCCTCTCGAAGCAGCTGATCAGCGAGCGCCGCGACAGCCAGGCGGACGAGAAGCTCTACCTCGCGGTGGGCTTCCGCACCGACTGACGGTCCAACCCGCCGACCAGCCCTGCCAGTTGATCACCAACTGGCAGGGCTGATCGTTTTCCGTACCGTGTGCGGTCCTCAAGTGGCCCCGAATGCAGCAGAATTCGGCATTCCGGGCAGCTTCTGCCTCGTAAGGGGCCCACGGCGTCGAACAAGCGTGTACGTTGCCGGGTCAGGAGCGCGGGTGTCCGGTATCCATCGCGCAGACGGGCACTTGGAGCTTGATCGATGAGCGTGCGGCTCATGGTGGTCGATGACCACCGCCTGCTCGCCGAGGCACTCGCCTCGGCGCTGAAACTGCGCGGGCACCGGGTGCTCGCCGCGGCCGCTCCGACGTCCGGGTCGGCGGAGCTGGTGGTCGGCAGGGCTCCTGAGGTCTGCCTCTTCGGTACCGCCTCGCCCGCCGCGCCCGGCGTCTTCGACCCGATCGTGCGCATCGGCCAGGAGCGGCCGCAGGTGGCGGTGGTGGTGCTGGGGCCGGTGCCCAGTCCGCGCGGGATCGCCGCGGCCTTCGCGGCCGGCGCGGCGGGGTACGTCCGGCACGACGAGCGCATCGAGGGCGTGGAGCGGGCCATGCTGAAGGCGCGGGCCGGTGAGTGCGCCGTGGCGCCGCAGTTGTTGCGCGGCGCCTTCGCCGAACTGCTCAACCCGGCGGCCCAGCCCGACGACGAGGGCCGCCGCCTGCTCCAGATGCTGACCCCGCGCGAGGCGGAGGTCCTGGTCCGGGTCGCCGAGGGTGAGGACACCCGGCTGATCGCGGCCGGGATGCGGATCGCGCCGAGCACCGCCCGTACGCACGTCCAGCGGGTCCTGATGAAGCTCGGCGTCGGCTCCCGGCTGGAGGCGGCCGCACTCGCGGCCCGTACCGGACTGCTGGACCGCGCGGCGGACGGCCGGAGCGGCAACGGCAGTACGGCGCAGGGGCCGTACGCACCCGGGCTGAGCGGATGACGTACGGCCCCTACGGGCACGGCGGCCGGCCTCAGCCCGCGTCGGTCTCCTCGACCGGCGCGGCCGGAGCCTCGGCCGGGCGGAGCTTCATCCAGACCAGGAAGAACAGGCCGAGCGCCAGCATCGCCAGGCCGGTCCACAGGTTGATGTGGACGCCCTCGGCCTTCTTCAGGTCGGCGTCGGACGGGCTGATCCCGGCGATGGTGACGATCACGCCGTAGACGACGAACAGGCCGCCGATGATCCGCCGGATGTCGAAGAGCCGGGCCGCGGTCGCGGACTTGCGCTCCAGTTCGGAGACTTCCTTGTGCAGGTCGGACATGGTGGTTCCTCCGATCAGAACGAGTAGGGGATGTAGCACGCGGCGGCGAGCACGATCGCGCCCCAGCCGAGCAGCGCGGGCTTGCGGTACCAGGCCTTGTCGGCCTCCTCCAGCGCCTCGTCGGGGTCCGGCGACTCGGTCCCGTACACCAGGCCGGCCAGCTCCGCCTCGGGCTTCGGCGCGGTGAAGAGCGTGACGACGACCATGACGACCGCTCCGGCGACGAAGCCGACGATCGCGGAGACGAAGTTGGCGCCCTGGTCGGACGGGATGTCGATGACGCCGCCCTTGTAGATCCAGAAGTAGTTGACCATCGCGGCGCCGGTACCCGCGATCAGACCCCAGACACCGGACTTCATCGAAGCCCGCTTCCAGAACATACCGATGATGAAGACGACAAACATGGGCACATTGAAGAACGAGAACAGCGTCTGCAGGTAGCTCATGATGTTCGAGAAGCTCGCCGCGATGAACGCCGTACCGATCGAGGCCAGCACGCCGATCGCCGTGATCAGCCGGCCGAACTTCAGGTAGTACGTGTCCGGCTTGCCCTTCACCACGTACCGCTGCCAGATGTCCGTCGTGAACACCGTGTTGAACGAGGACACGTTGGCCGCCATGCCCGCCATGAACGCGGCGAGCAGACCGGTCACCGCGATGCCGAGCACGCCGTTGGGCAGCAGTTCCTGCATCAGGAGCGGGATCGCGTCGTTGTAGGTGAGGTCCGAGTCCGGCGTGCCGATCTGCGGCACGATCACGGCGGCGACCAGGCCCGGGATCATCACCGCGAAGACGATGAAGATCTTCGGGAAGGCGGCGATCAGCGGCGTGCGCTTGGCGGCGGAGAGGTTCTTCGCGGAGAGCGCGCGCTGCACCTCGGCGAAGTTCGTCGTCCAGTAGCCGAAGGAGAGCACGAAGCCGAGGCCGAGGATGATCGTCAGCCAGTTGGCGCCGAGCGGGTTGGCGTCGCCGATGCCGGTGCCGCCCCACGCCGTCATGAAGTCGCCGCCGTGCTGCTTGGTCAGCGAGTCGCTCATGGCGTCCCAGCCGCCGACCCGCTTGAGGCCGAGCACGGTGATCGGGATCAGCGCGGCGAGGATGACGAAGAACTGGAGCACCTCGTTGTAGATCGCCGAGGAGAGGCCGCCGATGGTGATGTAGACCAGCACGAAGAGGCCCGCGACGACGATCGCGACCCACTGCGGCCAGCCGAGGAGCGCCTCCACGACGATCGAGAGGGCGTAGAGGTTGACGCCCGCGATCAGGATCGCCGCGAAGGCGAAGAGTACGGAGCTCAGCAGGTGCGCGGACCGGTCGAACCGCTGGAGCAGGAACTCCGGTACGGAGCGCACCTTGGACCGGTAGTAGAACGGCATCATCACCAGGCCGAGGAAGACCATGGCCGGAATGGCGCCGATCCAGTACCAGTGGACCACCGCGACGCCGTACTGCGCGCCGGTCGCCGCCATGCCGAGGATCTCGGTGGCCCCGAGATTCGCCGCGACGAAGGCGAGACCGGTCACCCAGGCGGGCAGGGACCGTCCGGAGAGGAAGAAGTCGAGGCTCGTCTTCACACTCGCACGGGCCGCGAAGCCGATGCCGAGGACGACGACGAAGTAGATCGCCAGGATGGCGTAGTCGAGCCCGTTCGTGGGGAGACGGAGCCCTTCGGCCAGTGTCTGCATGGGGGTACTCGCTTCGTTGCGCGAACTGAACCTGAGGGAACTTACGCCTCTGTGTTCGTTAAATGAACAGTTTCCTTGGTGTTCTTTGTTCGATCGTGATCGGCTGCGATGAAGTGTGACGTAATGTCCGGGTCTGCCGTGCGTCCGCTGTGTAAGGGTGGCGGCCATTGACTGACGTGTTCGCTTGTGATTTGTTATGTGCGTTTATGTTGGTTGGAGGGAACGGGTGGAGGACCCTGGTGAAGAAGACGGTTACGCGCCTGGCCGACGGCCGTGAGCTGATCTACTACGACTCCGTCGACGGCACCGTCCGCGACGCCGTCGACCGGCGCCCGCTGGACGCCGTGTCCACCTCGTCCGAGATCCGCCGCGATCCGCTGCTCGGTGACGCGGTCGCCATCGCCTCGCACCGCCAGGCCCGCACCTACCACCCGCCGGCCGACGCCTGCCCGCTCTGCCCCACCCGCGAGGGCCGCCTCAGCGAGATCCCGGACAGCCACTACGACGTCGCCGTCTTCGAGAACCGCTTCCCGTCCCTCGCCGGCGACTCCGGCCGCTGCGAGGTGGTCTGCTTCACCTCCGACCACGACGCGTCCTTCGCCGACCTCACCGAGGAGCAGGCCGCGCTCGTCCTCGCCGCCTGGACCGACCGCACCGCCGCACTCTCCGTCCTCGACCAGGTCACCCAGGTCTTCTGCTTCGAGAACCGCGGCGCCGAGATCGGCGTCACCCTCGGCCACCCGCACGGCCAGATCTACGGCTATCCCTTCGTCACCCCGCGCACCGAGCTCATGCTCGCCTCGGCCGCCCGCCGCCGCGAGGAGACCGGCTCCAACCTCTTCGACGACGTGGTCGCCGGCGAGGAGAAGGACGGCACCCGGATCGTCCTCGCCACCGGTCACTGGATCGCCTACGTCCCGTACGCGGCGCACTGGCCCTACGAGGTCCACCTCCACCCACGCCGCCGCGTCCCCGACCTGACCGCGCTCGACGAGGCGGCACGGACAGAGTTCCCACAGGTCTATCTGGAACTCTTGAGGCGCTTCGACCGGATCTTCGGACCCGGTGAGCCGCCGACCCCGTACATCTCCGCCTGGCACCAGGCGCCGTTCGGGGTCGACGGCCGGGACGAGTTCGCGCTGCATCTGGAGCTTTTCACCATTCGCCGTACCTCCGGCAAGCTGAAGTTCCTCGCGGGTTCCGAATCCGGCATGAGTGTGTTCATCAACGACGTGCCGCCGGAAGCCGCGGCCCAGCGACTGCGAGAGGTAGCGAGCGAATGAGCGAGCCGAAGAAGTACCTGGTCACCGGCGGTGCCGGATACGTCGGCAGTGTCGTGGCCCAGCACCTGCTGGAGGCCGGCCACACCGTGACCGTCCTGGACGACCTCTCCACCGGCTTCCGCGTCGGCGTCCCGGCCGGCGCCACCTTCATCGAGGGCCGGATCCAGGACGCCGCCCGCCACCTGGACCCGTCCTACGACGGCGTCCTCCACTTCGCCGCGTACTCCCAGGTCGGCGAGTCCGTCGTGGACCCGGAGAAGTACTGGGTCAACAACGTCGGCGGCACCACCGCCCTCCTCGCCGCCATGCGCGAACACGGCGTCCGCACCCTGGTCTTCTCCTCCACCGCCGCCACCTACGGCGAACCGGTCTCCACTCCCATCACCGAGACCGACCCGACCGCTCCCACCAGCCCGTACGGTGCCTCCAAGCTCGCCGTCGACCACATGATCAGCGGCGAGGCGACGGCCCACGGCCTGGCCGCCGTCTCACTGCGGTACTTCAACGTGGCCGGTGCGTACGGCAGTTGCGGCGAGCGCCACACGCCCGAGTCCCACCTCATCCCGCTCGTCCTCCAAGTGGCCCTGGGCAAGCGGGAGTCGATCTCCGTCTACGGCGACGACTACCCGACCCCCGACGGCACCTGCGTCCGCGACTACATCCACGTCGCCGACCTCGCCGAGGCCCACCTCCTCGCTCTGGACGCGGCCGTCTCCGGCGAGCACCTCATCTGCAACCTCGGCAACGGCAACGGGTTCTCGGTCCGCGAGGTCATCGAGACCGTCCGCAAGGTCACCGGCCACGCGGTCCCCGAGACCCCGGCCCCGCGCCGCGGCGGCGACCCGGCCGTCCTCGTCGCCTCCGCCGCCACCGCCATCGAACGCCTCGGCTGGCAGCCGTCCCGCGCCGACCTGGCCGGAATCGTCGCCGACGCCTGGGAGTTCGCCCGCCGAGAGGAGACCACCACCCCATGACCGACACCGACGAGCGGACCGGACCCGACCCCGCCGCCACCTTCACCGAGCTGTACGGGGCCGAGCCCCACGGCGTATGGGCGGCACCCGGACGGGTGAACCTCATCGGCGAGTACACCGACTTCAACGACGGCTTCGTCATGCCGCTCGCCCTCCCGCACACCGCCGTCGCCGCCGTCTCGCCGCGCACCGACGGCGTCCTGCGGCTGCACTCCTCCGACGTACCCGGAGGCGTCGTCTCGCTCCGCGTGGAGGAGCTGACCCCGCACTCCGGCCACGGCTGGGCCGCCTACCCGGCGGGCGTGGTCTGGGCGCTGCGCGAGGCCGGCCATCCGGTCACCGGCGCCGACATCGCGCTGACCTCCACCGTCCCCACCGGCGCCGGGCTCTCCTCCTCCGCCGCCCTGGAGACCGTCACCGCACTCGCGCTCGACGACCTGTTCCAGCTCGGCCTGACCGGTCCCGAACTGGCCGTCATCGGCCGCCGGGCCGAGAACGACTTCGTCGGCGTGCCCTGCGGGATCATGGACCAGATGGCCTCGGCCTGCTGCACCGAGGGCCACGCCCTCCACCTGGACACCCGCGACCTCACCCTGCGCCAGGTCCCGTTCGACCTGGCCGCCCAGGGCCTCACGCTCCTGGTCGTCGACACCCGGGTCAAGCACGCGCTCGGCGACGGTGCGTACGCGGAGCGCCGGGCCGGCTGCGAGGAGGGCGCCCGGCTGCTGGGGATACCCACGCTGCGCGACCTTCCGTACGACGGTCTCGACGCGGCCCTGACCACGCTCGCGGACGCCGGGGCGGACGAGTCCGTGATCCGGTACGTCCGCCATGTCGTCGGCGACAACCGCCGGGTCGAGCAGGTCATCGCGCTGCTGGACGCGGGCGACGTACGGGCGGCGGGCCCGGTCCTGGACGAGGGACACCGTTCGCTCCGCGACGATCTGCGGGTCTCCTGCCCGGAGTTGGACCTCGCGGTCGCGGCCGCGCGGGAGGCCGGTGCGCTCGGGGCGCGGATGACCGGTGGCGGCTTCGGCGGCTCGGCGATCGTGCTGGCAAAGGCGGCGGAGGCCGACACGGTCGCGGAGGCCGTCACGAAGGCGTTCGCCGGCGCGGGCCACGCGGCGCCGGGCATCTTCGCGGCGGTCCCGTCGGCGGGAGCGCGTCGGCTGAGCTGAAATCCGTTACGGGCAGGGCTCGTTCAGAGTCTCTTGGTGAGGATGAACTCGGTGACGCCGGGCGGGTAGTCCTCGACCCGGCCGATCTCCTCGTACCCCTGCTTCCGGTAGAAGTCCGGGGCCTGGAAGTCCCAGGTCTCCAGCCGGGAGCGGGTGCAGGCCCGCTCCGTGCGGGCCACCCGCTCGGCCTCGGCGAGGAGTTGAGAGCCGAGGCCGGAGCCGCGGTGGCGCGCGTCGACCCAGAGCAGGTCGACATGGAGCCAGTACGCCCAGGTCCGCCCGGTCAGCCCGCCGGCGACCGCGCCCTGCTCGTCCAACGCCCAGACCTCCAGCGGGACTTCGTGCTCGGCGGAGGTGGAGAGCAGAGCGCGCAGGGCGGGCGAGACCGCCCTGTTGTCATCGCGCAGACGCCCACTCAGCAGAGTGCGACGTTCTCTGTCTACTTCTGTCTCAAGACGGAACATGAACCCCACCATAAACACCCTGGTATCCACCCCGGGCCACCAGTTCCGGGAATCGCCTTCCCGCTCCGGCCCCCGCCCGTACGCTGATCCCAGCACCGGTGGGGGCCGGTGCCGAATCAGGGGGCGAGAGAGTCGGGTACGGCGCTCGGAGCGGGGCGGCAGGCGGTGCATACGACGGCGGTCGGAGCACCGGAGGCCACCTGTGAAGGCGGGCCACGGGCCGGCCGGACGTTCCGGACGCCGTACCCGCAGCTGTCCGCCCCCGCCGATGGGGGTCTCTCTGTGGCTCGAATCCGGGTTCTGGTGGTCGACGACCACCGCATCTTCGCCGAATCGCTCGCGGCGGCCCTCGCGGCCGAACCGGACGTGGACGTGGCGGCGGCGGGCAGCGGCCCGGCCGCGCTGCGCGCACTGGAGCGCGCGGCCGCCGAGGCGCGCCCGTACGACGTGATCCTGGTCGACGCCGAGCTCGGCGCCCTCGCCGCCGGCGGCGGTGCCGCCGCGCTCCCGGCGCAGCGGCCGGAGGAACCGGCGGCCGTCGACGGCATCGCGCTGGTCGCCGGGGTCCGCGCGGCCCGGCCCGGCGTCCGCTCGGTGGTGCTCGCGGAGAAGGACGACCCGCGGTCCGCCGCCCGGGCGCTCCAGGCGGGCGCCTCGGGATGGGTGGCGAAGGACTGCTCGCTGCAGCGGCTGCTCACGGTGATCCGCGGTGTGCTGCGCGACGAGACGCATCTGCCGCCGGCGCTGCTGACCGGGGTCCTGCGGGAGCTGACGGCGACCCGTAAGCACCGCACCGAGAGCGAGCAGCTGGTGGAGTCGCTGACGCCGCGCGAGCGCGAGGTACTGCGCTGCATGGTGGCGGGTCTGGGCCGGAAGGCGGTGGCGGAGCGGCTGTTCCTCTCGCCGCACACGGTCCGTACGCACATGCAGAACGTGCTCGGCAAGCTCGGAGTGCACTCGACGCTGGCCGCCGTGGCGCTCGCCCGCCGGGCCGGGGTCGGCCCGGCGGAGCCCGTAACGCCTCGGTCAGCCGGGGATGTTGTCGAACGGGGCAGTCAACTGGCGTAGCAGATCGGCCAGTTCACCGCGCTGGTGACGGGAGAGCTCGCCGAGGATGGCCCGCTCCTGGTAGAGCAGTCCGGCCAGCGACTGGTCCGCCTTGTCACGGCCCTCGGCGGTGAGGCGGACGAGGACACCGCGTCGGTCGCTGGGGTCGGGAAGGCGCTCGACGAGGTTCTTCTTGGTGAGCCGGTCGATGCGGTTGGTCATCGTGCCCGAGGTGACCAGGGTCTGCGTCAGCAGCTGTCCGGGCGAGAGCTGGTACGGAGGGCCGGCCCGGCGCAGCGAGGTGAGCACGTCGAACTCCCACGGCTCCAGGTGGTGCTCGGCGAACGCTATGCGGCGGGCCCGGTCGAGGTGGCGTGCCAGGCGGGAGACGCGACTGAGCACCTCGAGTGGTTCCACGTCGAGGTCGGGGCGCTCTCGGCGCCATGCAGCGACCAGTCGGTCGACCTCGTCCTCCATGTGGATCAGTGTAGAGGGTCTGTCGACATGAAGTCTCTTGAATTCAAGTGTCTTGACATCAAGATATCGCGAGCGTGATCCTGTCTCCCATGACACCGACCACGCCGCCCACGACCGAACCCACCTGGGATCCGCAGCAGTACCTGCGCCACGCGGACCATCGCACCCGCCCGTTCCAGGACCTCCTGGCCCGGATCGGCGACCTCCCCGGCCACCCCGCACCTCGCCTCGCCGACCTCGGCTGCGGCGCCGGCAACGTCACCGCGCTCCTCGCCGACCGCTGGCCGCAGGCCCGCATCACCGGCTACGACACCTCGCCGCAGATGCTCGCCGAAGCCGCCGCCCACGCCCGCCCGCCCCTGCTCGACTTCGCCGAGGCCGACGCCGCCACCTGGACGCCCACCGAGACGTACGGCCTCATCGTCTCCACCTCCGCGCTCCAGTGGATCCCCGGCCACACCGCGTACTTCCCGCGCTGGATCGACGCCCTCGCCCCAGGCGGCACCTTCGCCTTCCAGGTCCCCGGCAACTTCACCGCGCCCAGCCACACGCTCCTGGCCGGCCTCCGCGACTCCGACCGCTGGCGTGCCCGCCTCCACTCCACCGGCGACCGCACCGCCTCGGTCCTGGAGCCCACGGACTACCTCACCCGCCTCCGCGACCTGGGCTGCACGGCGGACGTCTGGGAGACCACCTACCTCCAGACCCTGCACGGCGACGACGCCGTCCTCGACTGGGTCAAGGGCACCGCACTGCGCCCGGTCCTCACCGCGCTGGCCGACGACCCCGAGGCCCGCGACGCCTTCCTCACCGAATACCGCGACCTGCTCCGCGAGGCGTACCCGCCCGGCCCGTACGGCACGGTCTTCCCGTTCCGCCGCATCTTCGCCGTAGCGACCAAGGAGAACCGATGACCGCTTCTGTGGGCCTCGCCGCCGTCGACCACGTCCAGCTCGCCGCCCCGCCCGGCTCCGAGGACGCGCTGCGCGCCTTCTACGCCGACGCGCTCGGCATGGCCGAGATCCCGAAGCCTCCGGTGCTGGCGGCCCGCGGCGGCTGCTGGTTCGCCGCCGGTCCCGTCCAGCTCCACCTCGGCATCGAGAAGGACTTCCACCCGGCGAGGAAGGCGCACCCGGGCCTGCGCGTGACGGGGATCGTGGAGTACGCGGCCCGTCTGGAGGCCCACGGAGTGCGCACGGAATGGGACGACAACCTCCCGGGCCACCGCCGCTTCTACGCCCACGACCCGGCAGGCAACCGCCTGGAGTTCCTGGAGCCGGACGCGGCTTGAGGCGCCCTACAGCTCCTTGAGCGCGTCCGCCGAGACGTCGATGTCCACCGGGAACGGCACACCCGTCTTCAGCCGGTCGTGATGGATCCCGGTCAGCGCGTACGCCTTCGTCACCGGGTCCAGCTCGTAGACCCGTACGACGGGGTGCTGGTCGGTGCCGGTCATCTCCACCAGCCAGAAGTGCGGGATGCCGGCGGTCGCGTACTTGTGCGGCTTGGCCTCACGGTCGCGGGCCTCGGAGTCGGGGGAGACGACTTCTACGGCGAGGAGGACGTCGGCGGCGGCGTACGACGTCTGCTCCATCCCCTTGGTGTCAGCCTCGCTGCGAATGACGGAGACGTCGGGCTCCGGTCCATTGCGCCGGTCCAGCACCACGGTCATCTCCCGACGGATCTTCACCTCCGGCGGTGCTGTACTGCGCAGCCCCGCCACCAGCAGATCGATCACTGTGCTGTGGAACTTGCGCTGCGGACTCACGAAAACCAGGCTCCCGTCGATCAGCTCGGTGTGCGGCGGGAGATCGGGCAGTGTGAACAGATCGTCCACGGTGTATCCGTCCTGCGGGGGCACCGGCCAGCGGGAGCTGTGCGCGGTGGTCGGCTCGGCGGTCATGGTTCCTCCCATGGACGAATCCTCTGCCCTCCCGACCACACTACGGCGGGAAATCCGCACGCGTCATCACAACGGGTGACGGCGTGCGGAAGGGTTACGCGATCAGCTCTTCCGGTGCCCTATCAGCCGAGGCTTCGACTCCAGGTTCTCCAGCCCGTGCCAGCACAGGTTCACCAGGTGCGCCGCGACCTCCGCCTTCTTCGGCCTGCGGACGTCCAGCCACCACTGGCCGGTCAGCGCCACCATGCCCACCAGCGCCTGCGCGTACAGCGGGGCCAGCTTCGGGTCGAAGCCGCGGGCCTTGAACTCCAGGCCCAGGATGTCCTCCACCTGCGTGGCGATATCGCTGATCAGCGAGGCGAACGTGCCCGTCGACTGCGCGACCGGCGAGTCCCGGACCAGGATCCGGAAACCGTCCGTGTACGACTCGATGTAGTCCAGCAGCGCGAACGCCGCCTGTTCCAGCAGCTCGCGCGGATGGCCCGCCGTGAGCGCCCCCTGCACCATGTCCAGCAACCGGCGCATCTCGCGGTCGACCACCACCGCGTACAGGCCCTCCTTGCCGCCGAAGTGCTCGTACACCACCGGCTTGGAGACCCCGGCGCGGGCCGCGATCTCCTCCACCGACGTGCCTTCGAACCCCTTGTCGGCGAAGAGGGCCCGGCCGATGTCCAGCAGCTGCTCGCGGCGTTCCTTGCCGGTCATCCGGACCCGCCGGGCCCGCCGGGAGGACGGAGGTCTGCTCTTCTCGCTGCTGGAGTCGGTCGCCACGTCGTCAATCATGCCGGGTCGGCCGGTACGGACGTGCGCCGGGAGTCGATACGGGCCGCGTCCGGCCACCGCACGTCGTACGCCCAGCCGAGCTTCTCGAACCAGCGGATCAGCCGCGCGCTGGAGTCGACCTGGCCCCGCATCACACCGTGCCGCGCGCTCGTCGGGTCCGCGTGGTGCAGGTTGTGCCACGACTCGCCGCACGACAGCACCGCCAGCCACCACACGTTCCCCGAACGGTCACGGGACTTGAACGGGCGCTTGCCGACCGCGTGGCAGATCGAGTTGATCGACCACGTCACGTGGTGCAGCAGAGCGACCCGTACCAGCGAACCCCAGAAGAACGCCGTCGCCGCGCCCCACCACGACATCGTCACCAGGCCGCCCACCAGCGGCGGGATCGCCAGCGAGACGATCGTGAAGGTCAGGAAGTGGCGCGAGATACCGCGGATCGCCGGGTCCTTGATCAGATCGGGGGCGTACTTCTGCTGCGGGGTCTGCTCCTCGTCGAACATCCACGCGATGTGCGCCCACCACAGGCCCTTCATCAGCGCCGGCACCGTCTCACCGAACCGCCACGGCGAATGCGGGTCACCCTCCGCGTCCGAGAACCGGTGGTGCTTGCGGTGATCGGCCACCCACCGCACCAGCGGCCCCTCCACCGCCAGTGACCCCATCACGGCCAGCGCGATCCGCAGCGGACGCTTCGCCTTGAACGAGCCGTGCGTGAAGTACCGGTGGAAACCGATCGTGATGCCGTGGCAGCCGATGAAGTACATCGCCACCATCAGCCCGACGTCCAGCCAGCTCACCCCCCAGCCCCACACCAGCGGCACCGCCGCCAGCAGCGCCACGAACGGCACCACGATGAACGCCAGCAGCGCGAACTGCTCGATCGACCGCTTCTTGTCCCCACCCAGGGTGGCCTGGGGGAGGGGGGAGGTGGTGGTGGCGTCGGCGGCGGATGGACCGGTCTCGTCGATCACGTCAGGCGTGGACGGCATAGGGGAGTCCCCCGGAGGGTGAGGAAGCGGTGCTCGGACGGCCGTGGCTACGGTTCCGTAACCTACGGCTTGGTAAGTATGACAGTGACGGGCCCCACAACACGAGAACCCGGTCCAGCCCGTCGTACGCGGTAGTCCGCCTGCCCGAGGGGTAGGGCACTCGGTGCCGACGCTGTTCTCGCCCCCGCCAGGGCTGCGGACACGCCGAAGGCGACGACACCTATCCTGGGAGGGTCGGACAGCGCGGTCCGCACCCGCTCGTCGGGGCGTGGCGACAGCACCGCTGCCTGCCGCAGGGCCCCGTCCCCCGCCAAGCTCTCCCACCGCCGTCACCACCGTCACCGGGAGACGCCGAAGCGACGCACCTCCTCATTCACTGCAAGGAGCCGCACACTGTGAGCAGTGCCGACCAGACCCCCGCCGCCAGCCCCGAGCTGCGCGCCGACATCCGCCGCCTCGGCGACCTCCTCGGCGAGACCCTCGTACGCCAGGAAGGCCAGGAACTCCTCGACCTCGTCGAGCGGGTACGCGCCCTGACCCGCACCGACGGCGAAGCGGCGGCCGACCTCCTCGGCGACACCGACCTGGAGACCGCCGCACAGCTCGTGCGCGCCTTCTCCACCTACTTCCACCTCGCCAACGTCACCGAGCAGGTCCACCGCGCCCACGAGATGCGCGACCGCCGCGCCGCCGAGGGCGGGCTCCTGGCCCGCACCGCCGACCGGCTCAAGGACGCCGACCCCGAGCACCTGCGCGCCACCGTCAAGAACCTCAACGTCCGGCCGGTCTTCACCGCCCACCCCACCGAGGCCGCCCGCCGCTCGGTCCTCAACAAGCTCCGCCGCATCGCCGAGCTCCTGGAGACCCCGGTCATCGAGGCCGACCGCCGCCGCCACGACCTCCGGCTCGCCGAGAACATCGACCTCATCTGGCAGACCGACGAACTCCGCGTCGTCCGCCCGGAGCCCGCCGACGAGGCCCGCAACGCCATCTACTACCTCGACGAGCTGCACGCCAACGCCGTCGGGGACGTCCTCGAAGACCTCGCCGCCGAGCTGGAGCGCGTCGGCGTCGAACTCCCCGCCGGCACCCGCCCGCTCACCTTCGGCACCTGGATCGGCGGCGACCGCGACGGCAATCCCAACGTGACGCCCGCCGTCACCTGGGACGTCCTGATCCTCCAGCACGAGCACGGCATCACCGACGCACTCGAACTCATCGACTACCTGCGCGGCCTGCTCTCCAACTCGATCCGCTACACCGGAGCCACCGACGAGCTCCTCACCTCCCTCCAGGCCGACCTGGAGCGCCTCCCCGAGATCAGCCCCCGCTACAAGCGGCTGAACGCCGAGGAGCCCTACCGCCTCAAGGCCACCTGCATCCGGCAGAAGCTCGTCAACACCCGCGAGCGCCTCGCCAAGGGCACCCCCCACCGCCCCGGCTGCGACTACCTCGGCACCTCCGAGCTCCTCGCCGACCTGGCCCTCATCCAGACCTCGCTGCGCGAGCACCGCGGCGGCCTCTTCGCCGACGGCCGCATGGACCGCACCATCCGCACGCTCGCCGCGTTCGGCCTCCAGCTCGCCACCATGGACGTACGCGAACACGCCGACGCCCACCACCACGCGCTCGGCCAGCTCTTCGACCGCCTCGGCGAGGAGTCCTGGCGCTACGCCGACATGCCCCGCGACTACCGGCAGAAGCTCCTCGCCAAGGAGCTCCGCTCCCGCCGGCCCCTCGCACCCACCCCGGCCCCGCTCGACGCGGCCGGCGAGAGGACCCTCGGCGTCTTCCACACCATCAAGGAAGCCTTCGAGCGCTTCGGCCCCGAAGTCATCGAGTCCTACATCATCTCCATGTGCCAGGGCGCCGACGACGTCTTCGCCGCCGCCGTCCTCGCCCGCGAGGCCGGACTCATCGACCTCCACGCCGGCTGGGCCAAGATCGGCATCGTCCCGCTCCTGGAGACCACCGACGAGCTCAAGGCCGCCGACGTCATCCTCGACGCGATGCTCGCCGACCCCTCCTACCGCCGCCTCGTCTCCCTCCGCGGCGACGTCCAGGAGGTCATGCTCGGCTACAGCGACTCCTCCAAGTTCGGCGGCATCACCACCAGCCAGTGGGAGATCCACCGCGCCCAGCGCCGCCTCCGCGACGTCGCCCACCGCTACGGCGTACGCCTGCGCCTCTTCCACGGCCGCGGCGGCACCGTCGGCCGCGGCGGCGGCCCCTCCCACGACGCGATCCTCGCCCAGCCGTGGGGCACGCTGGAGGGCGAGATCAAGGTGACCGAGCAGGGCGAGGTCATCTCCGACAAGTACCTCATCCCGGCCCTCGCCCGCGAGAACCTGGAACTGACCGTCGCGGCCACCCTCCAGGCCTCCGCCCTGCACACCGCACCCCGCCAGTCCGACGAGGCGCTCGCCCGCTGGGACGCGGCCATGGACACCGTCTCCGACGCCGCCCACAACGCCTACCGCAAGCTCGTCGAAGACCCCGACCTGCCCGCCTACTTCCTCGCCTCCACCCCGGTCGACCAGCTCGCCGACCTGCACCTCGGCTCGCGGCCCTCCCGCCGCCCCGGCTCCGGCGTCTCGCTCGACGGACTCCGCGCCATCCCGTGGGTCTTCGGCTGGACCCAGTCCCGCCAGATCGTCCCCGGCTGGTTCGGCGTCGGCTCCGGCCTCAAGGCCCTGCGCGAAGCCGGACTCGACACCGTCCTCGACGAGATGCACGAGCACTGGCACTTCTTCCGGAACTTCCTCTCCAACGTGGAGATGACGCTCGCCAAGACCGACCTGCGCATCGCCCGCCACTACGTCGACACGCTCGTCCCCGACGAGCTCAAGCACGTCTTCGACGCCATCGAGGCCGAGCACGCGCTGACCGTCAAGGAAGTCCTGCGGGTCACCGGCTCCACCGAACTCCTCGGCACCAGCCCGGCGCTCCAGCAGACCTTCGCCATCCGCGACGCGTACCTGGACCCGATCTCCTACCTCCAGGTCTCGCTGCTCGCCCGCCAGCGCCAGGCCGTCGAGCGCGGCGAAGAGCCCGACCCGCTCCTCGCGCGCGCGCTGCTCCTCACCGTCAACGGTGTCGCGGCAGGCCTGCGCAACACCGGCTGAGTACGCCGTACGTACGAATAATCCGTACGTACGAATAAACGGGCGGCCCTGCTACAGCGCGACGAACGTCGCCACCAGCAGGGCCGCCCCGGCCGTTCCGACGCCCACCGCCGTACGCGGCATCCGCACCCCGCCGCCGATCACGAACCCGGCCAGCACCATCGCCCCGCCGAGCGGCATCCACGCATGCAGAAAGCCCGGCACCCCCGTGCGGACCACCGCATCGGTACCGGGCTTCACCACCACCGGAAACCGGTCGCCCTTCTCCGCCGCGACCGACCGCTCCACCACCACCCGCGCCCGAGCCGACGACGTCGCGTCCGGCTCGTACCGGCCGGTGCAGGTCTCCTCACCGCACTCCGTCACCGTCAGCATCCCGTGCTCCCGCCCCTTGGCCAGCACCACATGGTGCGCCGCATCCCATGACGACCACACACCCGCGACCAGCAGCACCAGGGCCACCAACCCCATCGCGGTCCGACGGCCGACGAGCGCCGCACGCTGGGAAGAGCTCCGCTTCATGGGGGCAGATCCTTGGCCAGAGCACAGCCCCCGGTCAACCTGTGGCCGAAAAACGCCCCAGGAGCGGCAGGAATGTCAGGAGTTGTACGCACCCGCCAGGCAACTGCGCGAAGCCTCTCAGGAGTTGTACGCGCTCTGCGCCCGCTCCAGCCCCTCCGCCAGCAGACACTCCACCGAGTCCGCCGCCCGGTCCACCAGGAACGCCAGCTCCTTGCGCTCCACCGACCCGAAATCCTTCAGCACGAAATCCGCGACCTGCATCCGCCCCGGCGGCCGCCCGATCCCGAACCGCACCCGGTGATACTCCGGACCCATCGACTTCGTCATCGACTTCAGCCCGTTGTGCCCGTTGTCACCGCCGCCCAGCTTCAGCCGCAGCGACCCGTAATCGACGTCCAGCTCGTCATGGATCGCCACGACATGATCCGTCGGCACCTTGTAGAAGTCCCGCAACGCCGTCACCGGCCCGCCCGACAGATTCATGTACGACATCGGCTTCGCCAGCACCACCCGCCGGCTCGCCGGACCCGGCGGACCGATCCGCCCCTCCACCACCTGCGCCTGCGCCTTCTGCGCCCGCTTGAACTTCCCGCCGATCCGCGCCGCCAGCAGATCGGCCACCATGAACCCGACGTTGTGCCGGTTCGCCGCGTACTCGGGGCCGGGATTGCCGAGGCCCACGATGAGCCAGGGGTCGGTGGCGTCGGACATCAGCGCTCGGTCTCCTCGTACAGGCACAGGTGATGGCAGGCGAACGGGGCGGCGGCTCCCCGGAAGGGAACCACCACCCCGTCAGTCAAGCAGGTGGAACAGATGAAGCAGGTGGAACGGCGAGGGGTGAGGCTCAGGCCTCGGCACCCTCGGTCTCGGCGGCGGCGGCCTCGTCCGCGGACGGCTCCTCGGCCTGCGCGGCGACGACCTGGATCACGATGGCGTCCTCGTCACCGGCGAGCACGGAGCCCTTCGGCAGCGGAACGTCCTTGGCGATGATCGAGTCACCGGCGTCCAGGCCCTCGACGGAGACCGTCACGGACTCGGGGATGTGGGTGGCCTCGGCCTCGACGAGCAGCGTGTTCTGCACGAACTCCAGCAGGTTGGCGCCCGGCGCCAGGTCGCCCTCGGCGTGCACCGCGATCTCGACCTCGACCTTCTCGCCGCGCTTCACGGTGAGGAGGTCGACGTGCTCGATGGTGCCCTTGAGGGGGTGACGCTGGACGGCCTTCGGGATGACCAGCGCGTCCTTGCCGTCGATCTCCAGACCGATCAGCACGTTGGCCGTACGCAGCGCGAGCAGCAGCTCGTGGCCCGGAAGCGTGATGTGGACCGACTCGGCGCCGTGGCCGTAGACGACCGCGGGAACCTGGTTGGCACGACGGATACGGCGGGCGGCGCCCTTGCCGAACTCGGTACGGACCTCGGTGGCCAGCTTGATCTCGGCCATGTTGCACTCCTCGTCAGGTACGGAGAGCCGTCGGGGGTGACGGGACTCGAACGGTCACCCGGCCCACGACAGGCCTGCTACGAAGAGCGCGTCGATAACGGAGTCTCCGTACACACAGGTACGGCCTCCCTCGCCGAGCAACTCGCTGAGTCTACCCGGCGGGAAGGCCGCACCCCAAAGTGGATCAACGCAGGACCGCTCTCAGGCGGTCAGCCCTGCTCCTCGAAGAGGCTCGTCACCGAACCGTCCTCGAACACCTCACGCACCGCACGCGCGATCGTCGGCGCGATCGACAGCACCGTGATCTTGTCCAGCTCCAGCTCACCCGGCGTCGGCAGCGTGTCCGTGAACACGAACTCGCTCACCTTCGAGTTCTTCAGCCGGTCCGCCGCCGGACCCGACAGCACACCGTGCGTCGCCGTCACGATGACGTCCTCCGCACCGTGCGCGAACAGCGCGTCAGCTGCCGCACAGATCGTGCCGCCCGTGTCGATCATGTCGTCGACCAGCACACAGACCCGGCCCTCGACGTTGCCCACGACCTCGTGGACCGAGACCTGGTTCGGCACGTCCTTGTCACGGCGCTTGTGCACGATCGCCAGCGGCGCGTCCAGCCGGTCGCACCAGCGGTCAGCGACCCGCACCCGGCCCGCGTCCGGCGACACGATCGTCAGCTTGGACCGGTCGACCTTCGCACCCACGTAGTCCGCCAGGATCGGCAGCGCGAACAGGTGGTCCACCGGACCGTCGAAGAAGCCCTGGATCTGGTCCGTGTGCAGATCGACCGTGAGAATCCGGTCCGCACCGGCCGTCGCCATCAGATCCGCCACCATGCGCGCCGAGATCGGCTCACGGCCCTTGTGCTTCTTGTCCTGACGGGCATAGCCGTAGAACGGCACGATCACCGTGATCGAGCGGGCCGACGCGCGCTTCAGCGCGTCCAGCATGATCAGCTGCTCCATGATCCACTTGTTGATCGGAGCCGTGTGGCTCTGGATCAGGAAGCAGTCCGCGCCACGTGCCGACTCCTGGAAGCGCACGTAGATCTCACCGTTGGCGAAATCGAAGGCCTTCGTCGGCACGAGACCGACACCCAGTTGGTGTGCGACCTCCTCGGCCAGCTCGGGGTGGGCGCGGCCGGAGAAGAGCATCAGTTTCTTCTCGCCGGTCGTCTTGATCCCGGTCACAGCACAGTCTCCTCAGACGTGTATCTGGCGCCGCACGCATAGGTCCCGATGTGCAACGAGCCAGCCGAAATGGGGTGAGCATCTATCACGGTACGCCGTCACCGACGCACCTGTTTCCGGTCAGCTTTCGCCGTCGGCTCCCTGCGAGGACGCCTGAGCGGCCTGGGCGGCGGCGCTGCCCGGACGCTTCCGGGCCACCCAACCCTCGATATTCCGCTGCTGGCCCCGTGCCACGGCGAGCGAACCGGACGGCACATCCTTCGTGATGACCGATCCGGCGGCGGTGTAGACCCCGTCCCCGACCGTGACCGGTGCCACAAACATATTGTCCGAACCGGTACGGCAGTGAGAACCGATCGTCGTGTGGTGCTTGGCCACCCCGTCGTAGTTCACGAAGACGCTGGCCGCACCGATGTTGGTGTGGTCACCGATCGTCGCGTCACCGACGTAACTGAGATGCGGGACCTTCGTCCCCTCGCCGACCGTGGCGTTCTTCATCTCCACGTACGTACCGGCCTTGGCCTTCGTCCCCAGCCGCGTCCCCGGCCGCAGATACGCGTACGGCCCGACCGAGGCACCCGCACCGATCTCGGCCGAGTCCGTCACGGAGTTGTCGACGCGGGCACCGGCCTGCACGACGGTGTCCTTGAGCCGCGAGTTCGGCCCGACCTCGGAGTCTTCCGCGAGGTGGGTGCTGCCGAGCAACTGCGTCCCGGGATGCACGACGGCGTCCCGCTCGTACGTCACGCTCGCATCGATCAGCGTCGACGCCGGGTCCACGACCGTCACGCCCGCGAGCATCGCCCGCTCCAGCAGCCGCTCGTTCAGCAGGCGGCGCGCCTCGGCGAGCTGGAGCCGGTTGTTGATGCCGAGGATCTCGCGGTGGTCACCCGCCACGGAAGCCCCGACCCGGTGGCCGGCCTCACGGAGGATCGACAGCACGTCGGTGAGGTACTCCTCGCCCTGGCTGTTGTCGGTGCGCACCTTGCCCAGCGCGTCGGCCAGGAGCGACCCGTCGAACGCGAACACCCCGGAGTTGATCTCCAGGATCGCCCGCTGCTCGTCGGTGGCGTCCTTGTGCTCGACGATCTCGGTGACCGCGCCGGTGGCGGCGTCGCGCACGATGCGCCCGTATCCGGTGGAGTCCGGGACCTCGGCGGTCAGGACGGTGACCGCGTTGGCGTCGGCGGCGTGGGTGGCGGCGAGCGCGCCGAGTGTCTCGCCGGAGAGCAGCGGGGTGTCGCCGCAGACGACGATCACGGTGCCGTCGACGGTTCCGCCGAGCTCTTCGAGCCCCATCCGGACGGCGTGCCCGGTCCCGTTCTGCTCGGCCTGGAAGGCGGTGCGCACGGGTTCGTCGCCGGCGTTCAGATGCGCGGTGACCTGCTCACTGGCGTGCCCGACGACCACGACGAGGTGCCGGGGATCCAGCTCGCGGGCGGCGGCGACGACATGTCCGACGAGCGAGCGCCCGGAGATCTCGTGCAGGACCTTGGGGGTCTTCGACTTCATACGGGTGCCCTCACCCGCTGCGAGGACGACGACGGCTGCCGGGCTGGTTGCGCTCACGGATGTGCCCTTCGGCTTCAGGTGGTGGTCATCCGCAGGATACCGGGGGTGTTTGGCGGGGGAATGGGGGCGGGCCCCGACCGGTGTGGTCGGGGCCCGCGAAGTTGCTCCGCCGCTAGGACTCGAACCTAGACCGAACACCACCAAAGGGTGCCGTGCTGCCAATTACACTACGGCGGAACACGCGTCAGCCGGGCAGAGACAGACCTCGCGCGGAAACGCTGCCGCCTACTATGCCGCACCACGAGCCCTCGATGCGACGGTAGAGGTCGGCACTCTGCTGCACATGGATCACGAGGCAGCCGCGATAGTGCTCCCCGACGTTTTTGCGGTTGGTCCTGGGGTTGTGTTTCTTGAGCGTCGTCCTGCCGAACGTGGAGACGTCCGTACCGGTGAGATCGGCCCAGTAGCGCTCGGCCGAGCCGACATCCGCCGACTCATGGATCATCACGTGGAAGCGCAGCCTTGTGGGGGCGACGTCCATCAGGGCGAGCCAAGTCGGAAAGATCTGGATCATGCCGGGATCGCTGTTCACGAAAGCGACGCGCTCGCGGCGGGCGTGGGGCTTGTCCTTGGTCCCCTCAGCCCAGTACAACCCGACGCCCAGCAGAAAGAGCTCACGCTCGGACAAGGAGCCGATCTCGCCTTGAGCGGATCGCTTGATTTCCTGTCGTTCCTGCCCAGAGCGAGATCGACCCCTTGAGCACCCCAGCTCCACCTGGATCTGGTCGTACGTCATCCCCTGGAGGCGCAGCTCCCGGGCCTTCGCCCGTACGTCGTCCTTGGCGCGGGGCCGCTTCGTCCACTCCGGAGCCGGCTCGCCCTGGAGGAGGCGGTCCAGGAGGTCGTTGTTGTCGACGTGGAGGCGGTCGCGGATCTGGCGGCGGCTGAGGCCCTCCCGCCGCAGCGCCACCGCCTGGGCGCGGAGGCCCTCGAAGTCGGCGTACTTGCTTGTGGTTTCCGTCATACGGTGATCGTCATCCGGAATACGGACGTCCGGGTCGAATGTGCGCTCGATTCGCCATTTCGGGCGATCGGCGTGCGTTTCGTGCGCGTTCGAACGCGGAACGTGCTGATGCCGGTCACCGGAAAAGCAGATGCGCCCGCCCGTAGGCTGGATGCCATGACCGCAACGGGGGCAGACCAGGAGGCGGCGGGATCGACCACCCGCGGCTACTGGTGGTGGGAGCGGCGGCGCAGTGTCGCCCTGGACGTGGGGCTGGCGCTGCTTTCGGCGCTGGAGTGTGGCCTGGAGGGGGTGGAGTTCGCCGGGAACACCGGGCTGCCGGTGCCGGTGGCGGTGGTGTTCGGGCTGCTGGCGGGTTCGGTGCTGGTGGTGCGGCGGCGGTGGCCGATCGTCGTGGTGCTGGTGTCGATCGGGATGACGCCGGCCGAGATGGGCTTCCTGATGGCCTTGGTGGGCCTGTACACGCTGGCCGCGTCCGAGGTGCCGCGCCGGATCACCGTCGTGCTGGCGGGGATGGCGCTGGTGGGGACGTTCATCGTCACCTATGTGCGGCTGCGGCAGAGCGTGGCCGAGCAGGACGATTTTGGGCCGGGGGACTGGTATGTGCCCCTGATGTCGGTGTTCATGGCGGTGGGGCTGACGGCTCCCTCCGTGCTGTTCGGTCTCTACATAGGGGCGCGGCGGCGGTTGATGGAGAGTCTGCGGGAGCGGGCGGATTCGCTGGAGCGGGAGCTGTCGCTGCTGGCGGACCGGGCGGAGGAGCGGGCCGAGTGGGCGCGTACGGAGGAGCGGACGCGGATCGCGCGGGAGATGCATGACGTGGTGGCCCACCGGGTGAGTCTGATGGTGGTGCACGCTGCGGCTCTGCAGGCGGTGGCTCCGAAGGATCCGGCGAAGGCGGTGCGGAACGCGGCGCTGGTGGGGGAGATGGGGCGGCAGGCGCTGACGGAGCTGCGGGAGATGCTGGGCGTGCTGCGGAGCGGAGACGCGTTGGTCGCGCCGGCTGCCGGAGGTGGCGGTGCGGTTCCGCTGGCGGCGGTGGGGCAGGCGGCTGCGGCGGCGGCCGCTGCGGCGGCGTCGGAGGACGGGCCTCGGCTGAGCGAGCTGGAGGCGTTGGTGGCGCAGTCGCGGCAGGCGGGGATGGTGGTGGAGCTGTCGGTGGACGGTGAGCTGCGTCCGTACGCGCCGGAGGTGGAGCAGACGGCGTTCCGGGTGGTGCAGGAGGCGTTGACGAACGTGCACAAGCATGCGGCTGGGGCGAAGACGTGGGTGCGGTTGGCGCACCGGGGTTCCGAGGTCGCGATGCAGGTGGAGAACGGTCCGTCGGACGCGGCGGTGGCGGATGCGGGGCTGCCGAGCGGGGGGAACGGGTTGGTGGGGATGCGGGAGCGGGTGCTGGGGCTGGGGGGTGTGTTCGTGTCCGGTCCTACGGACGCGGGCGGGTTCCGGGTGTCGGCGGTGCTACCGGACACCTCCGGCCCGTCCGGCGTTTGAGGCTGACCCGTGGCACCCCCAGCCCGTCCGGCGTTTGAGGACGGAACCCTTGCTGAGGGGAACGGCGACCTCTCCGTGTCCGGGGACGTGATCGTTCTTGGTTCGTCCCGAGCGACGCTTCCGTCCTCAAGCGCCGGACGGGCTGAAGGGTGCTCGAACTGGCTAGGCGCCCCTCAAGCGCGTCGGCTGGGCTCCCGTGATCAGTGTCGCCAGCGCCTCATCGATGTCCCGGCCCAGGAACCAGTCCCCCGTGTGGTCGATGCTGTACACCCGCCCCTCCGTGTCGATCGCGAGAACCGCCCGCTCCTCGCCCTCCGCCCCCAGCGGCGCCACCTCCGTCTCCAGCGCGCGGCCCAGGTCGCCGAGCGTCCGGGCGAGGTGCAGTCCGTGCAGCGGGTCCACGCGGACGGCGGCGGGCGCGATCTGCCGGCCCGGTGCGGTCGCCGTGATGTGGAGCGCGCCGAACTCCGCCCAGGCCTCCACCGCCGCCGGAAAGACCGCGTGCCGGTGCCCGGCGGGTGAGGTGTGGGCGCGCAGGGCGTCGGCCCACTCCTCGGCCTGCCGGATGTCCCACCGCCCGGGCTGCCACCCCGCCTCGCGCAGGGCGGCGTCGACGGCGACGGGAAAGCGGGTGGAGTTGTGCTGCTGCGGAAGGTACGGGTGCTGGTCGTGCATCGGTGGGCGGTCAGCCCTTCTCGGCGGTGGTCGCGGCGCCGGTGGTGGTGAGGTCGACGGGGCGTACGCCGAAGTGGGAGAGGAGCGCCGAACAGGACCGGCACGGTGGTGCGTAGCTGCCGTGCAGCGGGTCGCCGTCCTCACGGATGCGGCGTGCGGTGATGCGGGAGTGCTTGAGCGCGCGCCGGGCTTCCCCGTTGGTCAGGGGTTTTCGCTGGGCGCGTTTGGAGCGGCCGCTCTCGGCGGCGGTGAGCTGGCGCGAGAGCAGTATGGCCTCGGGGCAGCGGCCGGTGAAGCGTTCGCGCTGGCCGCTGGTGAGGGTGTCGAGGAAGTCCTGGACGAGCGGGTGCAGGACCGGCGGCTGGTCGCCTTTGCCGGCGGTGCAGGTCAGCGTCTCTCCGCGTACGGAGAGCGCGGCGGCCACGGCGGGGAGGATCCCGTCGCGGCGGTGGAGCAGGTGAGGCGTGTGGCTGGTCTCGGTGCTGCTCCAGTTGAGTCGCGGGTCCCCGGATGTTCCGGACACTCCGGGTGCGCCGGACGTACCGGGCGTACCGGATGTGCTGGTTGTGACTGTTTGTGCCGAGTGCATGGTGCGGTCGTCCCTCCCTGCAATCCCCCGAGTTGCGGGGACAGCCTGCCAAATGTGCGGGGTGGTGGGGAAGCTGGGTGGGGGAAACGTGTGCGCGTGTCGCCGGAAGGTGCTAAAACCTCGCCTCACCGTCACACGGATGTGACCGTTGGTGACGGAACCGGCGGGGCGGGACCCCCTGTTGCCCCACCGCTTAGGCTGTGCGGAACCACCAGACGCAGCAGGGGGCAACCGCCATGACGACAGGTCGGCTCGGGCAGCAAGCCGCGCCACCGAACGCGGCCTACGCCGGTCAGGTCGTGCACTTCCCGGACCCGGTCCGGGCGTCCCGTCACCCCAGGGGTGTGCGCGTGGACGGCAGCGGCCATCCGGACTTCTCGCCGTACGCGCGCGCCGCCGCCGAGATCGCCGACCCGCCGCAGGGGTTCGGTGTCGACGAGCTGCGGCTGACCGACTACGTGTCGGCGAACGCGGCGATGGCGGCGGCCGGTCATGAGCTGTGGGACACGATTCCCACGGTGGCGACGCCGCACGGCTGGACCTGGCACCACGTGGCGGGCGGCCGGCGGATGGAGCTGGTGCCGGTCGAGGTGAAGGCGCTGCTGCGCCACCACGGCGGTCTGGCGACGACCGAGGTGGACCAGGACCGGCGCGGTACGCGGCCGTTGCAGGAGACGCGTCCGGCGCACTTCCGGCTGCCCAAGGGCGCGGTCGCGGTGAGCGAGCAGCAGATCCAGGGCGTCGAGGAGGATCTCGGCTACCGGCTGCCGGGCGCCTACCGCTCGTTCCTCAAAGCGGCGGGCGGTTCGGCGCCCGTCGGGGCCGCGCTGGACGCCGAGTTGGGGCTGCTGGTGGACCAGCCGTTCTTCACGGTGCGTGACGAGGCGGCCGTCAACGACCTGGTGTACGTGAACAAGTGTCTGCGGGATCACTTCACCAAGGACTACCTGGGCGTCGGCTTCGTCCAGGGCGGGATCCTGGCGGTGAAGGTGCGGGGACAGGACGTCGGTTCGGTGTGGTTCTGTCCGTACGACGACGCCCGGGACCAGGACGGCTGGAGCGTGCAGGAGCGCGTGGAGCGGCTGTTGCTGCCGTGCGGTGCGGACTTCGACGCCTTCCTCCAGCGGCTGGCGGGCAATCCGCCGGAGCTGGAGACGGTGGCGAACCTGATGGTGGACGGCGGCTTCGCGCGCGCCGTCCCGGTGGAGGGGTGAGCGCGGTGGTGACTTTCGCGCAGGCGCAGGAGCGGGCGGACGAGTGGGTCAACGGTGACGTGCCCGCGTACCAGCACCGTGAGGTCCGGGTCCGTGAGTTCGAGCTGGGTTTCGTGGTGTGGGCCGAGGACCGCGCGGAGGGCCCGGTCTCGGACGGCGGCCGTCAGCGGCTGGTCATCGCCCGGGACAGCGGCGAGGCGACGTTGTGGCCGGGGCTGCCGGTGGGTGAGGTGATCCGGCGGTACGAGGAGGAGTACGGGACTCCGGCGGGCGCGCCGGCCCCTGCTCCGGAGCCGCCGCAGCGCGTGGACCTGAACCAGACGTCGTTCCTGCTGACGCCGCCGGAGTGGCTCCAGGAGGCGGCGGACAAGCTCGGCATCCCGGACCACCGTGCGGAGCGCCGGGCGGCGGCGGAGGAGGCGGCTTCGGCTGGTTCCGCGTCGGGCCAGGCGTCCGGCGGAACGCCCGTATCCACGCCCGTGGATGAGCCCACGGACACTCCGCCCTCCTGGCACGCGGCAGGCGGCAGTACGGGTGCGGCGGCCTACGAGCCCACCGCCGACGACGGCGTGCCCGCCGACGCGACCCCGTGGGCCGGTACGGACACCAACTCGTCCGACTCCGACGACGGGGCCGTTCCGCTGCCGGCGACGGTGTTCGCGCCGCCGCTGTCCGGGACGGACGACGAGGAGGCCCCGCCGCCGGTGGTGCCGGCCGAGGCGCCGACCGCGCTGATGTCCGGCGGCAGCCAGCTGCCGCGTACGCAGGTGGCTCCCGCGCTCAAGCCCGCCGACCAGCCGTCTCCGCCGTCCCAGGACGCCGGTGACATCGCGGACGCGGCCACCAGCAAGGCCGTGGTGCCACCGCGCGGTTCGCGTGGGGCCGGCCCGACGACCCCGCCGCCGCCCGGTGCGCCCGGCATCCCCGGCGTACGTCCCGGCGCGACGCCGCCGCCGTCCGGCCCGGGTGCGCCCGGCGCTCCGGCGGGCGGGTACATCCCGACGCAGCTCGTCTCCCAGCTCGGCCCGCCCGGCGCCACTCCGCCGCCCGGCCCGCCCGCTCCTCCCGGTCCTCCGCCGGGCTCCACGCCGCCTCCCGGTGGCGTCCACCACGCGGCGACGATGCTCGCCGACGGCAGCAGCCTCGGCGCAGGCGTCCCGACTCCCGGCGCGCCCCGCCCGCCAGGCCCTCCCGGCACCCCGGGCGCCCCGCTGCCCCCGGGCCCTCCCGGCGTCCCCGGCGCCCCGCAGCCTCCCGGCCCGCCCGGTCCTCCGCCCGGCTCCACACCGCCTCCCGGCGGTGTGCACCACGCCGAGACGATGTTCGCGAACTCCGGCCCGATCCCGGTCCCCGGCCCGCCCGGTCCTCCGGGACCTCCGCCCGGCGCTCCGCAGGCCGCCGCTCACGGTCCCGTACCGCAGGCGCCCGGTCCGCACACTCCGCCGCCGCCTCCGGCGTACGGCTATCCGCAGCAGCCGAGCGGTCTGCCGACCGTGGGTCCGGGCTACCAGGCGGTGCTGCGGTTCCGGGCGCCGGACGGCAGTGAGCAGCAGCTGATCCGGCGTTCGGCGCCGGGCACTCCGCACCCGGAGTGGCAGATGCTGCACGAGCTGCGGGCGATGAACGTGCCGCCGCAGCAGGTCATCGAGCTGCACACGGAGCTGGAGTCCTGCGAGCTGCCGGGCGGGTACTGCGCGCGGATGATCCGGGAGACCTGGCCGCAGGTGCGGATCACCAGCGTCGCTCCGTACGGCACCGATCACGCGAGCCGTCAGCAGGGCATGCGGCATCTGCTGACGCACCAGGGTGAGCTGCACCAGGTGGCGGACGGTCCGGCGCGGCCGGCGCCGGTGCGGGCGCCGCTGCCGCAGCTGCCGCCCGCGCCCGCGCTGCCGCCGGAGGCGGTGGCCGATGAGCTGCTGCAGGCGTTCGGTCCGCAGGGAATTCTCCGGTTCGACCAGCGTGCGGTGTCGCGTCAGGGTGTGCCGGAGATCGTGGCGCGGACCCTGGTGTGGGCCGGTCTGCCGGCCGATTTCGGGCCGTTCTTCTGGGCACAGCCGGGTCAGCCGGTGGTGCCGACGCTGGGTGAGCTGGCGGCGCAGCGGCAGGTGCGGGCGGCGCCGGACGCGGGGTCGTACCTGGTGATGGGTACGGACTTCGGGCGCGCGATCTGTGTCCAGTACGGGACGGCGAACATCGTGGCCGTGCCGGTGGAGGCGGGTCCTGGCGGTCAGCCGATTCCGCCGCAGTTCGTGAACACGGGGCTGCCGGAGTTCGTGCGGTCGATGGCGCTGCTGGGCCGGATGTGGCGGCTCCGGTTCGGGCTGACGCCGGAGCAGGCGGGCCGGTGGACCGTCGATTTCCAGGCACAGCTGGTGGCGCTCGATCCGGCGGCGCTGGCGTCGCCGGAGAGCTGGTGGTCGGTGCTGCTGGAGCAGATGTGGGACGGTCTGCTCTGATCCGTACCGCTGGCTGAGACGCGTTGTCCGTCCCATCCGGTCCGGGACGGATCGGGTGGGTCGTGGCGTACCGGACGTGTGACGCCGGTCGCTTTCCGTCCGGAAAGCGTCTGATCGATTCCGACTTCCGGCCCCAATTGCCGCATCCTTGACGTATCGCGGGGAGACCCGTGTGCGTCCGCGTGTCCGTAGGTCGGTAGAGGGGCTTCAGGCTATGAGTGCTGGACCGGTGTCCGCGTTCGACGTCGTCGGCGTACGGGGACGTGGTTACCGTCCGGAGCAGGTGGACCGCGCGGTGGCGGCCAGGACGGCCGAGCGGGAGACGGCGCTCGCGGAGGTCGCACGGCTGGAGCGGCAGGCGCAGGAGCTGGCGGCGGAGGCGGCCCGGCTGGCCGAGACCGTGGCGGCGCTGCCGAAGCAGGATTACGCGGAGCTGGGCGAGCGGGCGCAGCACCTTCTGGCGCTCGCCGAGGAGCAGGCCGAGGCGCTGCGCGTGGACGCGGAGACGGCGGGCCAGGAGCTGGCGGACGCGGCCGACGCGGAGGCGCGAGCGTTGGCGGACGCGGCGCGTGAGGCGGCGGACGCGGTACGGGCCGCTGCCGTGGCGGCGGCGGAGGAGCGGGTCGCGGAGGCGCTCCGGGAGGCGGAGTCCGTGCTCGCCGCGGCCCGCAAGGAGGCCGGCGAGGTACGCGGCGCGGCCGAGGAGGCCATGGCGCAGACCCGGAGCCGTACGGCGAGCGTGCTGGCCCGCCAGGAGCAGGAGCACACGGAGCGCCAGCAAGCGGCCGAGGCCGAGATCGCCGCGGCCGAGGCCGAGTCGGAGGCCCGCCACCAGGAGCTGACCGAGCGCGCGGAGGCCCTCCTCGCGGAGGCCGGCCGCATCCTGTCGGAGGCCCAGGAGGCGGCCCGCCACGGCCAGGAGGACGCGGAGGCCCGAGCGGCGGAGATCCTCTCGGAGGCCCGGGTGCGCGAGGAGCGGATCGTACGGGAGACGGAGCGCGTGCTGCGCGAGCACGAGGAGGGCCGCGAGGAGGCCCAGGCGCACATGGCCCACGTCCGCAGCTCACTGGCGGCGCTGACGGGCCGGGTGACGGCGGGGCCGGCGGAGGACTGATCCCGCGCTGGGGGGCCGGTCGTGGGGCCTACGGCCAGGTACGTTCGACGCGGTCGTGCCGCACGGCGTAGGCGGACGGCCGCCCTTGGCGATCGTCTGATGGATCGCTGTGCGGTGGGTGTCGAGCCGTTCGACCATCTGGATGCTGGGCAGCTGCTGGCTGTCGAGGTAGAAGGAGACGGCCTTGTGGTCCAGGACAGGCTGAATCTCGGCGTCACGGGTCTTGATGCGGCCGTCCTTGGACAGAGGAACCCAAGCCCGGCGGAGACCGTGGTCGATCCACTCCTCGTCCGCGATGCGCTGTCCGTCCTCCGGAAACGCGTCCCCGATGTGGTGGCCGATCCATCCGCGGTCCCGCAGTCCGTCGGCTACGCGGCGCCCGAGGTTGCGGTCGAGGAAGAATTCAGGCGGCAAGCTGCACCACGGCTTCGCAGAGAGCGCCCACCTGCTCCGGGGCCATATCGAAGTCGTACGCGATGTCCTCGACGGTCTCGCCGGCTTCCCACAGGTCGGTGATGGCCTGGACCGGGACACGATCGGCCGCGACCACGGGCAGCCCGCGCCCGAAGCGCGGATCGATCACGACGGGCACGGCCTCCCCGTACTGACTCAGCTGGAGGCTGGACGGGAAGTCGGCGTCCGCCTCCCACGTCAGATGGCGGAGGTACTGGGCCACGACCTCCTGGATCGGCGCCTGGCCGTCCCTGGCCCGGCGCAGGTCGCCGAGGCCGTGCTCGACGAAGATGTCCACGCCGTCCGTGGCGATGCGCTTCGAGACGAGACCGTACGGAGTGTCGAAGGCGTCCCGTACGGCTGCCGCAGCCTCCCTGATCTCGCTCATCCGCAGGCCGAGGGTGCGCAGGGAGCGCAGGACGTGGGCTTCGGCCACGGCGATGAAGGGGATGGACGGCTGCCCTTTGCGCGTGGGTTCGACGGCGTGGACCAGCGGGGCGCCTGCGGCCTTTCCGTTCAGCCAGCTCGTGAGCGTCGAATACGGGATCTCCAGGTAGGACGAGGTCTCGGTGGGCGTCAGGAGCCCGTCCGTGAATCTGTCGACCATGATCCACCTCCCGTAGACGATTCCGCGTCGTCGCACACCAGCCTGCCGGCGCCGGCCACGGACACATCCCGGACCGGAGCGCACGGCGAGCAGCGGTCAGCGGGTGGCGATCCCGCTGATGAACGCGGTCCAGGCCGTGGCGGAGAGAACGAGGGCCGGACCGCCCGGGTTCTTGCTGTCACGGACGGGGACGACGCCGGAGAATCCGTCCGCCACCTGCACGCAGTTGCCGCCCTCCTGGTTGCTGTGGCTGCTGCTGCGCCAGGCGGCGGCGGTCAGGTCGTCCGCCACCAGTTCACGGTCCAGGTGCCGCGTCAGCTCCAGCGTCGGTTTCGCGCCGGTCGCCCGCTCGATCTGGTTGATGCGGCTGCCGACCACGTGCGTGAGGACGCCCACTTCGGTCTGGGTGAGTCCGGCCGCCTCGCGGAGCTTGCGCACACGGGTGCCGAAGAGGGCGGCCATCGAGGACTGCGGGTCAATTGCTCTGGCCACGGCGTCACTTCCGTTCCTTACGGCCTGCGAGGTAAGGCGCTGTCACCTTCCGAGGCTAGGGCGGACGGCCGACTCTTGAGTACGGAACGTCACGGAACCCGCTCGTGTGGGTGACGTGAGGAGCGTCGAGCGAGCGGATGACCGGCATGAGCGGCAAGAGGACGACGGCGGCGACGGAGACCGACGGGCGACAGGAGGACCCGCCGATCCCGCGCGGCTTCGGGCTGAACGGCAACGGGTACGGCTCGCTGTCCCGGCAGTTCCCGTCCACGCCGCAGGGCGCGCAGGAGGCGCGGCACGCCGTGGTGCGGCAGTTGGGGCAGTGGGGGTTCGGGCCGATGGCGGACGTGTCGTGCACCGTGGCGCTGGTGGTGGCGGAGCTGGCCGCCAACGCGGTGCGGCACGGTAGGCTGCCGGGTCGGCAGTTCGCGGTGCGGGTGGACTACGAGGGGGCGGCGAGCCGGTTCCGTATCGAGGTCTCGGACGCGCGGCTCGGCCGGACGCCCGAGGAGGCGGTGCTGCCGCCGGCCGACCGGGAGTCGGGTCGCGGGCTGTTCCTGGTGGAGTGCCTGGCGTCGCGGTGGGGCTGGGAGCCGCGGCAGCCGATCGGGAAGACGGTGTGGGCGGAGGTGGCGGCTCCGGAGCGGTCCAGCGGCCTGTGAGGCGCGGGGGTTGCGACGTGGTTGGAGACGACGGTCGGCCGACGGCATGAGGGGCCTCCTGCGGGACGCGAAATCCTCCGGCCCGGGACGCCCACTACTACGTCTGCGGGCCGGAGGCGCTGACGGCCCTCGTCCGGGAGGTCCTTGCCGGGCTCGCGGTGCCGGACGGGCAGGTGCACCACGAGCGCTACACCGGCGGTACGGAGACCGGTCCCGGGACCACCGTGCCGCGGCGGATGACGGTCGAGCGGGACGGCGAGCCCGTCGGCACGGCGGTCGTGGAGCCGGGCCAGACGCTCCTGGACGCGGGCCTGGCCGCCGGGCTGCCGATGCCGTACTCCTGCACCGTGGGGAACTGCGGCGACTGCATGGTGCGGCTGAGGCGCGGCGAGGTCGCACAGAGCGGGCCGAACCGCCTCACGGAGCGGCAGAAGGCCGACGGTTACGTACTGGCGTGCACGGGTGTCCGCTGTCGGAGGTCACGCTCGACATCGCGGACTCCTGACCACCCGCCAGGGCTCAGGCGGCGGTGTCCTGCTTGCCGTCCGCCTCGGTGATGACCGGGAAGCGGCGCGGCGCGAGGACGACGAGGGCGAGCAGGGCCAGCGCGGCGGCTCCGGCCGCGCCGATGTAGACGTAGTCCACCGCCGCGTCCACCGCCCGCCGCAGGTGGTCCGTGGCCGCCGCCGAGAGCGCGCCGGGATCCTCCAGCGTACGAGCGACCGCGTCCAGGTCGTCGGGGAGGCCGGGTACGGGGGCGTCGAGGAGGCGGGCGGCCAGCACGCTGTTCGCCACCGCGCCGAAGACGGCCGCGCCGATGCTCTGGCCGACCTGGCGGCAGAAGAGGACGGATGCCGTCGTCGTACCGCGCTCCGCCCATCCCACCGTCGACTGCACGCCCACGATCAGCGGCAGTTGGAAGAGGCCGAGCGCCGCGCCGAGGAGCAGCATGATCAGCGCGGGCTGCCAGGGTTCGCCGGGGTAGGGGAGCAGCGGGAAGGCCAGCAGGATCAACAGCGCGGCGCTCATGCCGATGATGGCGGTGAGGCGGAAGCCGATGCGGTTGTAGACCCGGTCGGAGAGGGCCGCCGAGACCGGCCAGCTCAGGGTCATGACGGAGAGCACGAAACCGGCGGCGATCGGACCGAGGCCGAGGACCGACTGCGCGTACGTCGGCAGGAAGACGGTCGGCGCGACCATCAGCAGACCCATCGCGCCGAGCGCCAGGTTGACCGAGGCGATGGTGCGGCGGCGCCAGACCCAGCCAGGGATGATCGGTTCGGCCGCGCGTCGCTCGATGACGACGGTCAGAGCCGCCAGCGCCGCGCTCGCCGCGAACAGGCCGAGCGAGGGCGCCGAGAGCCACGGCCAGGCGACGCCGCCCTGCACGAGCGCGGTGAGCAGCAGCGCGCCGGTCGCGAAGACGGCCAGCGCGCCTGCCCAGTCGATACGGGGACGGGTCTTCGGGCGCGGACGTGTGGGCTCGTGGAGGTGGCGGACGACCAGCCAGAGCGCGATCGCGCCGACCGGCAGGTTGATGAGGAAGATCCACCGCCAGTCGGCGTATCCGGCGAGCAGCCCGCCGACCACCGGCCCGGCCACCGCCGAGGTGGCCCAGACGGTGGACAACCTGGCCTGGATGCGCGGGCGTTCCTCCAGTGGGTAGAGGTCGGCGGCGATGGTCTGGACGGTGCCTTGGAGAGCGCCGCCGCCGAGACCTTGGACGATACGGAAGGCGATGAGCGCGCCCATGTTCCAGGCGGCGGCGCAGAGCAGCGAGCCGACGAGGAAGAGGATGATCCCGGCGATCAGGACCGGCTTGCGGCCGAAGGTGTCGGAGAGCTTGCCGTACACCGGAAGCGTGACGGTGACGGCGAGCAGGTAGCCGGAGAAGAGCCAGGAGAAGACGGTGAACCCGCCGAGGTCGCCGACGATCTGCGGTACGGCGGTGGAGACGATGGTGCCGTCGATGGCGGCCAGCGCCATGCCGAGCATGAGGGCCGCGACGACGGGACGGCGGCCGCGCGGGGTGGTGAGAGCGGCGGATGCGCCCGGTTCGGCCGTTCCTTGCGTATCGGGCTCAGTGCCGCCCATGCCGCCCGTGCCGCTCCTGGCCCCCGTACCGTCCGTACCGCTCGTATCGTCCCTGGCCTCCGTGCCGCCCACCGGTTTTCCTTCCCTATGCACGTATCTCCCGGGGCACTGTCTCATCCCGGGCGGTGGCGTGGGGGCGTTCGGGCGAGGTCGTGGCTGCGGAGGCGGCCGGGCTCAGAGGTGCGGCACGGGTGGGAGGCCGGTCCAGCGCAGGTCGGCGGGGAGGTGGCGCATGTCGTTGGTCAACAGGACGGAGGCGGGCCGGTCGGGCGGATACCGGATGACGGTCAGGGCCGCGTTGGCGTGGTTGAGGCCGAGCCAGCGCCACTTGGGGGCGTACATGGCGTCGCGGACGAGCCGGGCGACCAGGAAGTTGTGAGTGACGACCAGTTCGTGGCGGTCCTCCTCGCCGTCGACCGGGCCGGTGAACCGCTCCAGTGCCCGGCGGGCCAGGGCGGGGCTTGCTCCCGCTGCTCCTCGCCGGCTCCTTCGAGGAAGCGGAGGAAGAAGTCGGCGGACTCCGGCGGGAGTTCGTCCCGGCTCGGTAGGTGCGGCACGTAGTCGCCGGCGAGTTCGGTGCGGTGGAGCGGGACGTCCGTCAGTTCGTCGCCGATCAGGCGCGCGGTCTCCTCGGCTCGGGGGAGCGGGCCGTGGTGGACGGCCGTGAAAGGGACGTCCGTGAGGCGGTGGCCGAGCAGGGTGGCCTGGCGGCGGCCGTTCTCCGTCAGGCCGCTCTCGTCGGGTGTCGCCTCGCCGTGGCGGACGAGGTGGAGGTAGCGGGTGACGGTCATGTCCTGGTCCTTTCGGGCGCGTCGGTGATCTTGTCCCGGGTGGACGCACCGCCTCCGGTCGTGGTTCCCGGAGGCGGACCCTGAGGCCGCCTCCCTCCGGAGGACGACTCCCCCTAGGGGTCACCCCCTCATAGTGGCCAGGGCCACTTCCTCCCGGCGGAGGACGTGGACGGTGAGGGGCTTTCCTTAACCTGTTCTTACGTCGCACCTGCGGCCCGCAGCAGGGGGAAAGGTGGGGAAAACCCCACCTCAAGACTGCGCTGGGCACCATCGCGCCGGACAGCTTGTTGAACCCAGACTTGGCACGTGCTCGACGACCGACGGCGTCCAGTCGTCCGCCGACGCGGACGCCCAGTCATCCGCCGACACAGACGTCCAGTCATCCGCCGACATGGACGTCCAGTCATCAACCGACGTAGGAGACATACCGTGACAACGGCTGTAACCATTCCCAGGCACGGGGGCACTGGAGGGCGTACGGCCGTCGCGGCGCGAGCGCGGCAGGTCGTCAAGGCATACGGCAGCGGGGAGACCCGGGTCGTCGCGCTCGACCATGTCGATGTGGACATCGCCCGTGGGCAGTTCACGGCGATCATGGGTCCGTCCGGCTCCGGCAAGTCGACGCTGATGCACTGCCTGGCCGGTCTCGACACGGTGACGTCGGGCGAGATCTTCCTCGACGAGACCGAGATCACCAAGCTCAAGGACAAGAAGCTGACCCAGCTCCGGCGCGACCGGATCGGCTTCATCTTCCAGGCGTTCAACCTGCTCCCGACGCTCAACGCGCTGGAGAACATCACGCTGCCGATGGACATCGCGGGCCGCAAGCCGGACGCCGCCTGGCTCCAGCAGGTCGTGGAGACCGTCGGGCTCGCCGATCGCCTCAAGCACCGGCCCACCCAGCTCTCCGGCGGCCAGCAGCAGCGCGTCGCGGTCGCCAGGGCGCTCGCCGCCCGGCCGGAGATCATCTTCGGTGACGAGCCGACCGGAAACCTGGACTCACGGGCCGGCGCCGAAGTCCTCTCCTTCCTCCGCAAGTCGGTTGACGAGCTGGGCCAGACCATCGTCATGGTCACGCACGACCCCGTCGCCGCCTCCTACGCGGACCGGGTGCTCTACCTCGCCGACGGCTCCATCGTCGACGAGATGCTCAACCCGACCGCGGAGCAGGTCCTCGACCGCATGAAGAACTTCGACGCACGTGGGCGGACGTCATGACTGTCTGGAAGACCTCGATGCGCAACTTCTTCGCGCACAAGGGCCGGATGGCCCTCTCCGCGGTGGCGGTGCTGCTCTCCGTGGCGTTCGTCTGCGGCACGCTCGTCTTCACCGACACGATGAACACCACCTTCGACAAGCTCTTCGCCATCTCCTCGCCGGACGTCACGGTCAGCCCGAAGGCCGCCGAGGAGGCCGACGAGCAGTCCGCCGACGGCAAGCCCGCCTCGCTGCCGGCCTCGCTCGTCCAGCGGGTCGAGCAGGCCGACGGGGTGAAGAAGGCCGAGGGCGCCGCCTTCTCCATGGCGGTCACCGTCGTCGACAGCAAGAACAAGAACATGGGCTCCGAGACCGGCGCGCCCACCATCGCGAGCAACTGGACGCAGAACGACCTGCGGTCGATGGAGATCACCTCCGGACACGCACCCCGTGGCCCCACCGAGGTGATGATCGACGGCGACACCGCGAAGAAGCACAAGCTCAAGCTCGGCGACGAGCTGCGCACCATCGCCGCCACCGGTGACATCAAGGCGAAGATCAGCGGCATCGCGTCCTTCACCGTCACCAACCCGGGTGCGGCCGTCGTCTACCTCGACACCGCCACCGCCCAGACCCACCTTCTCGGCGGCCCCGACGTCTTCACGCAGATCCTGGTGACCGCCGAGGACGGCGTCAGCGACACGCAGCTCAAGAAGAACGTGGCCGCCGTTCTCGACGGCTCCGCCGCCTACAAGCTGCAGACCCAGCAGGAGGCCGCCGACGCCAACAAGAACGAGATGGGCGCCTTCCTGGACGTCATGAAGTACGCGATGCTCGGCTTCGCCGGGATCGCCTTCCTCGTCGGCATCTTCCTCATCGTCAACACCTTCTCGATGCTGGTCGCCCAGCGGACCCGCGAGATCGGCCTGATGCGGGCCATCGGCTCCAGCCGCAAGCAGGTCAACCGGTCCGTGCTGCTGGAGGCGGTCCTGCTCGGCATCGTCGGCTCGGTCCTCGGTGTCGCCGCCGGTATCGGTCTCGCCGTCGGGCTGATGAAGCTGATGGGCGCCGTGGGCATGGAGCTCTCCACCAGGGACCTCACCGTCGCCTGGACGACGCCGGTCATCGGCCTCGCGCTCGGTGTCGTCGTCACCGTCCTCGCCGCGTACATCCCGGCCCGCCGGGCCGGCAAGGTCTCTCCGATGGCCGCGCTCCGCGACGCCGGGACACCGGCCGACGGCAGCTCCGGCTGGGTCAGGGCCGGGATCGGCCTGGTCCTCACCGGCGCCGGCGCCGCCGCTCTCTGGGCGACGACGCAGGCCGACAAGGCCACCGAAGGCTCGGGGCTCCTCGCCGTCGGTGTGCTGCTGACCCTGATCGGCTTCATCGTGATCGGCCCGCTGCTGGCCGGTGTCGTCGTCCGGGCCCTCAGCGTGGTCGTCCTGCGGCTCTTCGGCCCGGTCGGCCGGCTGGCCGAGCGCAACGCGCTGCGCAACCCACGGCGTACGGGAGCGACCGGCGCGGCCCTGATGATCGGCCTCGCTCTGGTCGCCTGCCTCTCCGTCGTCGGGTCCTCCATGGTGGCCTCGGCCACCGAGGAGCTCGACAAGTCGGTCGGCGCGGACTTCATCGTCCAGGACAGCGGCGCGGGCCGGCCGATCGTGCCCCAGGCCGCCAAGGCGCTGCACGCCGTGCCCGGCCTGGAGCACATGACGGACTACACCTACCTCAAGGCGAAGATCACCGCTCCGAACGGCAGGACGGTCGACGAGGGCATCACCGCCACCGACCCGACGTACCAGCAGGACGTCCGCCGCACCGCCCTCTCCGGCGACCTCGCGAAGGCCTACGACAAGAACGCCATGTCCGTAGGCGAGGACTACGCCGAGAAGCACGGGGTCAAGGTCGGCGACACGCTCACCGTGGCGTTCACGTCCGGGCAGAGCGCGAAGCTGAAGGTCGCGGCCATCACCTCCGACGACACCAACATCGACCGCGGCGCGATGTACACCAACATGACCACGGCGACCTCCTACATCCCGGCCGACCGGATGCCGCAGAACGTGGCGATGTTCGGCAAGGCCGAGGAGGGCAAGGAGAAGGAGGCGTACGCGGCCCTCAAGAGCGCGCTCGTCGAGTATCCGGTCTACAAGGTGCAGAACCAGGCCGACTTCAAGGAGGACCTGAAGAGCCAGGTCGGCCAGCTCCTCAACATCGTCTACGGTCTGCTCGCGCTCGCGATCATCGTCGCGGTGCTCGGTGTGGTGAACACCCTGGCCCTCTCCGTGGTCGAGCGGACCCGCGAGATCGGCCTGATGCGGGCCATCGGCCTCTCCCGCCGCCAGCTCCGCCGCATGATCCGCCTGGAGTCCGTGGTCATCGCGCTCTTCGGTGCTCTGCTCGGCTTGGGCCTCGGCATGGGCTGGGGCACGGCGGCGCAGAAGCTGCTGGCCCTGGAGGGCCTGGAGGTCCTGGAGATCCCGTGGCCGACGATCCTCACGGTCTTCGCCTGCTCGGCGCTGGTCGGACTCTTCGCCGCACTCGTCCCGGCCTTCCGGGCCGGCCGGATGAACGTCCTCAACGCCATCGCGACGGACGGCTGAGCCACCACGCGCCAGGCCGCTGGTCCCTGTGCAGGCCGCTGAACAGGCTCCTGAACAGGCCTCTGGCCGACCGGTGTTCACCGTAGGATGACCGGCAGGTCCCGGGGCGTTCCTCCAAACGCCCCGGGGCCGAATCCGTTCTCCGCCTCGTTCCCCGACAGGGCCCGCCGGTCACGGCGGGCCCTGTCGGCTTGGGGCACGGGCGGCCGCAGCTGTGTGCAGCAAGCTGACACGGCTGCACCTCTGCGTCCCCGCTCCGCGCCGGCATCGTCGTCCCTACCGGGACCCACCCCGGCATGGACCCATCGCCGAAAGGGGACAACGTGTACAGGACTTCGCCCCACCCGAAGCCGCGTCGCTCGCCCCGCACCGCCATCGTCCTCGTCAATCACGGCACTGGCGGCGGCGGCCCGGCAGGTGCTGGGCGGCGGCCGGCGTAGGGACACCGGGCATGGCGGCGGCCGGGAGGCGGGGTCGTGACGCCGGGTCCGCCCGGCCCCGGCGGGGTCGCCGCCGTCGTCCTCGTACGCCGCGACCGGGCCGCTCCGACCGGCTGGACCACCGTCGTACGGCTCCTCGGGCTGCTCCCAGGACACTGGTCCTGCCATCCGGAGGTGGGCCAGGACCGGGTGGTGCTGCGGGTCGAGCTGGCCGGGTCGACGGACGCGCCGGCGGTGCGGCGGGCGGTCTCCTGCGTACTGGCGGACGCGGCGCTGCGAGGGTGGACGCAGGAGTTCTGACCGGACCCGGGCTCCGTACGTCAGATCCAGCCGCGCTCACGGGCCAGCAGCGCGGCCTGGGCGCGGCTGGCCGCGCCGAGGGTCTGCATCAGCTCGGCGACGTGCCGCCGGTAGGTCCGTACGGACACACCCAGCTCACGGGCCCCGGCCTCGTCCTTGCCGACCGTGCACATCGCCAGCAGGACGCGCCGCTCCATGGCGGAGAGGCCTTCGCGCTCCGCGCCGCGGCCGCCGTCGACGGTGGGCAGCTCCTCGGCCTGGTCCCAGATCTTCTCGAACAGCGCGATGATGTTGGTGACCAGACCGCTGCGGTGGGCGAGTAACGCGCCGCGGGAGGTGTCGCGCGGGTCCAGCGGTACGAGGGCGGCGCGGCGGTCGTAGACCAGGAGCCGTTCCGTGGTGTCCGCCGTGACCCGGATCGACGCGCCGTGCTCGGACAGCTCGCGCAGGTAGGCGGCGGTCGGCGGGTCCTTGAGAGCGACGGCGGAGACGACGTTGCGGATCCGGACGCCGCGTCTGAGGCAGCGCAGGTCCAGCGGTCGGGAGCGGGCGATGTTCTCCGGTGAGAGCCGGGTGTACGGCTCCACGGAGAGGATCTCGTCCCGGGCGAAGAAGGCGAGGTCGTCGATCCGGTTACGTATCTGGGCGAGCCCTTCCAGCTGCTCGATGCCCTGCGGAGGCGGCGTACGCGCGCCCTGCTCCGCGCGTAGACCATCAATGACGTGCCGCGATCGGGTGACGCGCTGGAGCTCCTGGTGGAGTGCGTGGAGCCGCAGGTCGACCAGGCGGGAGAGGGCGGTCTCGGGGTCCACGGGCGCGATCAGGCGGCCGTCGTCCTCCACCCGGAGCAGACCCAGCTCCCGGAGCCGGTCGATCCTGGCGCGGGCCTGGCCGGGCTCGGTGTGGAGGAGGAGGTGGAGGTCGTCGGCGGCGGCGGAGGGGTTGCGCAGGAAGTGGCGGTAGATCTCTTCCTCGGCCTCGGAGACACCGAAAACCGCCATCTCGTTCTCGCCCACGTACGCCCCCGATACCCGATACCTGGTGTCCGTCTGGGTCCGTGCACCGCCGGGGATCGCCCCGCGGAGCCGGTCGCCGTCCGCTGTCGCGGCCGGTGGAACTGGTGGAACCGTGTCTGTGCCGGTGATCCGTCGGAAACCGTTCGTGCCATGGTCGGCCACAGACTAGACGGTGGGATCACTCCTGTGAGGCCCCTCGACGGAACTGTCCGTCCTGTGGAGATGAACGGCGGGCGACCGGCGACGAGCGGTGGTGGTGGCGCGACGGACGGACCGGTACGCCGGCCACCGGCCACCACCGGTAGCCGCCGGAGTGCCCGAACGGGCACCGCGTAGAGACTCCCCAGCCGGCCGGCCCGGTACACCGCCACAGCCCTCGTTGAGACGCTCCGGAAGCGCCTTGGTCGCCGGCCGTCGCGGCGCTGTGGGAGCGGCCGTCACCGGCCGGTGCGGAAGCGGCTGTCACTGCCGGGTCGTAGGCTGGAACCCCCGGCTCGTCCCACGTGTCGGGCTCTTCGCGTTGCCCCTGGCAGCAGCCGGCTGCCGGGAACACCTTGAAACACCTGATGACCCGGACGGATGCCCTTATGAGCCTGCACGGTCTGCTGGATGTCGTGGTCACGGACCCGGCGATCGCCGAGGCGGTGAAGGCCGCCGCCGACGGCCACCGTATGCACGTCGACCTGGTCGGTCCGCCCGGCGCCCGGCCGTTCGCCGTGGCCGCGCTGGCCCGGCAGACCGGCCGGACCGTGCTGGCCGTCACGGCGACGGGCCGGGAGGCCGAGGACCTGGCCGCCGCGCTGCGGACGCTGCTGCCGCCGGACACGGTGGCGGATTTCCCGTCCTGGGAGACGCTGCCGCACGAGCGCCTCTCGCCGCGCTCGGACACGGTGGGCCGCCGCCTCGCCGTGCTGCGGCGCCTGGCGCACCCGCGCGAGGACGACCCGGAGACGGGACCGGTCTCGGTGGTCGTGGCGCCGATCCGCTCGGTGCTCCAGCCGCAGGTCAAGGGGCTCGGCGAGCTGGAGCCGGTCTCGCTCACCAGTGGGCAGAACGCGGACCTGGGGGAGGTGGTGGACGCGCTGGCGGCCGCCGCCTACGCGCGGGTGGAGCTGGTGGAGAAGCGCGGTGAGTTCGCCGTACGCGGAGGGATCCTGGACGTCTTCCCGCCGACCGAGGAGCACCCCCTTCGGGTGGAGTTCTGGGGCGACGACGTGGAGGAGATCCGGTACTTCAAGATCGCCGACCAGCGGTCCCTGGAGGTCGCGGACCACGGGCTGTGGGCGCCGCCGTGCCGTGAGCTGCTGCTGACCGATCAGGTACGGGAGCGGGCGGCGGCCCTCGCCGAGGCGCATCCGGAGCTGGGCGAGCTGCTCGGCAAGATCGCGGAGGGCATCGCGGTCGAGGGCATGGAGTCGCTGGCCCCGGTCCTGGTGGACGACATGGAGCTGCTGCTCGACGTGCTGCCGAAGGGCTCGATGGCGCTGGTCTGCGACCCGGAGCGGGTCCGTACGCGGGCCTCCGACCTGGTCGCCACGAGCCAGGAGTTCCTCCAGGCGTCCTGGGCCGCGACGGCGGGCGACGGCGAGGCGCCGATCGACGTGGGCGCGGCCTCGCTGTGGAGCATCGCGGACGTCCGGGACCGGGCCCGTGAGCTGGGGATGATGTGGTGGTCGACCTCGCCGTTCGCGGCCGACGACGCGGACCTGGACGAGGACACGCTCAAGCTCTCGATGCACGCGCCGGAGGCGTACCGCGGCGACACCGCCCGCGCGCTCGCCGACACGAAGGGCTGGCTGGCCGACGGCTGGCGCACGGTGTACGTCACCGAGGGCCAGGGCCTTGCCACGCGTACGGTCGAGGTGCTGGGCGGCGAGGGTATCGCGGCCCGCTTCGTACCGGACCTGGCCGAGATCGCTCCGTCCGTCGTCCACGTCTCCTGCGGAGCGATCGACCAGGGCTTCGTGGACTCGGCGCTGAAGCTGGCGGTGCTCACCGAGACCGACCTGACCGGCCAGCGCACCGCCACCAAGGACCTGGGCCGGATGCCGGCCCGCCGCAGGAAGACGATCGACCCGCTGACGCTGGAGGCCGGCGACTACATCGTCCACGAGCAGCACGGTGTGGGCCGGTACGTGGAGATGGTGCAGCGCACGGTCCAGGGCGCGACGCGCGAGTACCTGCTCGTCGAGTACGCACCGGCCAAGCGCGGCCAGCCCGGCGACCGGCTCTACATCCCGACCGACCAGCTGGAGCAGGTCACCAAGTACGTGGGCGGTGAGGCACCGACCCTGCACCGGCTCGGCGGCGCCGACTGGACGAAGACGAAGCAGCGGGCGAAGAAGGCGGTCAAGGAGATCGCCGCCGACCTGATCAAGCTGTACTCGGCCCGGATGGCGGCCCCCGGCCACTCCTTCGCGCCGGACACGCCGTGGCAGCGGGAGCTGGAGGACGCCTTCCCGTACGCGGAGACGCCGGACCAGCTCTCCACGATCGCCGAGGTCAAGGAGGACATGGAGAAGACGGTCCCGATGGACCGGCTGGTCTGCGGTGACGTGGGCTACGGCAAGACGGAGATCGCGGTCCGGGCGGCGTTCAAGGCGGTGCAGGACGGCAAGCAGGTGGCGGTGCTCGTCCCGACGACTCTCCTCGTCCAGCAGCACTTCGGCACGTTCACCGAGCGCTACTCGCAATTCCCGGTCAACGTCAGGGCGTTGAGCCGCTTCCAATCGGACACGGAGTCCAAGGCAACGCTCGCAGGTCTCAAGGACGGCTCGGTCGACCTGGTCATCGGCACGCACCGCCTCTTCTCCTCCGAGACGAAGTTCAAGGACCTCGGCCTGGTCATCGTGGACGAGGAGCAGCGGTTCGGCGTCGAGCACAAGGAGCAGCTGAAGAAGCTCCGCGCCAACGTCGACGTCCTCACCATGTCCGCGACGCCCATCCCCCGTACGCTCGAAATGGCGGTCACCGGCATCCGCGAGATGTCCACGATCACCACTCCGCCGGAGGAGCGCCATCCGGTGCTGACCTTCGTCGGCCCGTACGAGGAGAAGCAGATCGGCGCGGCGGTCCGCCGTGAACTCCTGCGTGAGGGCCAGGTGTTCTACATCCACAACCGGGTTGAGTCCATCGACCGGGCGGCCGCGCGCCTGCGCGAGATCATTCCCGAGGCGCGGATCGCGACGGCGCACGGCCAGATGTCCGAACAGGCCCTGGAACAGGTGGTGGTGGACTTCTGGGAGAGGAAGTTCGACGTCCTGGTCTCCACGACGATCGTCGAGTCCGGCATCGACATCTCCAACGCCAACACGCTCATCGTGGAGCGCGGCGACAACTTCGGCCTCTCCCAACTCCACCAGCTGCGCGGCCGGGTCGGCCGAGGCCGCGACCGGGGCTACGCCTACTTCCTCTACCCGCCCGAGAAGCCGCTGACGGAGACGGCCCACGAGCGCCTGGCGACGATCGCCCAGCACACGGAGATGGGCGCGGGCATGTACGTGGCGATGAAGGACCTGGAGATCCGCGGCGCGGGCAACCTGCTCGGCGGCGAGCAGTCCGGCCACATCGCGGGCGTCGGCTTCGACCTGTACATCCGCATGGTCGGCGAGGCGGTCGCCGACTACCGGGCCCAGATGGACGGCAGCGTGGAGGAGGAGCCGCCGCTGGAGGTCAAGATCGAGCTCCCGGTCGACGCGCACGTCCCGCACGACTACGCCCCCGGCGAGCGGCTGCGCCTCCAGGCGTACCGCGCGATCGCTCAGGCCACCTCGGAGGACGATATCCGCGCGGTCCGCGAGGAGCTCACCGACCGCTACGGCCCGCTGCCGGAACCGGTCGAGAACCTCCTCCTGGTGGCCGGCCTCCGCATGCTGGCCCGTGCCTGCGGAGTCGGCGAGATCGTCCTTCAGGGCTCCAACATCCGCTTCGCGCCGGTGGAGTTGCGCGAGTCCCAGGAACTCCGCCTGAAGCGCCTCCACCCGAAGACGGTCATCAAGCCGGCCGCCCACCAGATCCTGGTCCCGCGCCCGACGACGGGCAAGATCGGCGGCAAGCCGGTGGTGGGCCGCGAACTGCTGTCGTGGACGGGCGAGTTCCTGACGACGATTCTGGGGTCGTAGGGGCGGGACGTCTCGCGGTCAGCCGGCCCCCGGAGCCGGCTGGCCTCACCGGCCCAGGGCCAGCGCCGCCGCGATCTCCTCGTGCAGCCCCAGCGGCAGCCGCGTCCCCCACCGGTCCGCCGCCTCGGCCGCCAGGTCGCGGGTCCAGCGCCCGCTGTTCGCGGCCGCCGCGCGGACCGCCTGATCGGTCAGGGGCGCGGTCGTCGTGGCGTACCGCTCGATGTCCGTGCGCGGCAGGTCCGTCTCCAGAGCGCGGCTCGGGGTGAGCCAGTGGGCGGTCGAGCCGCGCAGCAGGCGGCAGAGCTTGAGCTGGAGCGGGGCGATGACGGTGTGCAGCAGGTGGTGGGCGCGGGCCGTCTCGCCACGGGCCTGGACATGGGCCAGCATCAGGGTCCAGTTGGCCAGTTCGTCGGTGAGCTGCCGGGCGGTGGCCACCGGCTCCGGCGGGCTGAAGGCGGCCAACTCGCGGGCGGCGGTGGTGAGGTGGCCGGTGCGGTCCAGGAGCACGGCCGCCTCGGGACGCGGCAGGTGGACCTGGCCGCGCCAGGTGGCGATCTCCGCGATGCCGGGGCCGGCCGGCTCCACGTGGAACTCGCCGCGCATCAGGTCCTCGAAGACCACGGCGAGGATGCCGTACATGTTGGTGTACGCCAGCTTCAGCGGAGCCAGCCGCTCCACGAACTCCCGCCCTTCGAAGGCGTCGACGTCCTCCTCCCGTACGTACAGGCAGGCGTCCAGGTCCGAGTGGGCGTCGGCTTCACCGAGCGTCCAGGAGCCGTAGAGGAGGACGCCGTCGATCCGGAGGTCGGCCTCGGCCGTCGAGCGCAGCAGCTCGATGCGGCGGTTCAGGGCGTCGGCGGGGAGGGGTGTGCGAGGGGTGGGGTGGGCGTGCGGCATGGCCGGGTCTCCTGAGTGAGGGTGTGGGCGTACAAATGAGGCCCGGCGGTCGCCGCCGGGCTGCCTCCGGTCCCGCTGCGGGACCTCGTTCGTCGCTCAGGAAACGCCCATGCGAGGCAGCCTAGGGGACGGTCCCGTCAGCCGTCGCGGCGGTTCTCCGGCCCTCCGGGCTGAAGGCTGTGACGCCGCCCCGAAACCGGAACCGACTGAAGGCCAGGACGCGGCCCCGCAGCCCGAACGGGCTGAAGCCGAGTACCAGGCGCCTGCGGCCGGACGGGCTGAAGACCAGTCATGAAAGCCCCGCCGACGGGGAAGACGCCCATAAGATTCTCGGCGTTCGGCTTTCTCCCCGTCAGGATGGCTTCACGTGATATCTCCCCGTACGTACCGAGCAGCAGCCCTGCCCGCCCTCAGCGCCCTCGTCGTGCTCGCTCTGGCCGGCTGCGACCCCGACGACCTCGCGGCGGAGAGCGGCGGCAGCGCGAGTGGCGGTGCGAACGGTGGTGGTGCGCAGTCCGCCAAGGGCTTCGGTGTCAGCCCGCTGGACAACCCCGACGGTACGAAGCCGGGCCTGGCGCCCCTTACCAGCGACGCCGACCGGGCCGCCGCGCGCAAGGTCATCGAGAAGGTCGCCACCAAGGGGCGCGGCCCGAAGACCGGCTACGAGCGGAGCGAGTTCGGGTCCGCGTGGAAGGACGGGATCGACGGCATCCCGCTCGCCCGGAACGGCTGCGACACCCGTAACGACCTCCTCGCCCGCGACGGCAAGGACATCGAGCACCGGTCGGGCTCCAACTGCGTCGTCGTCTCGCTGAAGCTCAAGGACCCCTACACCGGCAAGTCCATCGACTGGCGCAAGCAGCAGGCGACCAAGGTGCAGATCGACCATGTGATGCCGCTGTCCTACAACTGGCAGATGGGCGCGGCCCGCTGGAACGAGACCAAGCGGCAGCAGATCGCCAACGACCCGCTCAACCTCCTGCCGGTGGACGGCCCGGCCAACAGTGCCAAGCGCGACTCCGGCCCGGCCGCCTGGCTGCCGCCGTACAAGCCGATTCGCTGCTCGTACGCGGTGCGGTTCGCGCAGGTCTCGCTGAAGTACGACCTGCCCGTCACCGCGCCGGACAAGCAGGCCATGCTCGCCCAGTGCGGCGGCTGAGCCACCGTCCGGTGAGCGCCACGGCCCGCCCGTGGCCCTCGCCGTCCCGCGACTCCTGGACCTTGCCGCCGCGGATCACGTTGTACGGCCGGCCCGTCGCCATCATCAGCTGCGCGGCTCCGTCGCCACCGCCGGGCACTCCTCCTTCTCCTTGACGAGGTCCAGCACCTTGAAGGCGTCGGAACCGGCGAGGCGCAGGCGACCTCCTTGGCGGTCGACGTGATGCAGTGGCCCTTCGCCAACTGGCCGCCGCCGGCGCCCGCGTCGCCGAGGTGGTCACCGCTCAGGTTGGGGCCGCGGACGGTGTTGGTGGGGATGCCGCTGCTCTTCCTGTCGTCGCCGGAGCCGAAGACCCGGGAACGCACGGGGAGGACGTCACGGGTGGGGACGCGGCATGGACCTTTCACGGTTCCCGGAGCGGAGGGCCCGGCGGACGGTCGGCCGAGGTGCGGCCTCACCCCTGCTCGTACGCGGAAAATCCCTGGTCACAGCTGGTGAGACGTGCCTAGGGTCGGCTCATGAAGCTGCACATCACCACGCTCGCCGAGCGCCCCGAACTCGCCGATGCGCTCGACCGGATGCCGGACACCTGGCCGGAGTTCGTCCTGGAGGACATCGTCGGCTGGGCGAACTTCTCGCGGATTGCCGTCGAGTTCCCGGAGTTCGTCCTGGTCGCCACCGACCCGGACGGCGGCGTGGTCGCCCGCGCCTACAGCGTCCCCTTCGAGCTGAACGCCCCCGGGCGCGCCAACCTCCCCGTCGGCGGCTGGGACCGGACGCTGCTCTGGGCGTTCTCGGACCTGCGGCGGGGCCGGACCCCCGACACCGTCAGCGCCATCGAGATCACCGTGGCCACCGGCAACCAGGGCCAGGGGATCTCGGGCCGGATGCTGGCCGCGATGCGGGAGAACGCGGGACGGCTCGGCTTCGGTGAGGTCGTCGCTCCGGTGCGGCCGAGCGGCAAGCACCTGCGGGCCGCGCTGCCGATGGCGGAGTACGCCCGGCTCACCCGGCCCGAGGACGGACTGCCCGAGGACCCGTGGCTGCGGGTCCACGTCCGCGCGGGCGGGGTCATCGACTCGGTGGCCCCGGTCTCGATGACGGTGAGCGGGACGCTGGAGCAGTGGCGCGCGTGGACCGGGCTGCCGTTCGACACGGAGGGTCCGGTGGAGGTGCCTGGCGCGCTGGTGCCGGTGCACTGTTCACCCGCGCACGGGTACGCCGTCTACGCCGAGCCGAATGTGTGGGTGCGGCACCGGGTGTGAGAGGGCGGCGGTGACAGCGGTACGTAACCGCGGCGCGGGCCGGCGGCCCTGACCGCGAGGGCCGCGGTACCGAACTCCGTTGTGCCGCCGGTCCGTCGGCGCCAGCGTGTCGGCCCGTGCCGCACACCTCCGCCCGCCTCGTCATCGACATGCAGAACGCCTTGGTGGCCATCGCTCACCAAGGCGCCGCGACCGTCGCGAGAATCGCCGGGCACCGCCAACCACCGGCAGGCCGGCAGCTACGCCTCCACCGCCGCCCGGCTGGACGTCCGCCGCCTCCAGCTGCCCCGGCTGCCGCTGGCCGAACAGCGGCGGCACGGCGAACAGTTCCGCGCGCTCACCGCGTTCGAGAACGCTCTGCGGACGCCGGGACGGCTCGGCGGACAGTTGGTGAGGGGGATGTACGACGGGCTGACGGACGGTACGGTCACGCCCCGGTGACCTCCTCGGCAACGGTTGAGCACAAGGGGGGACGGACTGTCGGCGGCGGTGTATACGCTCACCGCATACGCTCACCGCACCCGCCCGACTCTCGTACGCCTCCCAGGAGCAGCACATGCACGGCTACGGCTATCCGCCGCAGCAGCCGCCGACGTCCCGGCCGTCCTCGGGGACGCTCACCACGCTGCGCGCGATCTTTGTTGTGCTGACCGTGCTGAGCTGCGGGTTCCTCGGGTGGGTGGCGATGCTGAGGCTCGCGATCGTCACCCGCAAGGCCCGTGACTGGTGGCTGTTCGCGGTCACGGTGGTCCTCACCATCGGCCTGTTCGCGTTCTTCGCGGCCCTGCCCGAGGAGGAAAAGATGACGGACGCCCAGGCGCTGATCGGGATGGGGTGGCTCATAGCGATCCTGGCCGGCGTCATCACGTACTACCTGATCATGGATACGCGGCACTTCGCGGCGCCCGGACCCTACGACACCCAGCGGCCCATGTCCGGCTCGGCGACGGCCCCGTACCGACCGGTCGTCCACCAGCACCCGCCCGCCCAGGTCCAGAACCAGGCGCCCGTCCAGCAGCACCCGACGCCGCCGCCCACCCCGAACCCGTACGCCGTCGACACACAGCCGCCCAAGCCCGCGCCCCAGCGCCTCGACCAGGTCCGGGCCGAGCTGGACGAGCTGAGCGACTACCTCCGCAAGGAGGGCGAAGGCCGGTGAGCAACCGGGTCATCGCCGGGCGGTACGAGCTGGCCACCATCCTCGGCCAGGGCGGCATGGGCCAGGTGTGGACGGCGTACGACCAGCGCCTGGACCGCCGCGTCGCCGTCAAGCTGCTGCGACCGGACCGGGTCGCCGGGCCCACCGGCAGCGACGCCGCCGACGAGCTGCGCCGCCGGTTCGTCCGCGAGTGCCGGGTCACCGCGCAGGTCGACCACCCGGGCCTGGTCACCGTCCACGACGCCGGCAGCGACGGCGACGACCTCTATCTCGTCATGCAGTACGTGGAAGGCGCCGACCTCGGCGACCACCTCGCCGAGCAGGACCCGTACCCCTGGCCCTGGGCCGTCGCGGTGGCCGCGCAGCTCTGTGCCGTCCTGAGCGCGGTGCACGCCGTGCCGATCGTCCACCGCGACCTGAAGCCGCGGAACGTGATGGTCCGGCCCGACGGCACCGTCACCGTGCTCGACCTCGGCGTCGCCTCCGTCCTCGACACGGACACCACCCGCCTCACGCACACCGGTTCACCGATCGGCTCGCCGGCCTACATGGCTCCCGAGCAGGCGATGGGCGGTGCGGTCGGCCCGTACACCGATCTGTACGCGCTCGGTGTGGTCCTGCACGAACTGCTCAGCGGTGACGTGCCGTTCGCCGGGTCCACCGCGCTCGGCGTCCTGCACCGCCACCTCTACGAAGCCCCGGTACCGGTCCGCCAGGCCCGCCCGGAGGTGCCCGCCGCGCTGGAGGCGCTCGTGCTGCGGCTGCTCGCCAAGGACCCGCAGGAGCGGCCCGGTTCCGCGCAGGAGGTGTACGAGGAGCTGGCCCCGCTGCTGCCCGGACACGGCACGCCCGCCGGCCCTCTCGACCCGACCCGCCCCTTCCTGCGCCCGCACGCCCCTTGGCCGGACCGCGCCACCGCCATCCCTGCCGCCCCGCCCGTCCCCGCAGCCCTCCCCGTACCACCGCAGTCCCCGGCCCGCACCACCCCCTGGCCCGCCGTCGCCTCACTCCTCTCCCCGCCTCCGCCGCTCACCGCGCCGGCCGACTTCACCCCGCCGCCCGCCCGGCCGGACGTCGCGCGGGCCGTGGACGAGGTCAAGAAGCTGCTCGGCGAGGGCCGGATCACCCAGGCCGTGGACATCCTCGGCGCCATCCTCCCGGCGGCCGCCGCCGAGCACGGCGGGCACTCGCCGGTCGTCCGCATCCTGCGCAAGCAGTACGCGGCGACGCTGATGGACGACGGGCAGTACCGCCGCGCCCTCCCGGAGCTGCGGCGCCTGGCGGAGGACCGCACCGCCGAGACCGGACCGGCCGACATCCAGGTCCTCCAGTTCCGTTACGACGCAGCCCAGTGCCTGGAGCAGCTCGGCGAGGCCACGGCCGCGCTCGGCGAGTACCGCGCGGTCCTCCCGTACTACGAGAACGCCTACGGACCCGTCACCACCGACCCCGGCCGGGCCCTCGACATCCGCCACCGCATCGGACAGCTCCTGCTCGCGGTCGGCGACCACACGGCGGGCCGCGCGCAGCTCCAGGCGCTGCTGTACGACGCGGAGCGCACGTACGGTCCGCACCATCCGCTCCCCGTCGACCTGCGCCGCCGCCTCATCCACCAGCAGGACGTCCGGGGCGGCTGATTCCAGGGGTACGGCCGCCCCACATCCCCAACTCCTCCCGAATCGTTGGTCGAATCAGTGGCACTGATCACCACCACTGCCTAACATCGGTCACCGCAAGGCTTGTGCACCGATGCACAAACTCTCCACGGGAGGCTCCTTTGCACCGCCGTCGTCGCACCGCGCTCGCCGTCTCCGCCGCCACGCTCCTCGCGGCTCCACTCCTGGCCGCCTGCGGCAACGAGGCCCACCCCGGTGCCGCCGCCGTCGTGGGCGGCGAGCGGATCGAGGTCTCGGCGGTCCAGGCCCAGGCGGCCGACGTCCGCGCCGCCCAGGAGAGCTCGCCGGAGGCGGCGCAGCTGGTCAACAAGTCCGGCCAGCTGGGCCGCGCCAAGCTGCACGGGCTGATCTTCGGCCGGATCCTGGACCAGGCCGCCGAGGACGCCGGGGTCACCGTCACCCGCAAGGAGATCCAGGAGGCCCGGACCGCGAGCCGCGCCCAGGCGGGCGGCGAGGAGCAGCTGCGGGCGATGATGCTCCAGCAGCGCTGGGTCGCCCCGGACCAGATCGACGGCGACATGCGCCAGGAGGTGCTGCTGCCGAAGCTCGCCAAGGCGCTCGGCGCGGACCTCGGCACGCCCGAAGGACAGCAGGTCGTCGGCGAGGCGCTGACCAAGGCGTCGAAGCAGCTGGACATCGACGTCAACCCGCGGTTCGGCGCCTGGGACGACCAGAAGATGCAGCTCGGCAACTACCGGGCCCCGTGGATCAGCCAGGTCACCGAGTTCGCTCCGCAGGAGCCGGAGGCGGGCGCCTGACCGGGGCTCCTGACCGCGGTGGCGGGCCGGGCGGTAGGTTCGGGCGGTGTGAACGCTGAAGCTCCCGACCACGCCGACGAACCCGGCCGGATCGTCCTGCTCACCGCCAGCCACCGGGTCGCGCCCGGCCTGCTCTCCTGGCCGGCCTGGCAGACGCTGCACGCCGCCGACCAGGTCGTGTGCGGAGACCCGGACCACCCGCAGCTGCCCTACCTCCGCGAGGCCGGCGTCCACGCCGAGCACGCGGCACCCTCCGCCGACGAGCTGGTCGCCGCCTGCGCGGGCGGCCGCACGGTCGTGGTCCTGGTCGGCGGCGAGGGCGACGGCCGCCTGACCGACGGCCTGGCCCGGCTCGGCGGCTCCGGCCGGGTCGCCATGCCGGACCTGGAGCTGCTCCCCGGCTCGTACGACCTGCCCGGCGCCCGCCTCCTGGACCTGGTCCAGATCATGGACCGGATCCGCCGCGAGTGCCCCTGGACCTCGCAACGTACGCACCAGGGCCTCGCGAAGTACGCCATCGAGGAGGCGTACGAACTGGTCGAGGCGATCGAGGACGGCGACCGGACCGAGCTGCGCGAGGAGCTCGGTGACGTCCTGCTCCAGGTCGTCTTCCACGCGCGCATCGCGCAGGAGGATCCCGAGGAGCCGTTCGACGTGGACGACGTGGCGGGCGGCCTCGTCGAGAAGCTGGTCCACCGCCACCCGCACGTCTTCGGCGACGAGAGCGCCGAGACCCCGGAGGACGTCCACGCGCACTGGCTCCGCACGAAGGCGATCGAGAAGCAGCGCACGTCGGTCACCGAGGGCGTCCCTCTCGGCCAGCCCGGCCTGGCCCTCGCCGCGAAGCTCGGCAGCCGCGCCCGCACGGCCGGCCTCACCGTCCCGCTGCCCGCCGGCGACACCATCGGCTACGAGCTCCTGGCTCTGGCCGTACGCGCCGAGGCCGACGGCACCGACCCGGAGACAGCTCTGCGCGCGGCGGCCCGGGTCTACCGGGACGCGATCGTGGCGGCGGAGGGGCGTGCGGGTTAGTACGGTGACCTGAGGGACCGTACGAGGGGTGGGGGACGGGTGTGGACGCCGAGTTGAGGACGCTGGCTCTGACGGTGGCGCGGATCATCGGGAGCCCCGACCAGAGCGCTTACCGGCTCATGTCCGAGGCACTGCGGGGCGCCCGGAACACCTTTCTGGAGGTGCGGTTCGACGACCTGTGGGGGATACGCCTCCGTGGTGAGGACACGGGCACGCCGAGCGCCGTACACGAGCTCCTGATCGAAGTGAAGCGCACGGCGCCTTCCGTCTACGAGGAGCTGCAAGCCATCGCCGAAGCCTTCACCGAGGACGAGCAGGCACGCGAGGCCGACGGTGTCCGGGCACCCGCCCACGCTCCGTCCGGCCCCTCCACCAGAGCCACGGCCAACTCCGTCCAGGACGGCACCTTCCACGCCCCGGTCGTCCAGGCCGATACCTTCTCCGGCGGAGTACACACCTATTACGCGCAGCCGCCGCACTCCACCCTGCCGCCGGTCGCCGACTGGCCGCAGCTGGACACGGCCGACCCGATCGCCTTGGGCGTGCGCCAAACCCGTCGGCTGCCCGGTGAGTCACCGCTGCCGCCGTACGTGGAGCGGGACTGCGACCGCGAGTTGGGCGACCGGGTCCGTGAGGCGGCCCGGGAGGGCGGTCTGGTGGTGGTGACCGGGGCGCCGCTCTCGGGCAAGACCCGGACGGCGTGGGCCGCCTTGGCGTCGAAGCTCCCCGGAACGACCCGGGTGTTCGCGCCGTCGCCCGGGACGGACCTGCGCGGTCTTCCGGCGGTGGTACGGGGACGGGGCGCGGCGGGCTGTGTCCTGTGGCTGGACGACCTGGGCGGCCACCTGGGCGAGTACGGGCTGACCCCGGCGGTTCTCGCGGAGCTCGTACGGATGCGCGTGCCGGTGCTGGCCACGATGGAGGACGAGGCGTACGACGCGCGCCGGTTCGGGGCGGCGGACCGCGCCCGGGTGCTCGACGGGGCCCGACCGGTCGAGCTGAACAGGGTCTGGAGCGACAGCGAGTGTGGGTTGCTGGAGAAGGCCGAGGAGCCGCTTCTGAGGGGCGCCCGGCTCTGGCGCGGACCGCACACGGTGCCCGAGTACCTGGCCGTCGGCCCCGACCTCGTCGAGGAGTGGCGGCGGGCGGCCCGGCCGACCCGCCATCCGCGCGGCCACCTGCTGGTGCGCGCCGCGGTCGACCTCCACCGCTGTGGAGTCCCGCACGGGGCGATCTCCGAGGGCGTACTCCGCGGCGCGGAGGAGCTGTATCCGGACGCGTACGCGGCAGCCGAGGCCGAGTCATTCGGCGACGGGCTCGCCTGGGCCGCCGAACAGCGGTACGGCGTGAGCGGGCTGCTGGTTCCCGGGGACAAGGAGGGCACCTGGGGCGTCTTCGGCGCGCTGCTCGCCGATACGGTCGACCGGCCCGACGGCTGGCCGGTCCCGCTCGACCTGTGGATGTTCGCGCTCGAAACGGTGAGGACGGACGGCGCGCGCTGGACGGTCCGCTCCAACGCCCACACGCATCTGGTGGAGCGGGCCGAGGAGGACCCGATGGCCGCGGCGGTGCTCGGCGACATCAACGTCGCTCTCGGCGACCTGGAGACCGCCGAGTTCTGGTGCCGCAAGGCGGCGGACGCCGGCCACACCGAGGCGGCGGCGGCCGCGGGAGAGCTGATGGTCGCGCGCGATGCGGCGGCGGAGGCGATCTCGTACCTGGAACAGGCCGCCGAGGCGGGCATCGTACAGTCGCAGTTCTCCCTGGGCCTGCTGCTGATCGACCGCGCCAAGAGCTGGATGAACCGGGCGGCCGAGGCCGGCCACCCCCTGGCGGCCCGGGTGCTGCCCCGGCTCCACGCCGTGACGTACACCCCGCCCGATACCGTCAAGGAGTGACCGACACCCCCGCCTGTCCCCACACGCCTGACGCCCCCGAACTCTTCACCTGGGAGTTCGCCACCGACCCGTACCCCGCCTACGCCTGGCTCCGCGAGCACAGCCCCGTGCACCGGACCACGCTGCCCAGCGGCGTCGAGGCCTGGCTCGTGACGCGGTACGGGGATGCCAAGCAGGCGCTCGCGGACGCGCGGCTCTCCAAGGATCCGGCCAACCATGCCGGGTCCGCGGCGGCCAAGGGGAAGACGGGGATTCCGGGGGAGCGCAAGGCGGAGCTGATGACGCATCTGCTCAACATCGACCCGCCGGACCACACCCGGTTGCGCCGGCTCGTCTCCAAGGCGTTCACTCCGCGCCGGGTCGCGGAGTTCGCGCCCCGGGTGCAGGAGCTGACCGATCGGCTGATCGACGACTTCGTCGAGAAGGGAGAGGCGGACCTCATCCACGACTTCGCCTTCCCGCTCCCCATCTACGCCATCTGCGACCTGCTCGGCGTTCCGCGCGAGGACCAGGACGACTTCCGGGACTGGGCCGGCATGATGATCCGCCACGGTGGCGGGCCGCGCGGCGGAGTGGCCCGGTCGGTGAAGAAGATGCGCGGCTATCTCGCCGAACTCATCCATCGGAAGAGGGAGAACCCGGGTGACGACCTGATCTCCGGACTCATCCGGGCCAGCGACCACGGCGAGCACCTCACCGAGAACGAGGCCGCGGCGATGGCGTTCATCCTGCTGTTCGCCGGGTTCGAGACGACGGTGAACCTGATCGGGAACGGTACGTACGCTCTCCTCCGCCATCCCGAACAGCGCGCCCGGCTCGAAGAATCGCTGGCGGCGGGCGAGAGCGCGCTGCTGGCCACCGGGATCGAGGAGTTGCTCCGGTTCGACGGGCCGGTCGAGCTCGCGACCTGGCGGTACGCCACCGAGGCGCTGACGCTCGGCGGGCAGGAGATCGCGGCCGGGGATCCGGTGCTGGTGGTGCTGGCGGCGGCGGACCGGGATCCGGAGCGGTTCACGGATCCGGAGGCGCTCGACCTCTCACGGAGTGACAATCAGCATCTCGGTTACGGTCACGGCATCCACTACTGCCTGGGAGCACCGCTGGCCCGGCTGGAGGGTCAGGCTGCGGTGGCGACCCTGCTGAAACGCCTTCCTGGCCTGCGACTTGCGGTGGAACCCGCTGATTTGCGCTGGCGCGGCGGGCTCATCATGCGCGGACTGCGCACGTTGCCGGTCGAGTTCGAGCCGGGACATCGCCTTGAGGAAGGTGACACGCTGTCACCTCTGTGACTTTCACGTGATCTGCGCTGCATCGACTTGTGACATGCGTTCGAGTCCCGCTAGGTTCACGGTTCGACGCGTCGGCCGACCGTTCACCGTTGGCCCGTCCGTCACTTGCGTATCAGCTTCATGCACGCGCGTAACAGCTTCATGCTTCTCAGTTCATGCTTGTCAGTCGCACGGAAGGCAAACTCCATGGGCTCCGCGAACGGCAGACACCGCCGCCCTCGTCAGGCACCCGCCATCGTCGTCGCCGCAGGCGTGACCGGATCGGCCATCGCCATTCCGCTCCTCGGCGCGGCAGGCGCACACGCGGCCGACGCCACCACCTGGGACCGGGTCGCGGAGTGCGAGAGCGGCGGCATGTGGAGTGCCGACCTCGGCAACGGCTACTACGGCGGGCTCCAGTTCTCGCAGGAGACCTGGTCCGCGTACGGCGGCACCGCCTTCGCCGAGCGGGCCGACCTGGCCAGCCGTTCACAGCAGATCGCCGTCGCCGAGAAGGTCCTGGACGACAAGGGCCCGCAAGCGTGGCCGAGCTGCGCGGTGATCTCCGGCCTCGCGGTGGACGGCAGCCTGCCCGGTGTCGACCCCGGTACGGTCCCCTCCACCGACCCCACCAGCCCGACCACTCCCACGCCGGACCCGACGACCGCTCCGGCGGACGAAGTGGATGAAAAGGGCGGAGCGGAGGGTTCCGGCAAGACGGACTCCACCGGCAGGGCGGATGCGACGGACAAGGGTGAGAAGAACGGCGGCGGCGACGCACTGAACCCTTCCGCCGAGCCCTCCACGTCCCCGTCCGCCGGAAAGACCGGAACCCCCAGCTCTCCTGACGCCTCGCAGCCCTCCACCTCCACCCCCGACGCCTCGAAGGGCGCCGACCGCACCGGCGGCAAGCACCGGGGCGTTCCGGCCCCGGAGGAGACCGGCGCGGTGGGCCAGGAGGACGGTCCCCGCGAGTCCGGCCGGCACGCCTCACGCGGCGAGGGTGACGCGCGGGACGGCGGCGCGGTCGTCGACGGCGGCTACACCGTGCAGCCCGGCGACAACCTCTGGGCCATCGCCGACGCGCAGGAACTCCCGCAGGGCTGGACCGGCCTGTACGAGGCCAACAAGGACCTCCTCGGCTCCGACCCGGACCTGATCCTGCCCGGACAGAGCCTGGACCTCGGGCTGAACGAGGCCGGTCGGGAGACCGGCGAGCAGACCGGTCAGGCGGACGTCCAGGAGGGCTCCGAGGCGCCTGCCGCCAACTGATCGAATTCGGGAAAACACCCCGAAAACGCGGGTAGTTCAGAGGCCTATGTCCACTTATGCGTAAGTGAGACATGGGTCTCTTTGCTGCAACTGGCGTGTTGCGTCCGCCTGCTCGGCGTAGATCGCCTCCGACCTGCGGAAACGACCGGTCAGGGTGAGCAAGTAAGCGCCGATTGGGCCAGTATGTCCATCTTTGAATGTCGGGGTTGCCTGTGTTTACGGTCGGAACCGCTCGCACCGCGGGCCCCGTCGACCGTCACGCCGAATCCTGCCGTCGGTCGAAGGGAACAGACGCGTAAAGCGCCGTAGGCAGGAGCGGGGGACCCAGGTAGGCCGCCGGGTCCGTACAGCCTCTTCGAAGGGCAGTCCCTTCGAACTCGGGGACGTACGGGAACGGCTTGGGGTGAAGTCGCGCGCTAGGTCGCGCGACCGGGCAACTCATCAGCCCGAACCCGACAGCTCACCTCGTAGGCGTCGGTGAGGAGATCCGTTCCATGCTGCTGAACAGCAAGGGCAAGCACCGCCGCCCCTCGAAGACCGTCCGTCTCGCCACCCTCGCCGGTGTCGCCGGCGCCGCCGTGGCCGTCCCGCTGATGGGCGCGACCAACGCTTCCGCCGCCTCCGTCGAGACCTGGGACGCCGTCGCCCAGTGCGAGTCCGGCGGCAACTGGTCCATCAACACCGGCAACGGCTACTACGGCGGGCTGCAGTTCTCGCAGTCCAGCTGGGCCGCCGCCGGCGGTACGCAGTACGCCTCGCGCGCCGACCTGGCCTCCAAGGACCAGCAGATCGCCACCGCCGAGAAGCTCCTCGACATGCAGGGTCCGGGCGCCTGGGCCTGCGCCGGCGCCGGCGGCCTCACCAACGACGGTGTGGACCCGGGCGTGAGCACCGGCTCCGGCCAGTCCGCGAGCGAGCCCGAGCAGGCACAGCCCGAGCGCAAGGCCGAGCAGCCCACCACGCGCAGCGAGCAGCGCGAGGCTCCGAAGGCCGAGAGCTCCAAGAAGACCGTCACCACGCCGACCGGCGAGAAGGTCCAGAAGGGCGACGGCGAGTACAAGGTCAAGACCGGCGACACCCTGAGCAAGATCGCCGGCAAGGAAGGCGTCAAGGGCGGCTGGAGCAAGCTCTTCAAGCTCAACGACGACATCGTCAAGGACGCGAACCTGATCTTCCCGGGTCAGCAGCTCCACCTGAAGTAACAGCCGTCTCTCCTCCCCGGAGGGTGGGGGTCCGGCGGCACCCTCCCTCGCACGGCTCCCCGGCCCGGCGCGCTCTCCCCCCGTGCGCGCCGGGCCGGGGTCTTTTCCGTGCGAAGAACCCCTGCGGGCGAGGTGATGCGTTCACCTCTTGTCGCCAACACGTGTTACCAGTCAGTAGATTTCTAGAGATTTGTCCCGTGATGCTGACCCTTGGGTCCTTTTTCGTCCCAGGAGACGGGCGGTCGGCCGACTGACGCGGCCCGGCCGGTTAGGCTCGTGTCGCAAGGCCACAGTGACCCTGCACAACCAGCGTCATATCCCAGAAGGAGATGCCTCGTGCCGTCCATCGACGTCGTCGTAGCCAGGGAAATCCTCGACTCCCGGGGCAACCCCACGGTCGAGGTCGAGGTCGGCCTCGACGACGGCAGCACCGGCCGTGCTGCTGTTCCGTCCGGCGCCTCCACCGGTGCCTTCGAGGCCATCGAGCTTCGCGACGGTGACCCCAACCGCTACCTGGGCAAGGGCGTCGAGAAGGCCGTCCTCGCCGTCATCGAGCAGATCGGCCCGGAGCTCGTCGGGTACGACGCCACCGAGCAGCGCCTCATCGACCAGGCGATGTTCGACCTGGACGCCACCGAGAACAAGGCCTCGCTCGGCGCGAACGCCATCCTCGGTGTCTCGCTCGCCGTCGCGCACGCCGCCTCCGAGGCGTCCGACCTGCCGCTCTTCCGCTACCTCGGCGGCCCGAACGCGCACCTGCTGCCCGTTCCGATGATGAACATCCTGAACGGCGGTTCGCACGCCGACTCCAACGTGGACATCCAGGAGTTCATGATCGCGCCGATCGGTGCGGAGTCCTTCTCCGAGGCCCTGCGCTGGGGCGCGGAGATCTACCACACGCTGAAGAAGGTCCTCAAGACCAAGGGCCTGTCCACCGGTCTCGGCGACGAGGGCGGCTTCGCGCCGAACCTGGAGTCCAACCGCGCCGCCCTGGACCTCATCGTCGAGGCCATCAAGGAGGCCGGTTACGTCCCGGGCCGCGACATCGCGCTCGCGCTCGACGTCGCCGCGTCCGAGTTCTACAAGGACGGCGTCTACGAGTTCGAGGGCAAGTCCCGCTCGGCCGCCGAGATGACCGAGTACTACGAGGAGCTCGTCTCCGCGTACCCGCTGGTCTCCATCGAGGACCCGCTGTACGAGGACGACTGGGCCGGCTGGAAGGTCATCACCGACCGCATCGGCGCCAAGGTGCAGATCGTCGGCGACGACCTCTTCGTCACCAACCCCGAGCGCCTGGCCCGTGGCATCGAGGAGGGCTCCGCCAACGCCCTGCTCGTCAAGGTCAACCAGATCGGTTCGCTGACCGAGACCCTGGACGCCGTCGAGCTGGCCCAGCGCAACGGCTTCAAGTGCATGATGTCGCACCGCTCCGGCGAGACCGAGGACGTCACCATCGCCGACCTCGCCGTCGCCGTGAACTGCGGTCAGATCAAGACCGGCGCCCCGGCCCGCTCGGACCGCGTCGCCAAGTACAACCAGCTGCTGCGCATCGAGGAGATCCTCGACGACGCCGCGGTGTACGCGGGCCGCTCCGCCTTCCCGCGCTTCAAGGGCTGACCCGCAGCGTCAAGGGGGTAGCCTCCGTCCGTCCCCGCACTCGGTCCCGTACCGTGTGCGGGGACGGACGTGCGTAACGGGGAGGCGGGAGACATGGCCGGGAAGGACCGGGACCGGTTCTCCACCGCGACCAGGCTGCGACTGCTCGGCGAGCAGACCGCGGCCCGCGTGTACCGCTCCCAGAACCGCCGCCAGGCCCGCCGCTCCCGGCTCACCGGCCGGGCCGCGTTCCTGGCGCTGGTGGTCTGCTCCCTGGTGGTCGCGCTCGCCTACCCGATGCGTCAGTACGTCTCCCAGCGCGACGAGATCGCCGAGCAGGAGCGGCTCTCGCAGGAGGCGAAGGCGCGCACCGAGGAGCTGCGGGACGAGAAGGCGCGGCTCCAGGACGACGCGTACATCATGCGTCTGGCCCGCCAGCACCTCCATTACGTCCTCCCCGGCGAGACCGGCTTCACCGTGGCCGACCCCGACGCGGGGGAGGACCGCCGCGGAGAACCCGGCGCGAACCACCGCCCCTGGCACTCCAACGTCTGGGACGGCGTCGACAGCGCCGACCGCGACTGACGCACCCCCTCTTTCCCTCCGACGAGCTTTCGACGAGCTTCCGAGCAGAACCAAGGCAGGCATGGAAACGCCCCCTCCGCAGACCGAGTCCACCAAGCCCACCGACGCGGACATCGCCGCGTTCGAGCAGCAGCTCGGCCGCCCGCCGCGCGGCCTGCGCGCCGTCGCGCACCGCTGCCCGTGCGGCAACCCGGATGTGGTGGAGACCCAGCCCCGTCTGGAGGACGGCACGCCGTTCCCGACGACGTACTACCTGACCTGCCCCCGGGCGGCCTCGGCGATCGGCACGCTGGAGGCGAACGGGGTCATGAAGGAGATGACGGCCCGTCTGGAGACCGACCCGGAGCTGGCCGCCGCCTACCGGGCCGCGCACGAGGACTACATCACCCGCCGCGACGCCATCGAGGTGCTGCAGGGCTTCCCGAGCGCCGGCGGCATGCCGGACCGGGTGAAGTGCCTGCACGTCCTGGTCGGCCACTCGCTGGCGGCCGGGCCCGGAGTGAACCCGCTGGGCGACGAGGCCATCGCGATGCTGCCGGAGTGGTGGGCCAAGGGCGCGTGCGTCACGCCGTGCGCCGTGAGCTCCGGGAGCACCGAAGGGCAGGACTCATGACCCGGGTCGCCGCCGTCGACTGCGGTACGAACTCCATCCGGCTCCTCGTCGCCGACGTGGACCCCGCCACCGGCTCCTTCACGCAGCTGGACCGGCGGATGACGATCGTCCGCCTCGGCCAGGGCGTCGACAGGACCGGACGGCTCGCTCCGGAGGCGCTGGAGCGCACCTTCGCGGCCTGCCGTGCGTACGCGGCCGTGATCGCGGAGCTGGGCGCCGAACGCGTCCGCTTCGTCGCCACCTCCGCTTCCCGCGACGCCGAGAACAGCGCCGACTTCGTGGCCGGCGTCCGGGACATCCTGGGCGTCGAGCCCGAGGTGATCACCGGCGACCAGGAGGCGCAGCTCTCCTTCGACGGCGCCACCAAGGAGCTGACCGGCAGCGACCACCTGGCGAAGCCGTACCTGGTCGTCGACATCGGCGGCGGCTCCACCGAGTTCGTGCTCGGCTCTGACGGCGTCGACGCGGCCCGCTCGGTGGACATCGGCTGCGTACGGATGACCGAGCGTCACCTGACCGTGGACGGAACCGTGGTGGACCCGCCCACCCACGAGCGCGTCGCCGCGATCCGTACGGACATCGAAGCCGCTCTGGACGTGGCCGCCGGGACCGTGGCGCTCACCGAGGCGGCCACGCTGGTCGGCCTGGCGGGCACGGTCACCACGATCGCCGGGATCGCGCTGGAGCTGGCGGAGTACGACTCCGAGGCCATCCACCACTCCCGGGTCTCCCGGGGCCAGGTCCGCGCGATCACCGAGCACCTCCTCCGGTCCACCCACGAGGAACGCGCCGCGATCCCGGTGATGCACCCGGGCCGCGTCGACGTGATCGCCGCGGGCGCCCTGGTCCTGCTCGCCGTGATGGAACGGACGGGCGCGCACGAGGTCGTCGTCAGCGAGCACGACATCCTGGACGGGATCGCCTGGAGCGCGGCACGGGGCGGGTGAGGTTTCCCTCCTGGCAGTCCGACGCTGACCCGCTGTTCCGCTTCCTGTTCCGCTTCGGTCGACGGACGAGGAGGCCGTGGGTGACCTGGCAGCACGCGGGCGGATGCGGCGCAGGCCGTATTCTCGTGTGCTGACATGCCGATGACCTCCGGCCGGAAAGTGTGCGAACCCCCCATGAACGAGTCGCTCCCCCCGCTCTCGCCGAACTACGCCTCGACGAAGGAACGAGTTTTCACGGAGCAGGTGGAGGTGCACGGGAAGTGGCCGGTGGAGTTCCAGTTCCGCCCGGCCCGCGGTGATCACCGGCATCTGCTCGTGGTCTTCTCGTCGGTGGGCAGCAAGTACGGGTTCGGCACGATGCTGGATCAGGTGCAGTGCAACATTCTGCGGATACGTGACCATTTCGACGGCGCGGCATCCTATTACGTCGCCCGGAACATGGATTTCAGCGTCTCGGACTCGATCCAGGCCCTCATCCAGAGCTACATGGAGCGGCTGCGGGTGGGCCGCGACGAGGTCACGCTTCTCGGTGCCTCGAAGGGCGCGAGCGCCGCGCTCTACTACGGGGTCAAATACGACTACAAGAACATCGTCGCGTCGACCCCGCAGTACTTCCTCGGCAGTTACTCCAAGGGCCACGGCCAGCTCGGTGACGCGGTGCTCGGCGAGGGCCAGCCCGACGAGAACGTGGCGATCATGGACGCCGTCATGCCGGAGGTCCTCTCCAAGGAGACGGACTTCGGCCGCAACATCTACGTGATCTCGTCTCCCGGTGACTACCAGTACGAGGAGGAGGTCGAGCACTATCTGCCCGCGCTGCGGAAGTACGAGAACTTCAACTTCCTCTTCGTCGCATCACCCACGGTACGGCGTCACGAAGAGGTGGTCCGGCAGGCCCTGCCGTCGATCTGGGGCATCGTCCACTCCCTCACCGAGGGCGCCGCGCCGCGCTGGGACAGCGAGCCGCTGAGCGGCCCCCGGGCGGAGGACCCGGAGGAGGCGGCCCAGTTCCTGGAGGAGCTCCGCGGCACCGACACCGTGCTGGCCGTGCTCACCCGCGCCCTCTTCGTGAACGGGAAGCTGGAGATGAACGGCCACGCCTTCATACCCGGCGTCTCGCGCGAGGGTGTCAAGGAGGAGACCAAGCGCCTCGTCCTGGAGAAGGCCGGCCGGCTCCGCGGAAAGACCGCGGTCTTCCCTCTGGAGACCACCAAGGAGATACGCCTCTACCGCGACTACTGGGACGGGTACTTCACCGAGTACGCCAAGGGCGGCTTCAGGCTCCAGCAGGACTTCTCCCTCGCGTCGCTGCCGCGCGGCAACTACACCGCCTCCGTGGTCGTCACCAGTGAGGACGAGGGCATCGAACGGCGGACCCAGCTGGTCTCCCGTGCCACGGTCGACCGGCGCCAGTGCCTCGGCGATGCGGAGATCCTGGTCCGGGGCGGCAGGAAGGGCGTCCGGATCATGAAGCGGAACATTCTCGGCGACGACTCCGGCGGCGTGGTGTACTCGCTGGCGAAGTCGTGGACGCGCGAGCGGAAGGTCCACGTGGAGGGCGTGTTCTTCCAGCCGGGCCGGAACGCGGACAAGATCACCCACGGCTCCTACTACCTCGTCCTCAAGGGGCGCAACGGCTGCTTCTCCGTCCCCTTGGAGGCCAGGAAGAACGCCACGGCCGCGCGCGATCTCCGGAACGGCGAGGACTACGGCAACTACGACTGGGGGTACTTCAGTACTCCGAGCCGCGAGGGTGTCGATGTCTCGCACGTTCCCGCAGGCCGTTACACCCTCTACGTCTCCCTCAGCGCGGGCGGCGCCTTGTTCTCCAAGAAGGCCGGCAGGGCCACGCTGCGCAAGCAGGGCTGAGTCACGCGGGGCTGAGCGCCGGTCGTGGCCGAGGCCGGGCGGTATCGACCATGACCGCCGCGCAGCGGACCACCGGAGGACGAACGACATGACCGACGCACCGCGCGGGGCCGTCGAGCGGATGGAACACCATCAGGTGGCCATCTATCTCGCCGCCATGGCCCTAGGCGCCCTCCTCGGGCTCGCGGCGCCGTCCACCGGGCCGGGGCTCGAGCATCTGATCAATCCTGTCCTCGGCGCGCTGCTGTTCGTGACCTTCCTTCAGGTGCCGGCCGCCGAGCTGCTGCGCTCGCTGCGTGACGGGCGGTTCCTGGCCGCCGTGCTGGTGGTGAACTTCCTTGTGGTGCCGCTCGTCGTCGCCGCGATGTCCACGTTCCTGCCGGCCGACCGGGCGGTGCGGCTCGGCGTGCTGCTCGTGCTGCTCTGTCCGTGCGTCGACTACGTGATCGTCTTCAGCGGGCTCGCCGGTGGGTCGGCGCGTCGGCTGCTCGCCGCGACACCGCTGCTGCTGGTGGTGCAGATGGTGCTGCTGCCGGTGCTCCTGTACGGGTTCCTCGGCTCCGGGCTCGCCGACATCGTGGAGGCCGGACCGTTCCTGGAGGCGTTCGTCGTCCTGATCGTCATCCCGCTCGCGCTGGCCTGGGGGCTGCAGGCCTGGGCGGGACGGCGGGAGCGCGGACGGAAGGTGTCGGAGGCCGCCACCACGACCATGGTTCCGCTGATGGCGGCGACCCTGCTGGTCGTCGTCGCATCGCAGGTGCCGAAAGTGAGCGGGAACCTCGCCGATGTCGCCGCCGTCATCCCGTTCTACGCCGCGTTCCTGGTGGTCATGGCGTTCGCCGGGAAGGCGGTGGCCCGGCTCTTCCGGCTGGATGTACCCGGCGGCCGGGCGGTGGTCTTCAGCGGAGCGACCCGTAACTCTCTGGTCGTCCTGCCGCTCGCGCTCTCCCTCCCGGACCCGTACGCGATCGCCGCCGTCGTCGTGGTCACGCAGACTCTCGTCGAGGTCGTCGGCATGGTGCTCTACGTTCGCGCCGTGCCTCGCCTGCTGCTTGCTCAGCCGGAGCGTCACCTGCACCTTTGAGCTCCACGAGGCCCTGGTCGGCCGCTCGGGGGACCCTTCCCGGGACACGCCGCCACGAAGTTCGTGAACTTCTTCACAAGGAATTCGGCCCTCTTGGGCGCAGTTGGGGCCCGCGAGGGCCGTCCGGGCCGTTTGCGTGGCCGTGTGGCCGTCGTACGAGGGTGTTCCGAGGGTGTTGCGTACGTATGAAGAGGCGGGCCGTCGCGACGCTGCCGGAGGGCCAAGGGCCAGCTCACAGGCGGTCAGGAACGTTTCCCGAGGCGTTGCGGTTCCCTTGCGGGGTCATGGCCTGGGTCACGTGGGCGGCGAAGTGTAGCAGAGGGTGCGTGAATCCTTGTGAAGGGGCTCACGAGCACCCCTCCGGGACGAGGTGGATACTCGATGGCATGAGCACCACGGAGCGTCCCAGGATCCTCGTTGTAGGCGGTGGGTACGTAGGCCTGTACGCAGCTCGTCGCATTCTGAAGAAGATGCGATACGGAGAGGCGACCGTCACGGTCGTCGACCCGCGGTCGTACATGACGTACCAGCCCTTCCTCCCCGAAGCTGCCGCAGGCAGCATCTCGCCTCGGCATGTCGTCGTCCCGCTGCGACGCGTGCTGCCCAAGGCTGAGGTTCTCACCGGTCGTGTCACGACCATCGACCAGGACCGCAAGGTCGCCACGGTCGCGCCGCTCGTCGGCGAGGCCTACGAGCTGCCCTTCGACTACCTGGTCATCGCGATGGGCGCGGTCTCCCGTACCTTCCCGATCCCCGGCCTCGCCGAGCAGGGCATCGGCATGAAGGGCATCGAGGAGGCCATCGGCCTGCGCAACCACGTCCTGGAGCAGCTGGACAAGGCTGACTCCACGACCGACGACGACGTCCGCCGCAAGGCGCTGACGTTCGTCTTCGTGGGCGGCGGATTCGCCGGCGCGGAGACCATCGGCGAGGTCGAGGACATGGCCCGCGACGCGGCGAAGTACTACACCAACGTGAAGCGCGAGGACATGCGCTTCATCCTGGTCGACGCCGCCGACAAGATCCTTCCCGAGGTCGGCCCGAAGCTGGGCACCTACGGCAAGGAGCACCTGGAGAGCCGTGGCGTGGAGATCTACCTCTCCACCTCCATGGACTCCTGCGTCGACGGCCACGTGGTGCTCAAGAACGGCCTGGAGGTCGACTCCAGCACCATCGTGTGGACCGCCGGTGTGAAGCCGAACCCGGCGCTCGCCCGCTTCGGCCTGCCGCTCGGCCCGCGTGGCCACGTGGACACCTCCGAGAAGCTCCAGGTGCAGGGCACCGACTACATCTGGGCCGCCGGCGACAACGCCCAGGTGCCGGACATGGTCGGCCGCCGCGCCGGCAACCCGAACGCCTGGTGCCCGCCCAACGCCCAGCACGCGCTGCGTCAGGCCAAGGTCCTCGGCGACAACGTGATCTCCGGCATGCGGGGCTTCCCGCAGAAGGAGTACAGCCACGCCAACAAGGGTGCGGTCGCCGGCCTCGGCCTGCACAAGGGCGTCGCGATGATCGTCATGGGCAAGGTGAAGATCAAGCTCAAGGGCCGTCTCGCCTGGTACATGCACCGCGGCTACCACGGCATGGCGATGCCGACCTGGAACCGTAAGATCCGGATCTTCGCCGACTGGACGCTCGCGGTCTTCCTCAAGCGCGAGGTCGTCTCGCTCGGCGCCATGGAGACGCCGCGCGAGGAGTTCTACGAGGCCGCCAAGCCGGCTCCGGCTCCGGCCGTCGCCGCCAAGCCCGAGGGCGAGAAGGCCAAGGCCTCCTGACCCTCCGGTGACCCGCTCCGCGAGGAGCGTCCCGCTGTACGCCCGAAGGGGCCGTCCGCCATCCGTGGTGCGGACGGTCCCTTCCGGCGTATCCGTGGCCGGGCGCGCGGCCACGCGGAGGGCTTTTGCCCTTTCGTTGCCCGGTAGCGGGATGACGGAGCGTGGAGGAAGAGTTGACACAGACGTACCTCCTCGTGGCGCCGATCCGTGCCACGGCGGGACTATGGACACGTACGTACGCGTCGGGCTTGTTGTGTTTGTCGGGAACACCACCACGGAGGTGTGCGCCATGGCACGCGCCGCATCGCGGCTGACCGCTCTTGCCGAAGAGTTGCTCTCGGAACCCCTTCCGGTCCGCATCCGGGCCTGGGACGGCAGCGAATCGGGTCCGCCCGGCGCGCCCGTCCTCGTGATCCGCCACCGCCGGGCCCTGCGCAGACTCCTGTGGAAGCCCGGCGAACTGGGCCTGGCCCGCGCCTGGGTGGCAGGTGAGATCGATGTCGAGGGCGATCTGTACGAGGTGCTCGACCGGATCGCCGGGCTGCTGTGGGACCGGGGCGCCGACGCCAAGGACACCGTCCATCCGCTCCGCGACCCCGCCGTACGGGCCTTCGGCCGCGGTCTCCTCCGGCTGGCCGGCCCCTGGCCGCCGCCGGCACCGCCCGCCGAGGAGGTCCGCCGCCGCTCCGGCCCGCTGCACACCAAGCGGCGCGACAAGGAGGCCATCAGCCACCACTACGACGTGGGCAACGACTTCTACAGCCTGGTCCTCGGTCCGTCCATGGTCTACTCCTGCGCCTACTGGCAGGACGGCGGGAGCCTGGAGGACGCCCAGCGCGACAAGCTCGACCTGGTCTGCCGCAAGCTCGCTCTGAAGGAAGGCGACCGCCTCCTGGACGTCGGCTGCGGCTGGGGCTCCATGGCCATGCACGCCGCCCGTGAGTACGGAGCACAGGTCACCGGCATCACCCTCTCGCAGGAACAGGCCATCCACGCCCGCAAGCGCATCGCCGAGGCGGGTCTGACCGACCGGATCGAGATCCGCGTCCAGGACTACCGGGACGTCGCCGACGGGCCGTACGACGCGATCTCCTCGATCGGGATGGCCGAACACGTCGGCTCGGCCCGCTACCGCGAGTACGCCGACGACCTCTTCGCGCTCCTCAAGCCCGGCGGCCGCCTGCTGAACCACCAGATCGCCCGCCGCCCGGAGCGCGACGAGGACGCCTACCGCATCGACGCCTTCATCGACTCCTACGTCTTCCCGGACGGCGAACTCGCCCCGCTCGGCCGCACTCTGACGACCCTGGAGGAGGCCGGCTTCGAGGCCCGGGACGTCCAGGCGCTGCGCGAGCACTACGCGCTGACCCTGCGGCAGTGGGTGGCCAACCTGGAGCGCCACTGGGAGCAGGCGGTGCGCGCCACCTCGCCGGGCCGGGCCAGGGTCTGGCGGCTCTACATGGCCGCCTCCGCGCTCTCCTTCGAGCACAACAAGATCGGCGTCAACCAGATCCTCGCCGTGCGCCCGCTGGACGCCGGCTCCTCCCGGCTGCCGCTGCGCACCCGCGCCTGGACGGAGGAGGCGGAGAAGGCGGGCGGCTGACCCTGTACGCGTAGCTCTGCAGGACGTACGCCGGTGGTACGGGCGAGGGGCCGGCGCTCCGCTTCCTCAGCGGTGCACCGGCCCCTCGTCGTCCCTTGCCGTCCCGGTCCCCGGGACCCCGGCTACTCGGTCTTGATCGCCGTCAGCATGTTGAGCTTCGCGGCGGAGCGGGCGGGCCACAGCGAGGCGAGGACGCCCACCAGGCCGGCCAGGGCCAGGAAGACCGCGAGGCGGTCCCACGGGATGACCAGTGCGTAGCCGGGGATGTCGGCGGCCAGGGTCCGGCCGATCGCCCAGCCGAGGAAGACACCGAGACCGACCCCGATCACCGCGCCGAAGACCGAGATGACGACGGCCTCCAGACGGATCATCCGCTTGACCCGGCCGCGGTCGAGGCCGATCGCCCGCAGCATGCCGATCTCCTGCTGACGCTCGAACACCGACATGGCCAGCGTGTTGACGACCCCGAGGACGGCGATCAGCAGGGCCATGGCGAGCAGCCCGTACATGATGTTCAGCGCGGTGTTGACGAAGCCGCCGAACATGTCACGGATGTCCTGCCGGTCCATGACGCTCATCGCCGGGTTGTCGCCGAGCGCGTCCACGATGGCCTTCTCCGTGGCCTGGCTCGCGCCGCCGTCCGCCTTGATCCAGATCTCGCGGATCTCGGGGCGGGAGGAGGCGCTGTGCTGGTCGGCGAGGTCCTTCGGGATGACGAAGGGCGAGAGGAACTCGTTCTCCTCGTAGAGCGCCCCGATCGTGACCTTGCCCTTCTTCTCGTCGTCGAACGTGACGGGGAGGGTGTCGCCGGTCTTCCAGCCGTTCGACTTCGCCGTCTTGGAGCCGACGGCGACCTGGCCGTCCTTCAGCGAGGCGAGCGAGCCGGAGACGGTGTCCAGCGAGAAGACCTTCTCCACGTCGCCCGGGGTGACGCCGGAGGCGGAGTGGTACTCCCCGTCCACCTGGAGGGACGACGCCTGCTGCGGCGAGAGCGCGGACACGCCGTCCGCCTTCGACAAGGCGGTGAGCGCCGACCCGTCGAGCGAGTCGCCACTGGCCATCGAGACCATGTAGTCGGCCTTGATGTTGTCCGTGGTCATCTTGTCGATGGCCTGGCCGAGGGTGACGCCGAGCACCGAGATGCCGGTGACCAGGGTCAGCCCGATCGCCAGAGCGGAGGCGGTGGCTCCGGTACGCCGCGGGTTGCGGACCGCGTTCTGCGAGGCCAGCTTCCCGGAGACGCCGAACAGCTTGGTGATCGCCGGCCGCACCAGCGCGATGACCGGGCGGGACAGCAGCGGGATCAGGATGATGACGCCGATCAGCGCGAGGAACGCGCCGACCGCGACCAGGTAGCGGCCGTTGGTCCCGCCGGTCGCCGCACCGCCGACGATGCTCACGGCACCCACCAGGGCGATGAAGCCGCCGATCGAGTTCCGTACGACCAGGGACTTGGTGGAGGCGGTGGCGTGCACGCTGCTCATCGCCGCGACCGGCGCGATCTTCGCGGCCCGGCGGGCGGGCAGCCAGGCGGCCAGGACGGTGATCACGATGCCGACGGCGAAGGCGGAGAGGACCGCGGTGGGCGAGACGATCAGCGGTCCGGCCGGGATCTTGCCGCCGAGCAGGCCCATCGCGGAGCGCAGTCCGGTGGCGAGGCCCAGGCCGAGGGCGAAGCCGATGACGGAGGCGAGCGCGCCGACGACGGCGGCCTCGATCAGCACCGAGCGCTTGACCTGGCGGCGCGTGGCACCGATGGCCCGCATCAGGGCCAGCTCACGGGTGCGCTGGGCGACCAGCATGGTGAAGGTGTTGGCGATGAGGAAGACGCCGACGAAGAGCGCGATGCCGGCGAAGGCCAGCAGCATGGTGTTGAGGCTGGTGAGGCCGTTCTCGATCTGCCGGGCCTGCTCGTCCGCGAGCGCCTTGCCGGTCTGCGCGGTGGCCTCCTTCGGCAGCAGCGGGACGATCGCGTCGACCAGCTTCTGGTCGGAGGCGCCCGCCTCGGCGGCCACGGTGGCGTTCTGGAAGACGCCGGGCTTCAGGTAGAGCTTCTGGGCGGTCGCGGTGTCGAACAGCACCAGGCTGCCGCCCGCGTTGACCGCGCCGTCCTCGGTGGTGAAGACACCGGAGAGCGTGTACTCCTCCACCGGGCCGTTGGTGGCGACCCGCACCGGGTCACCGACGCGGTACTTGCCCTTGGACGCGGTGTCCTTGTCGAGCGCGATCTGCCCGTTCTTCACCGGGCCGGTGCCCTGGGTGAAGTCGTACGCGGTGTCCTTGCCGTCCTCGCCCGGGGCGAAGTTGGCACCGGTGTTGGACCAGCCGTTGCCGATCAGCTTGCCGTCCGGGTCCGCGACGCCGGCGAAGCCGTCGACCCGGCCGGTCACGGAGGCCACGCCGTCCACGGCGCGGATCTTGTCCAGGGTCGCGGCGTCGAGGCCGGGGGTCTTCTCGTCGCTGCCGCCGGCGTACGTCTCCACGGCGACGGCGACGTCGTCGTAGCTCTTGGCGGACTGGTTGCGGAAGGCGTTGCCGAGGGTGTCGGTGAAGACCAGCGTGCCGGAGACGAAGGCTACGCCGAGCATGACGGCGAGCACGGTCATCAGCAGCCTGGCCTTGTGCGCGAGCACATTGCGCAGGGCGGTACGGAACATGTCTGTGTGTCCTGGGATGGGTTCCGGAAGGGGGGCGGGAGAGGCGCGCGCAGGCGGAGGCCTGACGCGTCAGCCGGTGCGGCGGCCGTGTCTGCCGGCCACCGGCGTCAGCTCGTGCGGCCCTTCGCGTCGAACGCCTTCATCCGGTCGAGGACCCCGTCGGCGGTCGGGTGCATCATCTGGTCGACGACCGCACCGTCCGCGAGGAAGATCACCCGGTCCGCGTAGGAGGCGGCCACCGGGTCGTGGGTCACCATCACCACGGTCTGGCCCAGCTCACGCACCGAGTTGCGCAGGAAGCCCAGCACCTCGGCGCCGGAGCGGGAGTCCAGGTTTCCGGTCGGCTCGTCACCGAAGATGATGTCGGGCTGCGAGGCCAGGGCGCGGGCCACGGCGACACGCTGCTGCTGGCCGCCGGAGAGCTCGGTGGGCCGGTGCTTCAGCCGCTCCGAGAGGCCCACCATGTCGATGACCTTCTGGAGCCACGCGGCGTCGGGCTTGCGGCCCGCGATGTCCATCGGCAGCGTGATGTTCTCCAGCGCCGTGAGCGTCGGCAGCAGGTTGAAGGCCTGGAAGATGAAGCCGATCTTGTCCCGGCGCAACTGCGTGAGCTGCTTGTCCTTCAGCGTGGACAGCTCGGTCTCGCCGATGCGCACCGAACCGCTGCTGAAGCTGTCGAGACCGGCGACGCAGTGCATCAGCGTCGACTTGCCCGAGCCCGAAGGGCCCATGATCGCCGTGAACTCGCCCTGCGGGAAGTCCACGGTCACCCGGTCCAGGGCGACGACCTGCGTCTCACCCTCGCCGTAGACCTTCGACAGCTCCGTGGCGCGGGCGGCCACCGCGGTGGCGCGGTGGACGGTGGGGGTGGTGGTCACAGGGACTCTCCAGGATCGGTGATACGGGTGCATGCGGTGGTGACGCGGCCCGCGCTGACGGCGGTGCCTCGGGACTACTCCATCGTCACGTCCCGATCGCCCGACGTCGTCACTCCCTGAGCCCGTTCCCGTGGCCCTCTTGAGTCGCATCACCAGGGTGGAGCCGTCCTCCTCGGGTATGACACCGACCCTGATACCTCATCCGACGGACATCTCGGTGACTCAGCGTGACCGGCGTTCCTCGGTCCATGGAGACGCCCTCGCGACCAGGACCGGAGCCTCGGCGGGCGCCCCGGATCCCGAGGGTGGCGCGCCCCCTGGCGAAGCATGGCGCGCACCTGGCGCGTTGGGCCGTACGAGTGCGGCGACTTTCCGTCAATCCCGCAGGACGTCCGGTCGGCCGAGATCGGGTGCGGGCGCGTGGTGAGGCCGCGCGAATATGCTGACGGTCCCTCAAGCGGTCAATAAAATAGGACAACATCGCGCCACTGTTCCGCTGATCGGGGGACGCTCCCGGATAGGGTCAGTTGCCAACGCGGAGCCGCGTGGCACGCCCGGATGGTGGAACGTAGACACGGCGAGCTTAAACCTCGCTGCCCCTCGGGGGCGTGCCGGTTCGAGTCCGGCTCCGGGCACCACGCAGCGTACGGAGCGTGACCCGGACGGCCCTGTCCGTAGCCTTGGGCCGACGCCCTTCGTCCCTTGCCCGCGCTGGACCTCATCCATCCGTGCCGGCGACGGTGAGAAAGATCCTCCTCTGGCACTGGGGTGCTTCTTTTGCCTACCCATTACTCTTGTCGCAAGGCCGCGCAGTGTGGCCATGGAGGAGTGAGATGAGGAGCAGCAACCCGGTCTTCTCGCGACGGGGGTTCAGCCGCGACAACGGCCACGCGGGCTTCAACGCGGCGCCGCAGGCCGGGGCCGCCGCGACGGGAGCCAACCCGTTCGCGCAGGGCACCGCCGCAAACCCGTACGCCACCAACCCTTACGCACAGCAGGGCACCCAGCCCGGCGCACCGGCGCGCACCGACGCGATGACCATCGACGACGTGGTGACGCGTACGGCGATGACGCTCGGCACCGTGGTCGTGGCCGCCGCCATCGCCTGGTGGGTCCTGCCGGTCGACCAGGCGAACCTGGGCACCGCCTACGGCGTCGCCATCGGTGCCATGCTCATCGGCTTCGTGCTGTCGCTGGTGAACTCGTTCAAGCGCCGGCCCTCGCCGCCGCTGATCCTGACCTACGCGGCGTTCGAGGGTGTCTTCCTCGGCGTCGTCAGCAACATCGTCAGTGTCTACGTCGCCCCCGGCGCCGCGATGCAGGCGGTGCTCGGCACGATGGCGGTCTTCGCCGGTGTGCTGATCGCCTACCGCACCGGTCTGATCCGGGTCACGCGCCGTTTCTACGGCTTCGTGATGGCCGCCGCCATCGGCTTCATGCTGCTGATGATGGTCAACCTGCTGTTCGCCGTCTTCGGCGGCGGTGACGGCCTCGGCTTCCGCAGCGGTGCGCTCGGCATCATCTTCGGCATCGTGGCCATCGTGATCGGCGCGTGCATCCTCGCCCTCAACTTCAAGCAGGTCGAGGACGGCATCGCGTACGGCGCTCCGCGCGAGGAGGCATGGCTGGCCGCCTTCGGCCTCACCGTGACCCTGGTGTGGATCTACATCGAGATGCTGCGCCTGGTCGCCATCCTCCAGGGTGACGACTGACCGGGAACGCGTCGGCAGTGACCGGGCATCACCGCAAGGGCCCGCAGGCATCGCGCCTGCGGGCCCTTCCGCTTGCACCGGTGCCGGAGAGGTACGTGCTGGCACCGGTGCCGGAGAGGTACGTGCTGGCACCGGTGCGGGAGAGGCGCGTAGGGTCGGGCGCGTGCTCGATACGACGCCCCTGATCCAGGTCGTGGACCGATTCGCCGACCGGCTGCGCTCCGCCCCGCAGAGCCGCCTCCAGCGCGGCGCCGCCGCCGAAGGGCTGGCCGCCGCGCGCGAACTCGCCGTACGGGCCCAGCGCTTCGAGAGCCCCGGGGCCGAGCCGCGGGTGCTGCCGGACGCCGGGGTGTTCGCCGTGGGCGACCAGGTGGCCGTTGCCGGGCGGGATCTGGCCGTGGCACTGGTGACGGCCCCGCCCGGTGAGCTGGACGAGGCCGTGCGATACGTCGAGGAAGCGGCGGCGCGGGCTTTCGCGTAGTCGCAGGAGGCGACGGGTCAGAACGAGGCGATGACGCGGTCGGCCAGGATGTAGACGTTGTCCTCGCCGCAGGAGAAGGTCAGCGCGTAGGCGCCGGAGACGCCCGAGCCGCCCAGCAGCACCGGCTGCCGGCCCGCCCGCAGCGCGTCCGCGAGCCGCTCGGCCGTCTCACGGTGGCCCGGGGTCATACAGAGCGTGGTGCCGTCGGCGAACACGTACACATCCAGCGTGCCCAGCGGTCCCGGCCGCACATCGGTGAGCTCGGTGGCCAGGTCGGCCAGCTCCTCCAGACGGCTCACGGTGCGCTCGTGGTCGGTGACCACCGGCGTCTGTACGGGGACGAAGTCCGGGTGCGAGGGATGGCGGCGGCGGGCCGCGGCCAGCTCGGGCGAGTCCTCGGGGTGGTCCGCGATCTCCGGCAGGTCGGTGAACTCACCGGCGAACTCGCCCGCGAACTCACCGGCCTCGTGCTCCGCCAGCGTCCGCTCGCTCAGCTCCGCCAGCTCCTCCATCGCCTCGGCCGATGCGAGGTCCAGCGACTCCAGACCGGCGAAGTCGGCCTGGCGCGGCAGATAGAAGGGGGCGTCCTCACCCAGCACCGGCATCCCGCCCAGCAGAGACGGGGCGTCCGCCGCGTCACGGGCCTCCTGCGCGGCCCAGAAGGCCCGCGCCTCGGCCAGCTCGCGCTCACGCTCCTCGGCCAGCGCCTCGGCCACGGCCGCGCGTATCTCCTCGGCGGGCGTGGCGGTACTACGGCTCTGCGGTGGCACCGACACACCGGGAGCGCGGCCTTCGGCCAGCTCCGTGCGCAGGCCGACGACCTGCTTGCGCAGCCCGTGAGCGGCATGCAGCGCGGCGGCGCCGACGGCCGTGGCAGCGGCGGTGGTCAGCAACAGGGCAAATGACATGGCGCTCACTGACAACTCCCGGTTTCAATCGATACCCCCGACTTCCTACATCAGCTTGGCCTGTACCCGTACCGGCTGTCAGTGCATTACGTCACGAAATGGACAGGTCTTTCGGTCCTAGGTTTACCCCCATATCTGCTGTGACCTGCGAAAACGACTCTCCCCCGGGATGCAGATCACATCCTGGGGGAGATTCGGTCACGGTCGGGGCTCGGCCGGATTCGGGTACCCCTTGGTGAGGGAAGCCCTGCGGCGCGTAAGGAAAGCTCTGACAGGGCTCAGCTCAGCCGCTCGTGCTGGTGGTCGCGCTGGGCTTCGCCTGCGCTGCGGGCAGGTGCCGCACTCGTTCCTCGCGCGACCCCTACCCTCCGCTGCGGCTCAGCTCAGCCGCTCGTGCTGGTGGTCGCGCTGGGCTTCGCCTGCGCTGCGGGCAGGTGCCGCACTCGTCCCTCGCGCGACCCCTACCCTCCGCTGCGGCTCAGCTCAGCCGCTCGATCACCATCGCCATGCCCTGGCCGCCGCCCACGCACATCGTCTCCAGGCCCCACTGCTTGTCGTGGAACTGGAGGCTGTTGATCAGCGTGCCGGTGATGCGGGCGCCGGTCATGCCGAAGGGGTGGCCGACCGCGATCGCGCCGCCGTTGACGTTGACCTTCTCCAGCGGCAGGCCGAGGTCCCGGTAGGAGGGGATGACCTGGGCGGCGAAGGCCTCGTTCAGCTCGGCGAGGTCGATGTCGTCGATGGTCAGGCCGGCCCGCTTCAGCGCCTGCTTGCTGGCCTCGACCGGGCCGTAACCCATGATCTCGGGCGAGAGGCCGGAGACGCCGGTGGAGACGATCCGGGCCAGCGGGGTCAGACCCAGCTCGCGCGCCTTGGTGTCGGACATGATCACCAGGGCGGCGGCGCCGTCGTTGAGCGGGCAGCAGTTGCCCGCGGTGACCAGGCCGTCGGGGCGGAAGACCGGCTTCAGGCCCTGCACGCCCTCCAGCGTGACGCCGGCGCGCGGGCCGTCGTCCTTGGAGACGACCGTGCCGTCGGGCGTGGTGACCGGCGTGATCTCCCGCTCCCAGAAGCCGTTCTTCAGGGCTTCCTCGGCGAGGTTCTGCGACCGTACGCCGAACTCGTCCATCTCCTGGCGGGTGACGCCCTTGGACCGGGCCAGGTTCTCCGCCGTCTGCCCCATCGAGATGTACGCGTCCGGGACGATGCCCTCCTCGCGCGGGTCGTGCCAGCCCGCACCGGACTCCTCGGCGCGCGCGGCGGTGCGGGCCTCGGCCTCGGCGAAGAGCGGGTTGTGCGTGTCCGGCAGGCTGTCGGAGTTGCCCTTGGTGAAGCGGGACACCATCTCGACGCCCGCCGAGATGAAGACGTCGCCCTCGCCCGCCTTGATCGCGTGCAGCGCCATCCGGCTGGTCTGCAGCGAGGAGGAGCAGTAGCGGGTGACCGTACAGCCGGGAAGGTGGTCCATCCCCATCTGTACGGCGATGATGCGGCCCAGGTTGTTGCCCTGCTCGCCGCCGGGCAGACCGCAGCCCAGCATCAGGTCGTCGATGTCCTTCGGGTCCAGCTCGGGAACCTTGGCCAGCGCGGTCTGGATGATCGTGGCGGTCAGGTCGTCCGCGCGCAGGTCCTTGAGGGACCCCTTGAAGGCGCGGCCGATCGGCGAACGGGCGGCAGAGACGATCACGGCTTCGGGCATCACGCGGCTCCATGAGGGCTGGAAAGCTGGGTGGACAGGCGGAACTCCTCTGGAAGCTACCCGGGCGTATGGCTCGGGTCACCCGGCAGGCCGTGTGATGAGGGACTCTTTTCTAAGCGCTTGCTCAGCCCCATGGCCTGCCGGGTCCTCCCGGCCCGGAGAGGCCTACGTGTGTCCGTGCGCCGCGTCCGGGTGCGGATGCGGCGCCGCCGGTTCCGTATCCGTGGAGGCGGGCAGGCGCCGCCTCCTGCGGTGCTTGAGGAGCGCCCAGGGAGCGCGTGCTCCCGTGACCTCCGTACCGGCCTCGCGGGCCGCCTGGGAGGCCGCCTTGGCCACCGGCAGGATGTCCTCGCGGCGCGAGCTGTCCAGCCGGTCCGACTCCGGCCACAGGCCCAGCACCGCGCAGAGCGTCGGCAGCACCGCCATCGCCGCCGTCGCATATCCCTCGGCGGACGGGTGGTAGTTGTCCGGGCCGAACAGCTCGCGCGGGTTCGCCGCGAACTCCGGGCCCAGCAGGTCGCCGAGCGACACCGTCCGCCCGCCCTGCTCCACCGAACCGATCGTCTGCGCCGCCGCCAGCTGCCTGCTCACCCGCCGGGCCAGCCACCGCAGCGGCTGGTACACCGGCTCGATCGTGCCCAGGTCCGGGCAGGTCCCCACGACCACCTCCGCTCCCGCCGTCCGCAGCCTGCGCACCGCCGTCGTCAGACAGCGCACCGACTGGGTCGCGGGCATCCGGTGGGTGACGTCGTTCGCGCCGATCATGATCACGCAGACGTCCGGCGTACGGGCCGGATCCGCGAGCAGCAATGAGACCTGCCGCTCCAGATCGTCCGACCTGGCTCCCGGCAGCGCCACGTTCCGCAGGTCCACCGGCCGCTCCGCTACCGCCGCGAGACCCGAGGCGAGCAGCGCCCCCGGAGTCTGCCCGGCCCGCCGCACCCCCTGGCCTGCCGCCGTCGAGTCCCCGAGCATCCCGAGCCGCAACGGATCGTTCGGGCCGGCGAACGCCACCCCGTACCGCCCGTCCGCGCTCGGCGGAACCGGCGCCGTACCGCCGCCCACCTGCCTCTTCGCGAGCTGGACCTCCGCCAGGAACACGCCGACGGCCGCCGCACCGATCAGTCCGATGCTGCCACCGCCGTAAGCCGCGCCCGCCGCGATCCGCCGTGCCACCCTTGCTCTCGACACAGTCCGGTCCACCTCCTTCTCGCCGTACCGCCCTACATGTACCTTCCTGCCCCGTGAAGTGCGCCGCCCAATCGCACCCCGCGTTTCCGGGCCCGTACGCTCCGTGTCCGACCCCGTTTTCCGGCCTCCCGATCCCGGGCGGAGCCCGTACGTACGCATCGTCCGGCTCGTACGCATACTCTGGGCCGGACCATCTCGGAGATCCCGGAGTACACGGTGCAATTCCACGATTCGCTGATCACTCTTGTCGGCAACACCCCGCTGGTGAGGCTGCGCAACGTCACGGCAGGTATCCAGGCGACCGTCCTGGCCAAGGTCGAGTACTTCAACCCCGGCGGGTCGGTGAAGGACCGGATCGCCCTGCGCATGATCGAGGCGGCCGAGCAGAGCGGCGAGCTCGAGCCCGGCGGCACGATCGTCGAGCCGACCAGCGGCAACACGGGCGTCGGCCTCGCGATCGTCGCCCAGCAGAAGGGCTACAAGTGCATCTTCGTCTGCCCGGACAAGGTGTCCACGGACAAGATCAACGTGCTGCGCGCGTACGGCGCGGAGGTCGTCGTCTGCCCGACGGCCGTTGACCCCGAGCACCCGGACTCGTACTACAACGTCTCCGACCGGCTGGTCACCGAGACGCCCGGGGCCTGGAAGCCGGACCAGTACTCCAACCCGAACAACCCGCGCTCGCACTACGAGACCACCGGTCCCGAGCTGTGGGAGCAGACGGAGGGGAAGATCACCCACTTCGTCGCGGGCGTCGGCACCGGCGGCACGATCAGCGGCACCGGGCGCTACCTCAAGGAGATCAGCAACGGCGCCGTCCAGGTCATCGGCGCCGACCCGGAGGGCTCGGTCTACTCCGGCGGCTCCGGCCGGCCGTATCTGGTCGAGGGCGTCGGCGAGGACTTCTGGCCCTCCGCCTACGACGCGAGCGTCACCGACGAGATCGTCGCGGTCTCCGACAAGGACACCTTCCAGATGACCCGCCGCCTCGCCAAGGAGGAGGGCCTGCTCGTCGGCGGCTCCTGCGGCATGGCGGTCGTCGGAGCCCTGGAGGTCGCCAAGCGGCTCGGCCCGGACGACGTGGTCGTGGTGCTGCTGCCCGACAGCGGCCGCGGCTACCTGAGCAAGATCTTCAACGACGAGTGGATGGCCGACTACGGCTTCCTGGAGGACACCAGCGCCTCTCCGCAGGTCAGCGCTGTCCTGAACTTCAAGGAGGGCCCGCTGCCCTCCCTCGTCCATATGCACCCGGAGGAGACGGTCGGCCAGGCGATCGACGTCCTGCGCGAGTACGGCGTCTCCCAGATGCCGATCGTGAAGCCGGGCGCCGGACACCCCGACGTGATGGCCGCCGAGGTCATCGGCTCGGTCGTGGAGCGGCAGCTGCTGGACGCGCTGTTCACCCAGCGCGCCTCGCTCACCGACCCGCTGGAGAAGCACATGTCGGCCCCGCTGCCGCAGGTCGGCTCCGGCGAGCCGGTCGAGGACCTGATGGCCGTGCTCAGTGGTGCCGATGGTGCGGACGCGGCGATCGTGCTGGTCGAAGGCAAGCCGAAGGGCGTCGTGAGCAGGCAGGACGTGCTCGCGTTCCTCGCGAAGGACGCCGGATCCGCGAAGGCGTGACCGGAGGGGACCGGGGCTCCGCGAAGGCCTGACCGGGCCGGGACCCGGGCTTCGCGAAAACGGTACGAGCGCGTCACGTCCACGCAGCACCCGCTTAACACGGCTCCGGCACATTGGTGGGTGTCGGCAGGGAAACCCGCCGGCACCCAGAACGGCGACACCGGACTACGGAGCGGCTCCCGGACCTCCACCGTCGCCCGGACGCGGGCATCCGGCCCTGACCCGGACCGCGTCCTTCGCGGGGACCGCCGTCGTCCCGCCCCCCGGGCCACCGGGGGTGCGGCGGCCCCCGCGACATACTTACGAGGTGTCCTGCCGGTCAGGCCGGGCTCGCGGGCCCCTGGCTCCGCACCTCGCGGCGTTCTCGTCGACACGCGGCCGGACCCTCTGCGGGCCCGGCCGCGCGGTCGTTCCCGGCCGCCGGAAGCGGCTCTCAGCCGCCCTCCCACTCCGAGACCGAGGCCGCGCGCCGCTCCCGCGCCCGCGCCCGCTGCCGGAACAGGCCTCCACTGCGCGCCGCGTGGACCGCGTTCACCCCGACGATCCCCATCCATGCCACCACCAGCCCCTCGATGCCCGCGTTGGCGACCCCGATCGCCGAGAGCGGGACGGCCAGCACGAGCGAGACGGCCCCGAACCCGAACCGCTCCGCGAAGCCGGGCGATATCCCGGCGGCGGACGGCGTTCGTAGGGACCGAGGGTCCCGGGCGGCCGTCACCTGCTGCTCGGCCAGGTGGCGCCGGACGCGGCGGTCCAAAGTGGTGTCGAGGCGCTGCTCGACCTTCTCCAGGAACGAATCGATGAGCGCGGACTCGTACTCCGGTCCTAGCTCGCCGCGTGCCTGGAGGGTGGCGGCGAGCTCCCTCTTGAGCTCGTGGTCCCGTGCTTCCATACCCGTTACGTTACGAGCGGCGGCGGGCCGGAACACGGGTGCTAACCCCCGTATTTCCCGGCCGGGAGGCCCTCCGTCCCACCGCTGCATATGGACATGCAGGAGCCTTCCTGGCTGAATGGATCTGTCGGCGCCGGAGCATGTGCCGACCCGGGGCACGATGGATCCAGCAAGGGGACAGCATGAGTGGGAGCAGCCCCGCCGCGCGGTTGCAGCAGCTCTTCGAGGGCCACCGGCTCACGCCCACCCAGCGGCGCATCGCGCACTGCATGGTCCGCCGGGCGGCCGACGCGCCGTTCCTCTCCAGCGTCGAGCTGGCCGAGCTCGCCGGCGTCAGCCAGCCCTCCGTCACCCGCTTCGCCGTCGCCCTCGGCTTCGACGGCTATCCGGCGCTCCGCCGCCACTTGCGCGAGGTCGCGCCCGCCGACGCGGAGCAGGAGGAGGCCGGGGAGACGTACAACGAGTACCAGCAGGCCGTCCGCGCCGAGATCGAGAACCTCCAGCACCTCTCCGACCTGCTGGCCGACCCCGGACCCGTGGAGCGGGCGGGCCGGCTGCTGGCCGGGTCGCGGCCGCTGCCCGTGCTCGGCCTGCGCGCGGCCTCCTCGCAGGCGCGTGGCTTCGGCTACTTCGCCGCCAAGGTCCACCCCGACGTCCGGGTGCTCGACGAGGGCGGCTCCATGCTCCTGGACCGGATCGACTCCGCACGCCGGGCCGGCGCCACCGCCCTGATGTGCTTCGCGCTGCCGCGCCACCCCAAGGAGTGCGTGGAGGCGCTGGCGTACGCCGGAGCGCAGGGCCTCACCGTGGTGACCGTCGCCGACTCCGCCTTCGCGCCCGTCGCCCAGCACAGCGACCTCCTGCTTCCGGCGGCCATCGGCTCCGGCCTCTCCTTCGACACCGTCTGCGCGCCGATGCTGCTGGGGCGGGTGCTGCTGGAGGCGATGTGCGACGAACTGCCCGACGCCCAGGCGCGGCTGGAGGAGTTCGACGTACGGGCTGCGGCGCGGGGCCTGTTCGTGGAGTGAGGCCGGCCGGCCCGATGTCGCGGATTCTCACGCACCCCTCATCTGCGGCCGCTAATCTCCGCGCGCAGAACGACCGGCGGGGACCGGCGGACGCACGGCGAGCGAGAGGGGTACGGACGTGGGGCGCGGAGGACAGTCGCTGGCGGGAGTGGCCGTGATCGTACGGGCCGGAGCGGCACCGCTGTGGTGGGCCGGGCTGGTTGCCGCCGTCGCGGGAGCGTTCGTACCGGGGCTGACCGGGCGTCGGATCGGGCTGCTGGCGGGAGCGGCGCTCTTCATCGTCATCGCGGCCGCCGTGCTCCTGGCGCGCGGCGGGCGGTACGCGGAACTGGCGCGGAGCGCCTCGCGGGCCGGGCGCGGGGACTTCCTCCAGGACCGGGCCGTGACCGTACGGGTGTGGCGGCGCGGGCACCGGTGGTGGCTGCTGGCGGCGTTCGTGGTGGCGGTGGCGTCCTCGTTCGCGCTGCCGGGCGCCGGCGGGCTGGTCCTCGCGGGCGCCGGGGCCGGTCTCTGGGCGAAAGCCGTACGCATCGGTCAGCGGGAGCGGCGGGACGACGTCCTGTACTGGGTGCGCACGGACTGGGCCGGGCACGGCAGCCCGGTCGCGGAGCGGGTGCGGGGCCACCGGACGACGGGGCCGGAGGCGGGCGACGCCGCGCCGGGCGGGGCGCGGCGTCGCCGCCGGTGAGGGATTCCGGAGGAGCCGGAGGTGGGTTTCCGGAGGTGAGGGCTCCCGGGAGAGCCGGAGGTAAGGGTTTCCGAAGGAGCTGGAACCGGAGGGGCTCAGACCTCCAGTTCGGCTTCGATCCTCTTCAGCTGGTGGCGGGCCATCGCCAGGTTGGCGCGGCTCGCGTCCAGCACCAGGTAGAGGAAGAGGCCGTTGCTGCCACGGGTCTTGAGCAGCCGAATCAGGTGGTACTGGGTGCCCAGCGTGATGAGGATGTCCTCGATCTCCTCCTTGATGCCCAGGTGCTCCATGGTGCGGAGCTTGGCGCGGATCACGTCGGTGTTGCCCGCGGCCGCGACCTCCAGGTTGAAGTCCTTGCCGCCGCCGAGCGTGCCCAGGGCCATTCCGCTCGTGTAGTCGACGAGGGCGACACCAGTGGCGCCCTCGATCGAGCTCATCGCTTCCTTCAGTGACGCTTCGGTGTTCGCCATGGAGGCTCGTTTCCTTTCCGTGGCCGGTCGCGGTGACCGGGTCCGTTTTCGCGTGAGTGGCAGGGGTGAGGTGTGTGGTTGTGGTGCGTGTGGGGGTGCAAGGAGGAGCGGTTACGTGGGGCGTTGCGGGAGCGTGCGGTTGGGGAGGCCGCGCGCCGGAGCGGTGCGGGGCATGGGGGGCGTGCGCTCGGCGCGTTCCAGGGCGGTGTCGACGAGTTCGCCGATCCGGGCGCCCGCGCGGCGGCCCTCCAGATGGAGTCGGCCGACGTTGATGCGGTCCTCGGCCAGCAGGGTCAGGACGGCGGAGGAGCCTGCGGCGTACGTGGCGATGTAGCCGCTCTCGCCGCGGACCAGGAGCTCCCGGAAGCCGCCGCGGCCGGTGGCCTCCGTCATCCGGATCGAGACGCCGAGCGCGGCGGCGGTGAGCGCGGCGACGCCCTCGGCCTCGATGCCCGGCGTGTCGTGGGCCAGGACCAGGCCGTCGGTGGAGGCGGCCAGCGCCCCGGAGAGCAGGGGGACCCGGGCCCGTAACCGCTGGAGCTCGTCGAGGACACCGCGCGTCTCGGCCTCGGCAACCATCAGCTGTCTCCTCCCGGCACGCTGTCTGAGCGCGCGTATCACAGGGCCTCCAATGCGTCTCGGAGCCGGCGCAGCAGGGCGATGTCGGGGTCGGCGGTCACCTCGGGGAGCGTGATCCGGCCCGGTGTCGACGCGGCGGCGGGCAGCGGCTGCGCGCGGACCGCCTCCACCAGGCCGGCCGCGGCGAGCCGCCGCAGGTCGACCAGGATGTGGAACGCCGAACGGCCCAGCGCCTGCGCGATGCCGGAGGCCGTACGCACACCGTCGGCCAGCTCCAGCACCGCGCGCTGCCGGGCGGGTACGGGGCTGTCGCCCGGATGCGCCGACGACCGGATGACGGGCGCGCTGTCGCTGGCGGCGTCGGGCCAGATCCGGTCCAGCAGCTCCCGTCTGCGCAGCGTCTCGCGCTGGACGGCGGCCACCGGGACCGGCCGCACCGGCCCGATCCAGTGGGACACCCCGTAACGGAAGCGGGCGGGTGTGCCGGTCGGGGCGAGGGCGAAGAACGCGGCGTCGTACAGTGCGCCGAGGTGGCACAACTCCAGCGCGCCGCCCGGCACATGGCCGCTGTCCACGAGATACCGCCCGACCCGCTGCCCGGCCCCGGCCTGCGCCACCGCGTCCCACCAGCCCTCGTGCCGCAGGGTGCCGCCGGTGGTGAGGAGGACGTCGATGCCGGGGGTGGCGGGGCTCTCGGCGTGCACCACCTGGCCGTCGGCGAGGTAGAGCGTGCCGCGGTCGCGCATCAGGGCTCCGGTGGCCCGCTCGGCGGCGAGGCGCTGGAGCATCGGTGAGAGGACCGGGAGCCGGTCGGTCTCCGGGGCGCCGGGGTCGGCGGCTATCGCGCTCATGCCAGCACCAGCCGCTCGGCCAGCTCTCCCAGCCGTAACCGGGCCATCGCGAGGTTGCCGTCGGAGCGGCTCAGCCAGAGATGGAGGAAGACGCTGCTGTCGAAAGCCGTCTCGACGAAGCGGAGCATGTGGTAACCGTCTTGTGTGGTGACGATGACGTCCTCGACGGCGATGCTCGGCGCTTTCCCGGAGCCTTCGGTTCCGCCTCCTGCCGCCAGGTGCGCGAAGGCGGGCTGTTCGGCGGTCATCCGGGCGACCTCCGCGGTCTCGGCCGCTGTCGCCTCGTGGTCGCCGTTGGGGGACTCGCCGATGGTGCCGAGCGCGAGGCCGCTCGTCCAGTCGACCACCGAGGCGCCACGGGCGCCGGGCAGCCTCATGACTTCGAGCAGGCACTCGTCGATTCCGGGCACGCGGATTCCCCTCCCGACGCGGCGTACGGCTGTGACCCCGAGGCTACGCAACGTGCTCACGGCTGGTGGAGGTTCTGGCATTTTCCTTTGGTACATGCGCTCCGGGGTGTAAAGGAGCGGCTGAAATGTGGTGGCCGGGAACTGGGGTGACGTTCCGTCAGCCCGCTGTCGTGCCGGACTTTGCGCGGGCCGTCATCACCGCCTTGTTCACCGCCCAGAGGCCGATCCCGATCAGCAGCAGGATCCCGGCCCGTACGTAGACGTCGGAGCCCCGGTCGGCGAGCGGGCCGGCCAGGACCAGCGAGGTGATCGCGCCGAGGACCGGCAGAGCGGTCGGCGTACGGAAGTGGCGGTGCTTGACCCGGTCCTTGCGCAGTACCAGCACGGCGATGTTGACCACGCCGAAGACGCACAGCAGCAGGAACGAGGTGGTGTCGCCGAGCCCCTCGATCTCGCCGGTGGAGACCAGGCCGATCGCCAGGACGGAGACGAAGACGATGCCGACCCAGGGCGTGCGCCGGCCCGCCAGCACCTTGCCCATGCCGGGCGGCAGGATGCGTTCGTTGGCCATGCCGTAGCAGAGCCGCGAGGCCATCATGAGGTTGATCAGCGCCGAGTTGGTGACCGCGAAGAGAGCGATCAGCGCGAAGAGTTTCGGCGGAAAATCGACGCCGCCCGCCTTCACCACCTCCAGCAGCGGACCGCTGGAGTCGGCCAGCGTGCGGGAGTCGACCAGGAGCGAGGAGACCAGCGCGACCAGGACGTAGATGGTGCCGGTGACGGCCACGCCGATGAAGATGGCGCGCGGGAAGTTGCGGGCGGGGTCCTTGGTCTCCTCGGCCATGTTCACCGAGTCCTCGAAGCCCACGAAGGCGAAGAAGCCGAGCGCCGTGGCGCCGAGCACGCCGGTGATCAGCGCGTATCCGGTGCCTCCGGCCTCGATCTGGGTCAGCCGGGAAGGCTCACCGTCGCCGTTCAGCACGGCGTACGCGCCGATCGCCAGGATCACCGCGAAGCCGCTGACCTCCACCAGCGTCAGCACGACGTTCGCCTTCACGGACTCGGAGACCCCGCGCAGGTTGATCGCGGCCAGAGCGAGGATGAAGAGGATCGCGATCAGCGTCGGCGGTACCGCGTCGGTGAATTCACCCAGGTAGTCGCCGCTGAACGCCCGGGCCGCCGCGCTCGCCGAGGAGAGCCCGGAGCACATGACCAGGAAGGCGACGACGAAGGTGAGGAACGGGACCTTGAACGCCTTCTGGGTGTAGAGCGCGGCTCCGGCCGCCTTCGGATACTTGCCGACGAGCTCCACGTACGAGGCCGCCGTCAGCAGCGCCACGACGAACCCGATCGCGAACGGCAGCCAGAGCGCGCCGCCGACCTTGCCCGCCACGTCGCCGGTGGTGGCGTAGATGCCGGTGCCGAGGATGTCGCCGATGACGAAGAGGATCAGCAGTTTGGGGCCGAGCGCCCGCTTGAGCGGCGGTGACGCGTCGGGGGCCGGGGGTGTGCCGGGCGCGGCTGGTGTGCCGGGCGTGCTCATCGGTGCCTCCGGTGCCCTCGGGTCGGGGATGGAACACCTCTTCCCGGACGCGGCGCGAACCGCACCTGTTGACTACGACTATTCAGCACCTCAGGATGTGAATAGATATTCACCGTCGCGAGGAGGCACCGCCATGTCAGGACCCCGCCCCGTACGAGCGCCGCGCGGCAGCGCCCTCAGCACCCTGGGATGGCAGCAGGAAGCCGCCCTGCGCATGCTCCAGAACAACCTGGACCCCGAGGTCGCCGAACACCCCGACAAGCTCGTCGTCTACGGCGGCACGGGTAAGGCGGCCCGCGACTGGCGCTCGTTCGACGCGATGGTCCGGACGCTGCGGACGCTCAAGCAGGACGAGACGATGCTCGTCCAGTCCGGGCGGCCGGTCGGCGTCATGCAGACCCATGAGTGGGCGCCGCGCGTGCTGATCGCCAACTCCAACCTGGTCGGCGACTGGGCCAACTGGGAGGAGTTCCGCCGGCTGGAGGCGCTCGGCCTGACCATGTACGGCCAGATGACCGCAGGGTCCTGGATCTACATCGGCACCCAGGGCATCCTCCAGGGCACCTATGAGACCTTCGCCGCCGTCGCCGCGAAGAAGTTCGGCTCCACGCTGGCCGGGACGATCACGCTGACCGCCGGACTCGGCGGCATGGGCGGAGCCCAGCCGCTCGCCGTCACCATGAACGACGGCGTCGCCATCTGCATCGACGTCGACCCGCGCGCCATCGACCGCCGCATCGAGCACCGCTACCTGGACGTCAAGGCCGACAGCCTGGAGCACGCCCTCCAGCTCGCCGTCGAGGCCCGCGACGCCCGCCGCCCGCTCTCCATCGGCCTCCTCGGCAACGCGGCCGAGCTGCTGCCCCGGATGCTCGCCGAAGGCGCGCCGATCGACATCGTCACCGACCAGACCAGCGCCCACGACCCGCTGGCCTACCTCCCGCTCGGCGTCGACTTCGACGACATGGCCACGCTCGCCGCCGAGAAGCCCGCCGACTTCACCCAGCGCGCCCGCGAGTCGATGGCCCGCCACGTCGAGGCCATGGTCGGCTTCATGGACGCCGGGGCCGAGGTCTTCGACTACGGCAACTCCATCCGCGGCGAGGCCCAGCTCGCCGGCTACGACCGCGCCTTCGACTTCCCCGGCTTCGTCCCCGCCTACATCCGTCCTCTCTTCTGCGAGGGCAAGGGCCCCTTCCGCTGGGCCGCGCTCTCCGGCGAGGCCTCCGACATCCACAAGACCGACAAGGCGATGCTGGAGCTCTTCCCGGAGAACGAGTCCCTGCACCGCTGGATCAAGATGGCCGGCGAACGCGTCCACTTCCAGGGCCTGCCCGCCCGCATCTGCTGGCTCGGCTACGGCGAGCGCGACAAGGCCGGCGAGCGCTTCAACGACATGGTCGCCAGCGGCGAACTGGCCGCGCCGCTGGCCATCGGCCGCGACCACCTCGACTGCGGCTCGGTCGCCTCCCCGTACCGCGAGACCGAGGCCATGCTCGACGGCTCCGACGCCATCGCCGACTGGCCGCTCCTGAACGCCATGGTCAACGTCGCCTCCGGCGCCTCCTGGGTCTCCCTCCACCACGGCGGCGGTGTCGGCATGGGCCGCTCCATCCACGCGGGCCAGGTCACCGTCGCCGACGGCACCAAGCTCGCGGGCGAGAAGATCCGCCGCGTCCTGACGAACGACCCCGGCATGGGCGTCATCCGCCATGTCGACGCGGGCTACGACATCGCGGAGTCGGTCGCCGAGGACAAGGGTGTCCGCGTCCCGATGACGGAGGACAACTGATGCCGTCCGGCACGACGGAGGACCGGGGTACGTCAAGCGGTGCGGCGGCGGGCTCGCCCCAGGGTGCCGCCGCATCCTCCGGAGGTCCCGCGTCTCAGTGGCGTACAGGTGACTCCTTCCTCTCCATGTGGCGTGAGCTGACTCCCGTCGGACGCCACCCGGACAGCGGTGGCTACCGGCGGTACGCCTGGTCGGCTGCGGACCTGGACTGCCGGGCCTGGTTCCGTGCGCAGGCCGAGGCGCGCGGCCTCACCTACGAGACCGACCGCAACGGCAACCAGTGGGCCTGGCTCGGCGACCCCCTGGCCGGCGACGCCGTCGTCACCGGCTCGCACCTGGACTCCGTACCGGACGGCGGCGCCTTCGACGGGCCGCTCGGCGTGGTCTCCTCCTTCGCCGCGCTGGACGAACTCCGCTCCCGGGGCGCGTCGTTCACCCGGCCCCTCGCCATCACCAACTTCGGTGACGAGGAGGGCGCCCGCTTCGGTCTCGCCTGTGTCGGGTCCCGGCTCGCCGCCGGACAGCTCACCGTCGCCGACGCCCACCGCCTCCGTGACGCCGACGGGATCACCCTGCCCGCCGCCATGGAGAGCGCCGGATACGACCCCGAGGCCATCGGCCCCGACCCGGAACGGCTCGCCCGGATCGGTGCGTTCGTCGAACTCCACGTCGAGCAGGGCCGCGCCCTGGACCTGACCGGCGACCCCGTCGGCATCGCCTCCGCCATCTGGCCGCACGGCCGCTGGCGGTTCGACTTCCGGGGCGAGGCCAACCACGCGGGCACCACCCGTCCGGCCGACCGCCGCGACCCGATGCTCACGTACGCCGAGACCGTGCTCGCCGCCCGCCGCGAGGCCGAACTCACCGGCGCCCTCGCCACCTTCGGCAAGATCGCGGTCGAGCCCAACGGCGTCAACGCCATCCCCTCCCTCGTCCGTGGCTGGCTCGACTCCCGCGCCGCCGACCAGGCCACCCTGGACGCCGTCGTCACCGGCATCGAGCGCGCCGCCCGCCAGTACGCCGAGCGGGCCGGGATCGACCTCGACGTCGTACGCGAGTCGTTCACGCCCGTCGTCGAGTTCGAGCACGTCCTGCGCGACGAGCTCGCCAAGATCCTGGAGGGGACCGGCGACACGGGGCGCCCGGTCCCTGTCCTCGGCACCGGCGCGGGCCACGATGCGGGTATTTTGTCCGCTTCGGTGCCCACCGCCATGCTCTTCGTACGGAACCCCACCGGCATCTCGCACTCTCCGGCCGAGCATGCCGCCGAGGACGACTGCACGGCCGGGGTGCGGGCACTCGCCGACGTACTGGAAGGTCTCGCGTGCAGCTGACAAACCGGACGGCGGAGACGGCAGGGACCGCGGAGACGGCACGGGCGGCCGGCGGGCCCGTCACCGCGACGTACTGGATGGACCACGCCTGGCTCGGGACGTACGTGGAGCCCGATGTCCTGGTCGAGGTCGCAGGCGGCCGGATCGCCGGTGTCAGGACCGGGGTCGAGGCACCGCCGCCCGGCGCCACCGCGCTGCGCGGCCTGACCCTTCCGGGCCTCGCCAACGCCCACTCCCACGCCTTCCACCGGGCCCTGCGCGCCACCGTCCAGGTGGGCACCGGGACCTTCTGGACCTGGCGCGAGCTGATGTACCAGGTGGCCTCGCGGCTCACGCCGGACAGCTACTTCGACCTGGCCCGGGCCACGTACGCGGAAATGGCCCTGGCCGGCATCACTGCCGTCGGCGAATTCCACTACCTCCACCACGCGCCCGGCGGCACGCCGTACGCCAACCCCAACGCCATGGGCGAGGCGCTGATCGCGGCGGCGGCCGAGGCCGGCATCCGGATCACCCTGCTGGACACGGCCTACCTCGCCGCCGGCTTCGGTGAGCCGCCCAACCGGCACCAGCTGCGCTTCTCCGACACCACCGCCGATGCCTGGGCCGAGCGCGCCTCCCTCCTCAAGGGCGACGACCACACGCTGATCGGCGCGGCCATCCACTCCGTGCGCGCGGTCCCGGCGGACCAGCTGGTCACCGTCGCCGCCTGGGCCGAGGAGCGGAGCGCGCCGCTCCATGTCCACCTCTCCGAGCAGACGGCGGAGAACGACGCCTGCCAGGCCGCCCACGGCCGTACACCCACCCGGCTGCTGGCCGACCACGGCGTCCTCGGCCCGCGCACCACCGGCATCCACAACACGCATCTGACGGAGGAGGACATCGCCCTGCTCGGCTCCTCCACCACCGGCACCTGCATGTGCCCCACCACGGAGCGCGATCTCGCCGACGGCATCGGCCCGGCCGTCGCGCTCCAGAAGGCGGGCTCGCCGCTCTCGCTCGGCAGCGACAGCCACGCCGTCATCGACCTCTTCGAAGAGGCGCGCGCGATGGAGCTCAACGAGCGCCTGCGCACCCACATCCGGGGCCACTGGACGGCCGCCGCTCTGCTGAGGGCCGCCTCCGCCGACGGGCACGCCGCACTCGGCCGCCCCGACGCGGGCGTCCTGGAACCGGGCGCTCCGGCCGACCTGACGACCATCGCCCTGGACTCCGTCAGAACGGCAGGGCCGGTGCCCCGACTGGCAGCGGAGACCGCCGTATTCGCCGCCTCCGCCGCTGATGTGCGGCACACGGTCGTGGCAGGACGCCACATCGTCCGCGACGGCCGTCACGCGCTGATCGAGGACGTGCCCGGAGCGCTCGCGGCGGCCGTGGCAGCCCTGCACCACTGACCGTCGGCCGCCCCGAACCACCGATCCCGGAACGCAAGGAGAACACTCTCCAGATGACGACCACCGCCGTCACCCACATCGCCAGCCTGGTCACCAATGACCCCTCCCTCGGCAACGGCACCCCCCTGGGCCTGATCCAGGACGCGGCCGTCGTCATCGAGGGCGACCGCATCGTCTGGACCGGTGAATCAAGCAAAGCACCCGCCACTGACAACGTGCTCGACGCGGCCGGCCGGGCCATGATCCCGGGCTTCGTCGACTCCCACTCCCACCTGGTCTTCGCGGGTGACCGCACCCAGGAGTTCAACGCCCGGATGTCCGGGCAGCCCTACACCGCCGGCGGCATCCGCACCACGGTCGCCGCCACCCGCCAGGCCTCCGACGAGCAGCTCTCCGCCAACGTCGCCCACTACCTCGCCGAGGCCCTGCGCCAGGGCACCACCACCCTGGAGACCAAGTCCGGCTACGGCCTCACCGTCGAGGACGAGGCCCGCGCCCTGCGCATCGCCTCCCGCCACACCGACGAGGTCACCTACCTCGGCGCGCACGTCGTCTCGCCGGACTACGCCGACGACCCGGCCGGCTACGTCGACCTGGTCACCGGCCCCATGCTGGAGGCCTGCGCCCCGCACGCCCGCTGGATCGACGTCTTCTGCGAGCGCGGCGCCTTCGACGGCGACCAGGCCCGCGCCATCCTCACGGCGGGCCGCGCCAAGGGCCTCCACCCGCGCATCCACGCCAACCAGCTGACGTACGGCCCCGGCGTCCAGCTCGCCGTGGAGCTCGACGCCGCCTCCGCCGACCACTGCACCCACCTCACCGACGCGGACGTGGACGCGCTGGGCCAGGGCGACACGGTGGCCACGCTGCTTCCCGGCGCCGAGTTCTCCACCCGGGCCACCTGGCCCGACGCCCGCCGCCTGCTGGACGCCGGGGCCACGGTCGCGCTCTCCACAGACTGCAACCCGGGCTCGTCGTTCACCTCGTCCATGCCGTTCTGCATCGCCCTGGCCGTACGGGACATGGGGATGACGCCCGACGAGGCGATCTGGTCCGCCACCGCCGGCGGCGCCGCGGCCCTCCGCCGCACCGACATCGGCCGCATCACGCCCGGCGCCCGCGCCGACCTGGTCCTCCTGGACGCCCCGAGCCACGTCCACCTCGCCTACCGGCCGGGCGTCCCGCTGGTCAGCGCGGTGTGGCGGGGCGGGGAGCGGGTGGAGTAGCCGCGGGGAACAGGCGGCCGCCGCCAGGACCCGGACACGCGGAAGGACCCGCCCCGCATACGTGGACACGTACGACGGGAGCGGGTCCTTCCGCGAGCTCACAGGCCCACACACAGGCCCTCGAGCCCTCGGGCCTACTCCTCCAGGGTCAGCCCCTTGCGGAGCTTGACCAGCGTCCGCGAGAGCAGCCGGGACACGTGCATCTGCGAGATGCCCAGCTCCTCGCCGATCTCCGACTGCGTCAGGTTGCTGACGAAGCGGAGCGAGAGGATCATGCGGTCCCGCGAGGGCAGCGCGGCGATCAGCGGCTTCAGGGACTCGACGTACTCGATGCCTTCGAGCCCGTGGTCCTCGTAGCCGAGGCGGTCCGTGAGGGCGCTCTCGCCGTCGTCCTCCTCGGGCTTGGCGTCCAGCGAGCTCGCGGTGTACGCGTTGCTCGCGGACATGCCCTCGACGACCTCGTCCGGCGTGATGCCGAGGCGCTCGGACAGCTCCGCCACGGTGGGCGCGCGGTCCAGCTGCTGGGAGAGCTCGTCGCCGGCCTTGGCCAGGTCGAGCCGGAGCTCCTGGAGCCGGCGCGGGACGCGCACGGACCAGCTGGTGTCGCGGAAGAACCTCTTGATCTCGCCGACGATGGTCGGCATCGCGAACGTCGGGAACTCGACACCGCGGCTCAGCTCGAACCGGTCGATCGCCTTGATCAGGCCGATGGTGCCGACCTGGACGATGTCCTCCATCGGCTCGCTGCGCGAGCGGAACCGGGAGGCGGCGAACTTGACGAGCGCGAGGTTGAGCTCGACGAGGGTGTTGCGGACGTACGCGTACTCGTGCGTGCCCTCTTCGAGGGATTCGAGGCGCTCGAAGAGCGTCTTCGACAGGGCCCTGGCGTCCAGGGCCCCTATTTCGGCGTAGGGCGGGATCTCAGGCAGTCCTTCGAGCCCCGTGAAGCCCTCAAGCCCCTCGCCGGAAGATTCGGGGGTGGTGCTGGCGCGCGGGCCGGGAACGGCGCTCGCGGCGGGGGAGTCGGAATTGGTCGGTCCCTGAGGACATGCCGACGACGCGTTGGGGGTACGCGCTTCGTCGAGCCGGGGTGACATGGTTCTCCTCCATCGTTCTCGGCATATGGCTGCCGATGCCCATATGTGTTTCCTGCGGTGAAGCGGCGCCTCCAAAGCCGGTCGTGTTTCAGGTGTCCCCCTACCCTTACCCGGTTCCAGCCAAGAGTTACAAGCTCCAATTGACCGTGTATGTCCGGTTTGTTGAGTTCTCCGACTACCGCGTGGCGAATGAAACGCGTACTGTTTTACGCATGTCGGCGGCGACTCTGCATGCAGCCGCACAGGTAGTGACGCGCATAGCGACGGACGGCGAAGAGGTACTGGGCATGGACCGCGGGACGGTTGGCAGTGCGAACCGGGGTCGACTTCAGGTCGAGGCCCGGACGGAGGGGCGCAGCGAGGTCGTGACTCCGGTGGGTGAGCTCGATCACCACACCGCGGATCTGCTGCGGGAGCCGCTGGAGAGTGCGGTCGAGCAAGGGCGGTCACGCCTGGTCGTCGACTGCTCACGCCTGGACTTCTGCGACTCCACCGGGCTGAACGTGCTGCTCGGTGCGCGCCTCAAGGCGGAGGAGGTCGGAGGAGGGGTCCACCTGGCCGGAATGCTGCCGGTCGTGGCGAGAGTCTTCGAGATCACCGGCGCCGAGGCGGTCTTCACCGTCCACGCCACGCTCGAAGAGGCGCTGCGGACCTAGATCGGGTACGGCGCATTCCGCGTCGTCCCTGATGACGGCCGTGTTACGCGATCGGCAGCCCGAAGGGGGTGTCGTAGCGGTGCGGCCGGGCAGGAGACACCCCGTCGGCATCCCGCAAAGATCCGGCACATTCGGTAACTGATCATTTCTGTTCCATGACGGCATGGCGACATGGCGAACGACATGGCGAATCGGTGAGGTGAAGCGCTGATGAGCACCACCCGGCAGCATCCGCCGGGCGACCTCGGCCGCGAGCCGGAAGGAGCGGGCGCGGACTCGCCCGTTCCGGCCGAGCGGCAGTGGCGCACGCTCTCACTCGGGCAGGCCAGCGGAATCGTTCCGATGGCCCGTGATTTCGCCCGGCAGGCCCTGCACGACTGGGGGTGGCTTCCGGCGTCCAGCGCGGACCGCCGGGCCGCGGCCGAGGACGTCCTGCTGGTCGTCTCCGAGCTCGTGACCAACGCCTGCCTCCATGCGGAGGGTCCCGAGGAGCTCCGGATCGGCCGTACACCCAAGGCGCTGCGCGTCGAGGTCGTCGACCGGGGGGCCGGCCAGCCCGCTCCCCGTACGCCGCACCGCGCCGGCCGTCCCGGCGGTCACGGCATGTTCATCGTGCAGCGGCTCTGCCTGGACTGGGGCGTGCAGCGTACGCCGGAGTCGCCGGGCAAGACCGTCTGGGCGGAGCTCGCCGCGCCCGCGTAACAGCACAGGGGCTATTCCGTACACCGAAGAGCGCGCCGGATCCGGCGCGCTCTTTGTCTTCCCTCCATCAGGCCCCGGGCGTACCTTGAGCGCCCAATCTGATGTGCCGTCAGTAACGTGCGCCCGTAAGGATCTTGCGGCTGTCGCGCGTGGCGGCGTCCGGCATGAGGGGAACACGAGGTGGCGAACCAGAAGCGGACAGCTCTCGCGCTGACGGCCGCGCTCACGGTCGCGACGGCGGGCTCGGTGGTGCTGATGGCCGCGCCCGTCGCCCACGCCGAGGTCGTGGGCGTCAACTACCAGTGCGAGACGCCCATCGGGCCCAAAGGGGCCGTCTCGCCCATCGACATCAAGAGCGTGCAGAGCGGCAGCGGCTACAGACTCACCATGTCCTTCCAGAAGGGCGTCTCCTCCAGCCCGGTCGAGCTCGGCAAGGGCGCCATGAATCCGAGCGCCGTGATCGAGGTGGGCGGCGCGGAGACGGGCGAGGTCCAGGTCTCGGGGCCGGCGAACGCGGAGGCGATTCCGGCCAACACCCCTATCAGGATCAGTGACTTGTCCGGGACGTACACGCCGAAGAAGAGCGGCAAGGTCACCTTGACCGCCGGCGTGCTCACCATCAAGGCGCTCGGTACGACGACGACCTGCACGCCGAAGAACAGCCCCGGGCCTTCGCTGGAACTCGATGTCACAGGTGCCGGAGGCTCCACGGGCGGTTCGACGAGCGGCTCCACCGGTGGCAGCGCGTCGGGTGGCGGCGCATCCGGTGGCAGCGCCTCAGGTGGTGGCGAACTGCCGAAGACCGGCCCGCTCGACTCGGCGGCGGCGCTCGGCACTCTCGGCGGGACGGTCCTGCTGACCGGAGCGGCCGGAGTGCTCTGGCTGACCCGGCGAGGACAGCGCCCGACGGGCTGAACGCCGGAACCGCCAGCGCGAGGGAGCCGCCCATGGAGCCGCCGATGCCGTACGGACGCCGGCCGTCGCCGCCGTACGAACGCCGGCCGTCCATCCCGTACGTACGCCTGCTCGTCGGCCTGGTCCTGGTGCTGCTCCTCGCTCCTCCGGCGGCGGCCGAGGAAGGCTCCGGCTGGACGGTCCGGCCCGCGGGCGGCGGGAGTGCCGGCTGGGACGCGCGGCCGTACGTCTATCTGGAGGGCACTTCCGAAGCGGTGCTCCAGGACCGGATCTCGGTGACCAACCCGGCCCGCGCCCCGCTGACCGTACGGCTGCGCGGCGACGGCCAGGCCGGGCCGTGGCTCCGGTTCGCGGCGGAGACGGTCACCGTGCCGGCCCGGACCCGCGCCGACGTGCCGTTCACGCTCGCGCTGCCGGTCAACGCGACGCCGGGCGACCTGGCGGGAGAGATCGTGGCGGCGGCGGACGGGAGTGAGGAGAGGCGCGTACCGGTACGGGTGCGGATCGGCGGCCCCACGCTGGCGGCGCTCACCGTGGAGGACGTCGAGGTGGCGGGCCGGACCATCCGGTACGCGCTGGTCAACCGCGGCAACGTACCTCTGCGGCCACGGCTGGCCGTGCGCGCGGACGGCGTTTTCGGCGAGCTGCTGGACCGCCCGGCCCGGCCGCTGGACCTGGAGCTGGCTCCTGGCCGCCGGGTGGAGCTCACCGAACCCTGGCCCGACGCACCGGAGTTGGACTCCGTCACCGTGCGGCTACGGGTCGCAGCGGAGGACGGGGCGCGGGACGAGGCGGTGGCCTCGGCGACGTACGTTCCGGTGGCGCCGGTCGCCGGCGGCGGGCTGCTGGCGCTCGGCGTCCTGGCGGTGCTCGGCACCGGCGCGTACCGGCGGCGGCGCACGCGCGGCGGGACGCGAGAAGCCGAGGTGGACGACGAGCCGCAACCGGCCGAAGAGACACGGTCCTTGGCGAAGGCAGGAGCGGAATGGTGAAGCGACACCCGGCCAGTGGAAGCCGCGTACCGACAACTCTCCTGCTTCTCCTGGCCGTTCTTCTCGGCCTCGCGGCCCCGACCGCGCAGTCGGCCGAAGGCGACAACCCTGTCGTAACGCTCTCCAAGAAGGAGGCGGGCCAAGGCGGCGCGATCACCGTCAAAGGCGGCGGCTGGCGCTCCGAGGCGTTGCTGATGCTCCTGATCTGCGGCCGGTCCTCGCCGGAGCGCGGTGTGATCGGCGGCACCAACTCCTGTGCCAATGCCGACGGTCGGGCCGTCACCACCGACAGGAAGGGCGCCTTCAGCCAGAGGCTGCCGGTGGCCGAGCCGCCCGTGCCCTGTCCGTGTGTGGTGCACGTCGCCACGGTGACGGGTGAACAGGCGCTGGTCGACGCGGTGTTCACTGTGGCGGGCCATCCCACGGCCCCGCTGCCGCCGCCGGCCGACGACGGCAGGCTCGCGGTGCTGGCCACCACCCGGCTGGAGGGCGAGAGTTCGCTGCTCACCTGGTTCGGCGCGCCGCCCGCACGGCAGTTGGTCTTCACCGTCGGCAATCTCGGCTCCGCACCCGTGCAGGACCCCGTCTTCGAGATCGGCACCGCGCACGGCGTCTACGCCCCGCAGTGGGAGGAACGCCAGTGGCGCGGCACGGTCGCGCCCGGCTCCAAGGCGCAGATCACACTGCCGGTCGAACTCTCCGCCGGCGCGCACGGCGACTACCAGGTCTCCTTGCGGTACGGGACGAAGGTGCTGGCCGAACAGCCGTGGGGCGTGGGCCGCCCGTGGGGCGTCACGCTCTTCTGGGTGCTGCTCTGCCTGGTCGTCCCGGCCGCGGTCTTCCGTATCGGCATGGCCGTCGTGGACAAGCTCCGCCCCGGTCCCGCCGGCACCTCGGCCCGCCACGCGCACCGCCCGCGAGCACGGCCCACGAGCACCGGTCCGGCCGCGCTGCCGTGGTTCACCCAGGACTCCGCACCGCCAGACATCCGGCGTTCCGCACCGTCGGTGAACCGACCCCCACCCACGACGAAGGGACACGTGTGGACACGCAACGGAGGATGAGCGCGATCGGAGTGGCACTGATGCTCGGCGGCGCGGGCATCGTGCTGGCCGCGAGCCCGGCCCAGGCGGCCGAGGTCAGTTACGCGACGGAGTGCGTTCCGCCGCCCATCTCGGGCCTGCCGCCGGTCCAGGGCACCACGAAGGTGCAGCTGACCGCGCCGGCCGAGGCGAAGGTCGGCGACGAGATCGAGGTCGTCTGGAAGACGGTCCAGGCCGCGTCCAACAACCCGGACGTGCTGGACCTCGGCAAGGACACGGTGCAGCCGACCGGGACCGTCACGCTGGGCGGCGCGGCGAGCGGCGAACTGAAGCTGGAGGGCCCCCGGCAGAATCCGCCCATCCCCAAGAACAGCCCGATGCTGCTGCCCGACATGACGGCCAAGCTGAAGCTGGAGACGGCCGGTGAGATCACGCTGACCCCGGGCGCGTACACCATCAACGTCTCGAAGCCGATCTCCACGGACACCAAGTGCGCTCCGAAGGAGACGGTCCAGCCGGGCGCCACGATCAAGGTGACGGGGGCGGGCTCCACGACCGGCGGCACCACGTCCGCAGGAGGCACGGACACCGGCGGTACGACGACGGGTGGCACGACGACCGGCGGCACGACGTCAGGCGGCACGACGTCAGGTGGTACGGACGCCGGAGGCACCACGACCACCGGAGGCACCACCACGACGGGAGGCACCACCACCGGCGGCACCACCACCGGAAGCAACGGCGGCACCGGAGGCGAAACCGACTTCCCCGGCAAGGAGGTCTCCGTCGCCTACGCCTGCAAGACCCCCATCGGCGACAAGAACGCCACCTCCCCGGTCCGTATCAGCGCCAAGAAGAACGGCGGCGCGTACGACCTCACCGTCAAGTTCGGCAAGTCCGTCATGGACAGCCCGATCGACATCCCGGCCGAACAGGTCAAGCCGTCCATGGAGGTCGAGCTCGGCGGCGCCGACCAGGGCACGGTCACGGTCGAAGGGCCGCTGAACAAGGAGGTCATCAAGACCGGCGCACCGATCGAGATCCCGGACCTCACCGGCACGTACAAGCCCGGCGCGAGCGGCACGTCGACGCTCAGCCCGGGCGTGCTGACGGTGATGGCCGTCGGTACGACGACCACCTGCACCCCGCCCGCCGGTGTCGCGGTCTCTCTGGAGCTGGACACCTCGGCCCAGCCGGGCGGCGCGTCCGGCTCCACCGGCTCCACCGGCTCCAGCAGCGGAGCGGCAGCTTCCGGCGGAGCGGCGGCCTCCGGCGGCGGTACGGACTCGGGCGGCGGCCTCGCGGCCACCGGCGCCGAGGACGACGGCGCCCTGCGCGCGCTCGGCCTGGTCGCGGGCACGGCGATCCTGCTGGGCGGCGCGGTCTTCACGTTCACGCCGTGGCGGCGGCTGCGCTCCACGCGCTGAACCGTGACTGCGGGCGTGGGCGTCGCCGGAAAGGGACGGAGCGCTTCCGGCGACGCCCACGCATGCTCTGAGCTTGCTCAAATCACCTGTCCCGCCTTGCCTGTGCAAGATCGGCAAGGCTAGGTTCCTTGGGTGTCTCTTCGCAGGAGCGAAGGGAATGGTCCGAGTGCGGCGCTCTCCGGCAGGCTTGACCACCTGCTGGTGCCGCACGCTTGGGAAAAGGAACAACATGAAGGTGACCTGGGGGAAGAAGGCCGCGACGGGTGCGCTCGCGGGCCTGCTGATGACGTCCGGACTGGCGTTGGCCACCGCGGCACCGGCTCAGGCGGCCGGGGCGAAGTACACCTGCAAGGCAACGCCCAGCCTCTCGCTGGGACGTCCGGTGTCGACTTCCTCGTGCAAGAAGTCCGCCAAGGGGAAGACCGTCAAGAAGCACCGTGCCGTGCTCCTCTGTGACGTCGTTCGCGGCCGTGGCGCCCCGCACGATGTCACGTGGACGCTGTTCGGCGACTGGAAGAAGCCCGGCGAGAAGTCCTCGGTGAAGTGCGGGTTCAGCAGCTTCCTGCGCAGCGTCAAGGTCGAGACCAAGGCCAAGTAGCTCCAGCCGCCCGACCGGCGGCAAACGGAACGGGTCCGCACGAACCTCTCGTGCGGACCCGTTCTGCGCGGCTGGACGACCAACCGCGTACGGCTACTTGACGCCGCCCATGAGCGCGCGGATCTTCCGGCCCGCCACCATGAAGGCGAGGCCCGCGGCGACCGCGACGACGGCCTGCAGCGTGTAGTACGCGGCGTCGCCCAGCGGTGCGTTGAGCTTCGTGGTCCAGCCGTTCAGGGCGTTGCCCGTCGACGTGGCCAGGAACCACAGGCCCATGATCTGGCCCACGAACATCTTCGGAGCCAGCTTCGTCGACAGCGACAGGCCGACCGGCGAGAGGCACATCTCACCCATGGTCTGCGCCAGGTAGACGGCGAGCAGCCAGAAGACGGTGACCTTGCCGGTCTCGCTGTTGGCCGCGGCGGCGCCCGCCAGGCCCATGATGCCGAAGGAACCACCGATGAGGAGCATCGCCAGGGCGAACTTCATCGGGGTGCTGGGCTCACGGTTGCGCTTGGCCAGCTTGACCCAGAGCGCGGCGAAGACCGGGGCCAGGATGATGACCATCGCGGGGTTGACCGACTGCAGCCAGGAGGCCGGGAACTCCCAGCCGCCGACGAAGCGGTCCGTCTTGTTGTCCGCGAAGATCGTCAGCAGTGAGCCGGACTGGTCGTAGATCATCCAGAAGAGGACGGCCGTGATGAAGAACCACACGTACGCCTTGATCTTCGGCCGGTCCTCGGCGGTCAGCGCCGGGTCGCGGAAGATCGTGATGAAGTAGATGATCGGCACGACGACGCCCAGTACCGCCAGGACGTTGACGATGTGCTCGATGCTGTACGTACCCAGCGCGACGTCGATGACCAGCGCGGCGACCGCGAGGCCGGACCAGAGGGCGACCTTGCGCAGGACCTGCCGCCGCTCCTCCGGCGAGGCCGGCTTCGCGGGCAGCTTGCCGACGTCACCGAGGTGCTTGGCGCCGAGGACGTACTGGACGACCGCGAGGCTCATGCCGACACCGGCGACACCGAAGCCGAGGTGCCAGTTGACGTGCTCACCGAGGTAGCCGACGATCAGCGGCGCCGCGAGGCCACCGATGTTGATCGCCATGTAGAAGAGGGTGAAACCGGCGTCACGGCGGGCGCTGGACTGGCCCTCGTAGAGCTCACCCACCATCGCCGAGATGTTCGGCTTCAGCAGACCCGTACCGACCGCGATCAGCGCGAGGCCGAAGAAGAACGCGATGTCGCTCGGGAGAGCGAGGGTGAAGTGGCCGAGCGCGATGACGATGCCACCGACCAGAACGGCCTTGCGGGCGCCCCAGAGACGGTCGGCGACCCAGCCGCCGGGCATCGCGGCCATGTAGACGACAGCGTTGTACACACCGTAGATGGAGGCGGCGAGCGCCTCCTTGCCCTCCAGGGGGCCGTCGAGTACGGCGGCCACGAGGTACAGGGTGAGGATGGCCCGCATCCCGTACCAGGAGAAGCGTTCCCACATCTCCGTCATGAAGAGGGTGGCCATACCGCGGGGGTGGCCGAAGAAGGTCTGCTCACCGGAATTCGGCGAGTCCTTCGTCAGGCTGGACGCCATGGTCGATCCTTGCTGGTCGGGACGCGCTCGCCTCGTGAGCGGTGCGCGCCCGGTGGGGGGTAGCCGGCACCGGCGCGGCCGCACCCCATCCCCACGCCTGAGGGGGGACTCGCTCCGGGGCCGGGCTCCCGTTCGGAGCGTTCGGCGGCGGGGCGGGGCAGTGTCGCGTCGGGATCCACACCCGGTGCGCGTCCTTAACGCTCCGGGCCCGGCTCACAGGTCATTCACTCAGGACGGGCCGGCGCGAACCGGCCCAGCACACAGAAGAGACCCTTGGCGCTCACGGCGGTCCAAAGGTCCTTCGGCAGTGCAACAGGCGTCGGGACACCATACGACACGACACAGCGGGATATGGAAGGACTTGAGACATGGATCACAGGTAATAATGGAACCTGGCTCCCATATTCAAAGGTCCATGCCTGGATTTCGGCGCTGACCCGCAGGCAGTGGCGAGAGCCTCACTCCGGACGTCCCGGCCGGACTACCATCAGTCCATGACCCGTGTACTGCTCGCCGAGGACGACGCATCCATCTCGGAGCCACTGGCCCGCGCACTGCGTCGGGAGGGTTACGAGGTCGAAGTCCGCCAGGACGGCCCGACGGCGCTCGACGCCGGACTCCAGGGCGGCGTCGACCTCGTGGTCCTCGACCTCGGGCTGCCCGGGATGGACGGCCTCGAAGTCGCCCGCCGCCTCCGCGCCGACGGCCACACCGTGCCGATCCTGGTGCTGACGGCCCGCGCCGACGAGGTCGACACGGTGGTCGGCCTGGACGCCGGCGCCGACGACTACGTCACCAAGCCCTTCCGCCTCGCCGAGCTCCTCGCCCGGGTCCGCGCCCTGCTCCGCCGCGGCGCCTCCGAGCCCGTCGCCCAGCCCGCCACCCACGGCGTCCGGATCGACGTCGAGTCGCACCGGGCCTGGATGGGCGAGGAGGAACTCCAGCTCACCGCCAAGGAGTTCGACCTCCTTCGGGTCCTGGTCCGGGACGCCGGCCGGGTCGTCACCCGCGACCAGCTGATGCGCGAGGTCTGGGACACCACCTGGTGGTCCTCCACCAAGACGCTCGACATGCACATCTCCTGGCTCCGCAAGAAGCTCGGCGACGACGCGGCCAATCCCCGCTACATCGCGACGGTCCGGGGCGTCGGCTTCCGGTTCGAGAAGAGCTGACGTACGAAACACTCATGCACCTCGATGACGCGGGACGACGATGCGCCGCCGGCTGATCAACTCCACGCTCGCCGTGGTGCTCGTGGTCATCGCCGTCTTCGGCGTCTCCCTCGTCATCGTGGAGACGCGCACCATCAGCGCCAGCGCCCAGGAGAGCGTCGAATCCGAGGCGCTGCGGCTGATCAGCGTGGTCGACAGCCGGCTGCTCGGCGACGAGGTGATCAACTCCGGCGTGCTCTCCGAGCAGATCGACCCGTCCCGGTTCGCGCTGATCGAGATCCCGGGCCGGGCCCCGATCGCCGTCGGCGAGCGGCCCACCGGCAGCGTCCTGCGCGCCACCGAGACCGGTGAGCAGGGCGAGAAGGTCACCGTCGAGGAGTCCCGCTCGTCCGTCACCCGCGAGGTCGGCCGCACGCTCCTGATCATCGGCGCGGTGGCGCTGCTCGCGATCATCTCGGCCGTGCTCCTCGCCGTACGCCAGGCCAACCGGCTCGCCTCACCGCTCACCGACCTCGCCGAGACCGCCGAACGCCTCGGCTCCGGCGACCCGCGTCCGCGCCACAAGCGGTACGGCGTGCCCGAGCTGGACCGGGTCGCCGACGTCCTGGACGCCTCCGCCGAGCGGATCGCCCGGATGCTGACCGCCGAGCGGCGACTGGCGGCGGACGCCTCGCACCAGCTCCGTACGCCGCTCACCGCGCTCTCCATGCGGATCGAGGAGATCTCGGTGACCGACGACCCGGAGACGGTGAAGGAGGAGGCGAACATCGCGCTCACTCAGGTCGAGCGCCTCACCGACGTCGTCGAGCGGCTGCTGACCAACTCCCGCGACCCGCGCACCGGCTCCGCCGTCGTCTTCGACCTGGACGAGGTCATCAAGCAGCAGATCGAGGAGTGGCGCCCGGCCTACCGCTCCACCGGCCGCGCGCTGGTCTGCTCCGGCAAGCACGGTCTGCGGGCCGTCGGCACGCCGGGCGCGGTCGCCCAGGTCCTGGCGGCGCTCATCGAGAACTCGCTGATGCACGGCGGCGGCACCGTCGCGCTGCGCACCCGCGTCACCGGCAACCAGGTCGTCATCGAGGTCACCGACGAGGGCCCCGGCGTCCCGGCCGAGCTGGGCGCGCGGATCTTCGAACGGACGATCAGCGGCCGCAACTCCACCGGCATCGGCCTCGCCGTCGCCCGGGACCTCGCGGAGGCGGACGGCGGCCGCCTGGAACTGCTCCAGCAGCACCCGGCGGTCTTCGCGCTCTTCCTCAGCCGCATCCCGCTCGACCGCAAGGACCCGGAACGCCCGGTGCGCTGAGCACGTAAGGAGCCGGAGGGATCAGTTCCGTACGGGATCGGGCTCTACGGTCTCCGTCGACCGCCGCTGCTCCAGAAACCGCTCCGCAGGGCGTGCGGCCTCCTCGTCGGACGGGGCCTTGTCGGGCAGGGCCTTGAAGACCCAGGTGCGGTAGGACCAGAAGCGGAACAGGGTCGCGATCCCGATGCCGAGGATCTTGAAGACGTTGCTCTGGACCGGGCTGTTCCAGTCGAAGCCGTACGTCGCCAGGTACAGGACGCCGTTCTCGATCACCGCGCCCGCCGCGCTGAACAGCAGGAAGAGGGTCAGCTCGCGGGTCCGGCCGGTCTTGTCGCGGTCCCGGTAGGTCCAGTAGCGGAAGCCCACGTAGTTGCAGAGGATGGCGACGAAGGTCGCCAGCACGCTCGCCCGGACGACCTGGAGATCCGTGGTGTGCCGCAGCAGGTTGAAGACGGCGATGTTGACCAGCAGCCCCACCGCACCGACCGCGCCGAACTTCGCGACCTCCCGGCCCAGCAGATCAAGCCGGGTCCGCAGTGCGCCCCGTTCGCTCATGGTGATCGCTCAGTCCGTCCGTTCGATGGCGTCGACGGTTCCGTCAACTCCGCCATGCTAACCAGCCCTCAGGTGTGACGGGTCCGTGATGGCCGGGAGCCCGCCGGAGGCGGTACCCGGACGGCGTCCCGGCCGCCTCGGCGCGCCCGATACCCTGGGGGTGTGACGTTCCCGGTAGTCGGCATGGTCGGCGGCGGTCAGCTCGCCCGTATGACCCACGAGGCGGGTATCCCCCTCGGCCTGAAATTCAAGCTCCTCAGTGACACGCCCCAGGACTCGGCGGCCCAGGTGGTCAGCGAGGTCGTCATCGGCGACTATCGCGACCTGGACACGCTCCGCGCCTTCGCGCAGGGCTGCGACGTGATCACCTTCGACCACGAGCACGTGCCCACCGAGCACCTGCGGGCCCTGGAGGCGGACGGCATCCCCGTCCGTCCCGGCCCCGATGCCCTGGTGCACGCGCAGGACAAGGGGGTGATGCGCGCGAGGCTCACGGAGATCGGCGCGCCCTGCCCCCGTAACCGCATCGTCAGCGACCCGGCCGACGCCGCCGCGTTCGCGCAGGAGGTCGGCGGCTTCCCGGTCATCCTCAAGACCGTGCGCGGCGGGTACGACGGCAAGGGCGTGTGGGTGGTCCGCTCCGAGGCGGACGCGGCCGACCCGTTCCGCGCCGGTGTGCCGGTCCTCGCGGAGGAGAAGGTCGACTTCGTACGGGAGCTGGCGGCCAACATCGTCCGCTCGCCGCACGGCCAGGCCGTGGCCTACCCGGTCGTCGAGTCGATCCAGGTCGACGGCGTCTGCGACACGGTGATCGCGCCGGCGCCGGACCTGTCCGAGCAGCTGGCCGGCGAGGCCCAGCAGCTCGCGCTCCGCATCGCCGCCGAACTGGACGTCGTCGGCCACCTCGCGGTGGAGCTGTTCGAGACGCGGAGCGACGACGGGACTCCCGGCATTCTCGTCAACGAGCTGGCGATGCGCCCGCACAACTCGGGCCACTGGACCATGGACGGCGCGATCACCTCGCAGTTCGCCAACCACGTACGGGCGGTCCTCGACCTCCCGCTCGGCGACCCGCGCCCGCGCGCGCCCTGGACGGTCATGTGCAACGTCCTCGGCGGCGACTACCCGGACATGTACCAGGCGTACCTGCACTGCATGGCCCGCGACCCGCAGCTCAAGATCCACATGTACGGCAAGGACGTGAAGCCCGGCCGCAAGGTCGGCCACGTCAACACCTACGGCGACGACCTGGCGGACGTGCGGGAGCGCGCCCGGCACGCGGCCGACTACCTGCGAGGAACGATCACCGAATGACTTCCCCCTCCGCACCGGCGCCCGTGATCGGCATCGTGATGGGCTCGGACTCCGACTGGCCCGTCATGGAGGCGGCGGCCAAGGCGCTCGACGAGTTCGAGATCCCGTACGAGGTCGACGTCGTCTCCGCCCACCGCATGCCGCGCGAGATGATCGCGTACGGCGAGGAGGCGGCGGGCCGCGGCCTGAAGGCGATCGTCGCGGGCGCCGGCGGAGCGGCTCACCTGCCCGGCATGCTGGCCTCGGTCACGCCGCTGCCGGTCATCGGCGTCCCGGTGCCGCTGAAGTACCTGGACGGCATGGACAGTCTGCTCTCCATCGTCCAGATGCCGGCCGGTGTCCCCGTCGCCACCGTCTCGGTCGGCGGCGCGCGCAACGCGGGCCTGCTCGCCGCCCGGATCCTGGCCGCGCACGACCCGGCGCTCCAGGAGCGGATGCGGGAGTTCCTGCAGGAGCTGAACGACCAGGCGACCGAGAAGGGCAAGCGGCTGCGGTCCAAGGTCCAGGGCTCGGACTCCTTCGGCTTCGGAAAGTAGGGGGCGGCAGATGGACTACGTACAGCGCGCCCGCGAGCTCCTCGCCGCCCACCCGGTCGTCGACGGCCACAACGACCTGCCCTGGGCCCTGCGCGAGCAGGTCGGGTACGACCTGGACGCCCGGGACATCGCCGCCGACCAGCGCGGCCTGCTCCACACCGACCTGGCGCGGCTGCGGGCCGGCGGGGTCGGCGGCCAGTTCTGGTCGGTTTACGTACGCACCGACCTGACCGGCGACGCGGCGGTCAGCGCCACGCTGGAACAGATCGACATCGTCGCCGAGCTGATCGCCCGCTACCCGACCCACCTGCGCCGCGCGCTCACCGCCGACGACCTGGAGAAGGCCCGCGCCGAAGGCCGGATCGCCTCGCTGATGGGCGCCGAGGGCGGCCACTCCATCAACAACTCGCTGGGCACCTTGCGCGCCCTGTACGAGCTGGGCGTCCGCTACCTGACGCTCACGCACAACGACAACATCGACTGGGCCGACAGCGCCACCGACCTGCGCCGCCTCGGCGGCCTCTCCGCCTTCGGCCACGAGGTCGTCCGCGAGATGAACCGCGTCGGCATGCTGGTCGACCTCAGCCACGTGGCGGACGGCGTCATGCGCGACGCGATCGCCACCAGCACCGCGCCGGTGATCTTCTCGCACTCCTCGGCCCGCGCCGTCTGCGACCACCCGCGCAACATCCCGGACGACGTGCTGGCGGCGCTTCCGGCCAACGGCGGCGTCGCGATGGCGACGTTCGTCCCGAAGTTCGTGCTGCCGGCCGCCGTCGCCTGGACCCAGGCCGCCGACCGCAACATGCGCGAGCACGGCCTGCACCACCTGGACACCACTCCGCAGGCGATGCGCATCCACGAGGACTTCGAGGCGGCCAACCCCCGCCCGCAGGCCACCGTGGCGACCATCGCGGACCACCTGGACCACATGCGCGCGGTCGCGGGCGTCGACCACATCGGCATCGGCGGCGACTACGACGGCACGGCGTTCACGCCGTACGGACTGGAGGACGTCTCCGGCTATCCGAACCTGATCGCCGAGCTCCTGCGGCGCAATTGGTCCGAGGCCGACCTCGCCAAGCTGACCTGGCAGAACGCGGTACGGGTGCTGCGCGACGCGGAGGCGGTGGCCCGCGACGAGCAGAGCACGCGCGGCCCGTCGCACGCGACGATCGAGGAGCTGGACGGGCGGCGGATCCGCTAGTTCCGCTGTCGCGCGTCCGGGGCGGCGCCTGCGTCAAGGGGTGGCGGCGAACGGTCCCTCCGGACCGAAGGCGTACGCCCCGAAGCGCTCGCCCATGCGGCGGTGGGCGGCCGGGCCCGGGTGGAGCCGGTCGGGCAGCGGCAGCTCGGCGAAGTCGGTCTCGCCGTACAGGGTGCGGCCGTCCAGGTAGTGCAGGGCCGGGTCGTCCACGGCCCGCTCCGCCACGATCCGGGCCAGCTCCTCCCGTACGGTCCGCAGGGTCAGCTTCCCGAGGGCCGCCTCCGCCGGGTCGCCCAGCGCCGCGAACTCCACCCGTCCGTCCGCGATGTCCGGCGCTGCGGGCCCGGGAGTCTCCTCCTGGGCCGGGCAGAGGATCGGCGAGACCACCAGCAGAGGCGTGGCGGGATGGCCTTCGCGGAGGGTGTCGAGGAACCCGTGCACGGCCGGTCCGAAGGCGCGCAGCCGCATCAGGTCGTGGTTCACGACGTTGATGCCGATCTTGACGCTGAGCAGGTCGGCGGAGGTGTCCCGCAGAGCGCGCGCGGTGAACGGATCGAGCAGAGCGCTGCCGCCGAGCCCCAGATTGATCAGCTCCACGCCTCCCGCCGCGGCCGCCAGCGCGGGCCAGGCGGTGGCCGCGCTCTCGGCGGCGGACCCTTGGCTGATCGAACTCCCGTGGTGCAGCCACACCCGCCGCCCGTCCGGCGCCACGGGCGCGACGGGCGCGTCGGTGCGCAGGGCCATCAGCTCGGTGGTCTCGCTGTACGGCAGCCAGATCTCGACGGTCTTCTCCCGCCCGGCGAGCCCGTCGAACCGCACGGTGCCGACCGGCCCGCGGACCGTCTCCTGGGACCCGTCGCTCATGTCCACCGTCACCAGATCACCGCCGCCCGCCGTGGCCCGCCCGGCCGGCTCACCGTCGACGTGCAGGTCGTACGCGCCGTCCGGGCGGGCCGGGACACCGCGGTAGCCGACGACCGTGCGCAGGACGTCCAGCTCGACGGCGGTGGCCCGGGTACGGAACACGACCCGTACGCCGGAGGGCTGCGACTCCGCCTGGGCCACCTGAGGGTCGCCGCCGGACTGGGCCCGGGCGCGGGCGGGCAGCCGGTGCGGGAGGAGGCCGCCGCGCGCGGTGCGCTCCAGGTCGAGCGCGCCGCGCACGAGTGCGCCGGTGAGAGGAGTGGCGGTCGGTCCGGGGGAGTGGTCCATGGTGTCCAGCCTGTCCACCGAGGCGCGAATCTAGCAGGCGCAGAGACAGAACGGATGCCCGGCAGGATCGGCATAAACACGGAAGGACCGCTTCCGGTCCTCCGTGTCCAGCGGCCGCGCTCCCAGCGCCAGCACCTCGCGCTCCGCCGCGTCCAGATCCTCCACGGTCAGGTCCAGGTGGAACTGCTGCGAGCCGTCGGGCCGGGGCCACTGCGGCGGTACGAAACCGGGCGCGGCCTGGAACGCGAGCGGTGTGCCCGGGGCGCCGGTGAGGTCGACCCAGCCGTCCCCGCCGTCCTCGACGGTGCCGCCGATCACGGCGGCGTAGAAACGGGCGAGCGCGACGGGGTCGGGACAGTCCAGCGCGACGGCGCCGAGTGTGGCGATGGGCATGACGCATACCTCCCGGTGGTTGCCGCCCTGTTGCGGCATGGCGTAACGACTACCCCATACCGGCGCGGGAGTGCGGGCAACTCAGGCCTTCGGCCGACCCATCGCCCGGTACGTCCACCCGGCCTCGCGCCACACCGCACTGTCCAGGGCGTTCCGCCCGTCCAGGATGATCCGCCGGGACACCGCCTCGCCCAGCTCCGCCGGGTCCAGCTCGCGGAACTCGCGCCACTCCGTCAGGTGCAGCACCACGTCCGCGCCACGCACGGCCTCCAGCGCGGAGTCGGCGTAACCGAGCGTCGGGAAGAGCCGCCGGGCGTTCTCCATGCCCTTCGGGTCGAAGACGGTCACCTGCCCGCCCTGGAGGTGGATCTGCCCGGCGACGTTGAGCGCGGGAGAGTCGCGTACGTCGTCGGAGTCCGGCTTGAACGCGGCGCCGAGCACGCCCACCCGCGTACCGAGGAACGAGCCGCCGCCCACGGCCTCCCGGGCCAGCTCGACCATGTGGCCGCGGCGGCGCATGTTGATGGAGTCGACCTCGCGGAGGAAGGTGAGCGCCTGGTCCGCGCCCAGCTCACCGGCGCGCGCCATGAAGGCGCGGATGTCCTTGGGCAGGCAGCCGCCGCCGAAGCCGATCCCGGCCCGCAGGAACTTCTTCCCGATGCGCTCGTCGTGCCCGATGGCCTCGGCGAGCTTCACGACGTCGCCGTCGGCGGCCTCGCAGACCTCGGCCATGGCGTTGATGAAGGAGATCTTGGTGGCGAGGAAGGAGTTGGCGGAGGTCTTCACGAGCTCGGCGGTCGGGAAATCCGTCACCACGAACGGCGACCCCTCCGCGAGCGGCCCGGCGTACACCTCACGCAGCAGCTTCTCGGCCCGCTCGCCCTCCACGCCGACGACGATCCGGTCGGGGTGCAGGGTGTCGTCGACGGCGAAGCCCTCGCGCAGAAACTCCGGGTTCCAGGCCAGTTCGGCGCCGGTGCCGACCGGGGCCAGCTCGGCGAGGCGGGCGGCGAGACGGGCGGCGGAGCCGACGGGGACGGTGGACTTGCCGACGACCAGGACTGGCCGGGTGAGGTGCGGTGCGAGGGACTCGAAGGCGCTGTCGACGTAGCTCATGTCGCAGGCGTACTCGCCGTGCTTCTGCGGAGTGTTCACGCAGACGAAGTGCACGTCCCCGAACTCCCCGACCTCCTCCCAGGAGGTGGTGAAGCGCAGCCGCCCGGTCGAGCCCTCGATACCGGCCACATGCCTCTGGAGCATGTCCTCCAACCCCGGCTCGTACATCGGCACACGCCCACCGGAGAGCAGCTCGATCTTCTCCGGTACGACGTCGAGCCCGAGGACCTCGAATCCCAGCTCGGCCATGGCGGCGGCATGGGTGGCGCCGAGATAGCCGGTGCCGATCACGGTGATCCTGAGGGCCATGGGTGCTCCTGGAAGGTACGGACGGACGTGCGAACCGAGCATAGTGCGGCGGACGACCCCACCCGTCCCCACCCGATCCGCCGCTTACCTCCCGTTCTGCCCGGCCCCTGTCACGAAGCTCACGTGGCACTCACGTATGCCGTCCCGGGGCTTCCGCACTAAAATTGAGTTACTTAACGGTAGTTAGCATCTGGGGAGTGAGCGTCTTGGCGGGTTCGACCGATTTCGACCTGTACCGTCCGGCCGAGGAGCACGACATGCTCCGCGAGACCATCCGTGCGCTCGCCGAGACGAAGATCGCCCCCTTCGCCGCCGCGGTCGACGAGGAGGCCCGCTTCCCGCAGGAGGCGCTGGACGCCCTGGTCGCCTCGGACCTGCACGCCGTCCACGTCCCGGAGGAGTACGGCGGCGCCGGCGCCGACGCGCTCGCCACGGTCATCGTGATCGAGGAGGTGGCCCGCGCCTGCGCCTCCTCCTCCTTGATCCCGGCCGTCAACAAGCTCGGTTCGCTCCCGGTGATCCTCTCCGGCTCCGAGGAGCTGAAGCGCAAGTACCTGGGCCCGCTGGCCAAGGGCGACGCGATGTTCTCGTACGCTCTCTCCGAGCCGGACGCCGGCTCGGATGCGGCCGGCATGAAGACCAAGGCCGTGCGCGACGGCGACTTCTGGGTCCTCGACGGCGTGAAGCGCTGGATCACCAACGCCGGTGTCTCCGAGTACTACACGGTCATGGCGGTCACCGACCCGGCCAAGCGCTCCAAGGGCATCTCGGCGTTCGTCGTGGAGAAGTCCGACGAGGGCGTCTCCTTCGGCGCTCCGGAGAAGAAGCTCGGCATCAAGGGCTCGCCGACCCGCGAGGTCTACCTCGACAACGTCCGCATCCCCGCCGACCGCATGATCGGCGAGGAGGGCACGGGCTTCGCCACGGCGATGAAGACGCTGGACCACACCCGCATCACGATCGCGGCCCAGGCCCTCGGCATCGCGCAGGGCGCGCTGGACTACGCCAAGGGCTACGTCCAGGAGCGCAAGCAGTTCGGCAAGCCGATCGCGGACTTCCAGGGCATCCAGTTCATGCTCGCCGACATGGCGATGAAGCTGGAGGCGGCCCGCCAGCTCACCTACTCCGCCGCCGCCAAGTCCCAGCGCGTCGACGCCGACCTCACCTTCTTCGGTGCGGCTGCGAAGTGCTTCGCCTCCGACGTGGCCATGGAGGTCACCACGGACGCGGTCCAGCTCCTCGGCGGCTACGGCTACACGCGGGACTACCCGGTCGAGCGCATGATGCGCGACGCCAAGATCACCCAGATCTACGAGGGCACGAACCAGGTCCAGCGCATCGTGATGGCACGCAACCTGCCGTAACGCCTTTCGCTGTCACTACGGCCCCCGGCTCCACGCCGGGGGCCGTACGTGTGGCCCGGTCCGGGCGTCAGCGCACCACGTCGAACACGTTCTTCTGGATGCCGTTCGCGTACGCCTCGTACTCGACCAGCTTCAGCTTCTGGGCGTTCTTGTCGCTCGCGCTGAACAGCCGCTTGCCCGCGCCGAGCAGGAGCGGGAAGACGAGCAGGTGGTAGCGGTCGATCAGGCCGGCGTCGGACAGGCTCCGGTTCAGGGCGGCGCTGCCGTGGATGATGACCGGTCCGCCCTCGGTCTCCTTCAGGGCGGCCACCTCGTCGGCCGAGCGCAGGATCGTGGTGTCGCCCCAGTCGGAGACCAGGTCGTCCTCCTTGAGCGTGGTGGAGACGACGTACTTCGGCATCACCTTGTACCGGCCGAACTCCTCCATCCCCGGCCACACCGCGCTGAACGCCTCGTAACTGGCCCGTCCCAGCATCAGCGCGCCGGCCTCCTCCTGCTCCCGGCCCTTGATCTCGTACGCCTCCGGGAGGAAGTCCACGTCCTTGAAGGTCCACCCCGAGTTCCGGTAACCGGGCTCGCCGCCCGGGGCCTCCACGACACCGTCGAGGGAGACGAAGGCGGTGCTGATCAGAGTGCGCATCAGGGGCTCCTGGCTTTCTCGTACATACGGGTACTTCGCGGCGGGCGGCCCGTATGGGCACCAACTCTTACGGATGTACTGACCGCGCGCCCCGCCGAAACTCATCGGTCCCGCCAGGCCCATCCATCCGGACCCACGGCCGGTACCCTCCCACCTCATGACCGAACTCGACAGGCTCACCGCCCTCTTCCGCGCCCTGGGAGCGGACGACGACGCGCCGGACTGGGCGGAGTCCGAGGCCGAGGAGGGGCTGCCGCAGCTCGCCCGCTACCGGTTCCTGCGGACGGTGTGGCAGGACGTCGACGCCTGGACCACGGAGGCGCCCCGCTGGGTCGCCGCCTACCGCAGCGACGGCGTGGCCGCCGGAGCCGTCGACCGCGCCCTCGCGGCCGGGCTCACGCCTGAGGACCTCGGCGAGCTGGCCCGCGAGGTGGCCCGGGAGACGGCGTTCGGCGTGCTGTGCGTGCTGGCGGACCCGGCGGACGGGTCGCTGCCCGCCGAGGTGGAGGAGCGGTTGCCGGGCTGGCGACTGGCGGAGCTGGACCCGGCGGGAGAGCCGACGAACCGTCACCTGGACGCCCTGCACGAGGACTTCGCCGACCTCGAACCGAAGGGAATCGTGCCGTGACCCGGGGCGGGCGCCTCGCAGGGCTCAGGCGATGGCCGGGCTGCGGCGGCGTTCGACGCCGAGGTTGACGTCGCGGCCTGTTACCCGCGCTGCGGTCATGCCGCCTCGATGCCGAGTTCGGCGAGCAGGCCACGGACGCGCCCCTCGATCGCGTCCCGGATCGGCCGGACCGCTTCGACGCCTTGCCCGGCGGGGTCATCGAGTTTCCAGTCGAGGTACCGCTTGCCGGGGAGGACGGGGCAGGTGTCGCCGCAGCCCATGGTGATCACCACGTCGGACGCCTGCACCGCTTCCACGGTCAGCATCTTCGGCGTCTCGGCGGACAGGTCGATGCCTGCCTCCGCCATGGCCTGTACGGCGGCCGGGTTCACGGTGTCAGCGGGTGCGGAACCGGCGGAGCGGACCTCGACCCGGCCCTCGGCGAGATGGGTGAGAAAGGCCGCCGCCATCTGCGAGCGGCCGGCGTTGTGGACGCAGACGAACAGTACGGACGGCTTGGGCTCAGGCATGGGCGGAACCTTCCGGGGCGACGGCACCGGTGACCGTCGGTGTGGGCTGAGGGAAGAAGCGGCGGGCGGCCAGGGCGACGTGGACCAGGCCGATCAGGACCGGCACCTCGATGAGAGGGCCGACGACTCCGGCGAGGGCCTGGCCGGAGGTGGCGCCGAAGGTGGCGATGGCGACCGCGATGGCGAGCTCGAAGTTGTTGCCCGCGGCGGTGAAGGCCAGCGCCGTCGCCTTCGGGTACTGCAGGCCGACCGCGCGGCCGACGGCCATGGACCCGGCCCACATCACCGCGAAGTACACCAGCAGCGGCAGTGCGATCCGTACGACGTCCAGGGGCTTGGAGGTGATGGCGTCACCCTGGAGCGCGAACAGGACGACGATGGTGAACAGCAGCCCGTACAGGGCGAACGGGCCGATGCGCGGGAGCAGCTTCGTCTCGTACCAGGTGCGCCCCTTGGCTCTCTCGCCCAGGCGGCGGGTGAGGAACCCGGCGAGCAGCGGGATGCCGAGGAAGATCAGGACGGAGCGGGCGATCTCCCACACCGACACGTCGAGTGAGGTCTGCGCGAGGCCGAGCCAGCCCGGCAGCACGGTCAGGTAGAACCAGCCCAGCGCGGCGAACGCGATCACCTGGAACACGGAGTTCAGTGCGACGAGGACGGCGGCGGCCTCGCGGTCGCCGCAGGCGAGGTCGTTCCAGATGATGACCATCGCGATGCAGCGCGCGAGGCCGACGATGATCAGACCGGTGCGGTACTCGGGAAGGTCCGGCAGGAAGACCCAGGCGAGGGCGAACATCAGGGCCGGGCCGACGACCCAGTTCAGGACCAGGGACGGGATGAGCAGGCGGCGGTCACGGGTGACGCTGTCGAGGCGGTCGTAGCGGACCTTCGCCAGCACCGGGTACATCATCACGAGCAGGCCGAGCGCGATCGGCAACGAGACGCCGGTCACGGTGACCTTCGCGAGCGCACCTCCCAGACCGGGCACGAGCCGGCCCAGACCGAGGCCGGCCGCCATCGCGATGAGAATCCATACGGCGAGGAAGCGGTCCAGGAACACCAGCCGCCCGGAGACCGGGCCCGCGGTGACGGCTTCGCCCCTCACGAGGCGGCGCCGACGGCCCCGGCCGCAGACTGCCCGGTCCCGGCCCTCGTCGCGGTCCCCGCCCCCGTCCCGGCCAACGGCTGCCCGGCCGGACGCGTGAGGATCGCGGCCAGGCGGTCGGTCATCTGCGGCAGCAGCCGGTAGTACACCCAGGTTCCGCGCCGCTCGGAGTCGATCAGACCGGCCTGCTTCAGCAGCTTGAGGTGGTGGGAGATCGTCGGCTGCGACAGGTCGAAGGCCGGCGTGAGGTCGCATACGCAGACCTCCCCGCCCGCGCGCGAGGCGATCATCGACAGCAGCCGCAGCCTCACGGGGTCGCCCAGAGCCTTGAACACCTTCGCCAGATCGGTCGCCTGGTCCTCGTCCAGCGGGGCGGTCAGCAGGGCGGGGCAGCATCCGTCGACGCCGTCCTGACCAAGCACCACAAGCTCTTGTTTCGACATGCTTCTATGTTGACGTTCTTCGATCCACCGCGCAAGCTTGTATCGACAGATATCAATGCAGCCCGATCGGAGAGACCGCCATGTCCCGTGCTCAGCTCGCGCTCAACGTCGCCGACCTCGAAGCGTCGGTCACCTTCTACTCCAAGCTGTTCGGTGTCGAACCCGCCAAGCGGCGCCCCGGATACGCGAACTTCGCCATCACCACCCCGCCGCTCAAGCTTGTCCTCATCGAGGGTGAGCCGGGCCAGGAGACCCGCCTGGACCACCTCGGCGTCGAGGTCGACTCCACCGATGAGGTGGCCGCCGCCACGGCCCGGCTCAAGGGCGCGGGCCTCGCGACGTTCGAGGAGAACGACACGTCCTGCTGCTACGCACTCCAGGACAAGGTGTGGGTCCACGGCCCCGGAAGGGAGCCGTGGGAGGTCTACGTGGTCAAGGCGGATGCCGACCGGATGGGCAAGGCGGCCGTCCTGGACGGCGATGGCTGCTGCGCCAGGACCGGCGAGGCCGAAGGGGTGGCGTAGGGCGTTGGCAGCCGCCGGCGGGCCGGGCCACCGCCTCACCTGCCTAGACGCGCTTGATGGCCCAGGCCAGGGCCAGCCAGGGAGTGCAGGCAGAGACGAAAGCCAGGAGCCAGCCCGCCCAGGTGGACGTCTGGAAGAACGCGCCGGGCAGCAGGAGGAGCACCCCCAGGCAGAGCACCAGCACGGCCACTCCGTGGACGTCACCGCGGAATCTCCGGGCAGTGTGGACCTCGGCCCGGTCGTAGAGCCCGTAGCCGAACACGGCCACCATTAAGGCCACCGTCCAGATCCAGAGCAGCGCGGCGCCGCTGTCGAAGAAGCCGGAGTCGTGATACCGCCCGCCGAGCCCGGGCCGGCCGGGGGCGTACATGACGGTCACCGTGTTCCCCTCGCCCGGCACTCCGAGGGTCCTCGCGCCCCGGACGGTGGTTCGGCGGGAGCCGTCGTCGAACGGGAGGGTCACGACGACGTCAGCCGCGTACTCGTCGACGTCGTTCACGTTCACGCCGGTCGGCCATGGCGCGCTCACCACCCTCTCGATGGGAACCTCGTGGACGCCCCCTCCGGCCGCGTACACCTCCGAAACCCAACGACCCCGCTCACCGTCCGGGCCGACCGCCTGTACCAGCGCCGCGCCGCTCGCCAACGGGAGCAGGACGGCGAGCAGGACGGGCAGGCTGCGGGAGGGACGTCGCGTCGGCCGTACGACCTTGTCCAGGTCGACCCCGCCCGTGCGCGGTGGGCGCACGGAGACCGTCATCCACATCAGCACGCACAACAGCGAGCAACCGAAGAGCGCGAGCCGCAGATCCCGGGCCTCCGCCCGCGGCGGCAACGGCAGGATGCCCACGATCAGGGTGACGCTCACGGCCGCCACCATCAGAATCCCGGTCACCCGCGTACTCACCGACGACACTCGTGACGATCCTGTGCGCAAGATCCCACGCCCCTACCCCCCCCGAGCCTCCGCGTGGTCAGCACCCGTCGGCCTCGGACGCCCCCGCGCCCGGTGGGCCGAGCGTACCCCCGGCCTGACACCTCGACGACGGCAACTCCTAGGCCGCCGAAGCCTTCGCTCCGGCAGCCCCGGCACTGGCCCGGTTCCCTGGAGCGGAACGCGCGGTCGCAGCCGTCGCAGTTCTGGAAAGGGACGTGCGGCGGACGGCCGGGGCCAGCTCCTGGGCGTCGGGGAGCGCCGGGGGCGCCACCACCGCCCCCGGCTGGTTGCAGAACACCGTGCGGGTGACCATCCGGCCGCTCGCCGGCCTCGCCTGAGTTTGGTTCTTTGACTCTTTGACCGCGACCCGGTCTGAGCAGCGGGTTCGGGTGGATTTCCAGGGATCCGCCCCGGGGTGCGGCTCGCCGTCCTTACGCTGCGAACCATGGCTGACGAAGACGTATCCGAGCCCGATCTCGACCTGGACATCGATCCGGCGGACGATTCGAGCGCGGTGATGGCCGCCGTGGGGCGGCAGATCAAACTCTGGCGGGAGACGGCCGGGCTGCGCGCCGCCGAGCTGGGTACGGCGATCGGCTACAGCGAGGATCTCGTCTACAAGGTCGAGGGTGGACGACGTATCCCCAAACCGGAGTTCCTGGACGGGACGGACAGGGCTGTGGGCGCGGGCGGCAAGATCTCCGCGATGAAGCAAGGACGTGGCGGAGGCTCGTTATCCGAAGAAGGTGAAGGATCTCGCCAAGCTTGAACGGGAAGCGGTCGAACTCGGCGCGTACGGCAATCACAACGTCCACGGGCTTCTCCAGACCGCTGAATACGCCCGTGCGCTCTACGAGATGCGGCGGCCGGCGTTCGGGCCGGACGAAGTCGAGCGGTATGTCGCGGCCCGGATGGATCGGCAGGAGATCTTCCGACGGAAGCCGTTGGCCATGCTGACCTTCGTCCAGGAGGAGGTGACCATCCGGCGGCCACTGGGCGGGCGTGCGGTGCGCATGCTCTTTGTGGCGGAAACCCAGACACCGGCAGCCCCCTTCGGCACACTGAGTACATGGACGATCACCCGGGGAAGTCGCCGGACCACCTCACCATCAACGTCACGCACCGGGACGACCCGGTCTTCGAGGTCACCGAAGCGGACGCGTTCGCCTCGGTGCGGAAGTATCCGAACATCGTGGTCCGGGGGCCGTTGTTCGGGCTGGCCGCTCAGGCGCGCGGAGAGCGGCCGCGGTGGCGGTTGCTCGGCGAGCTCGACACCGGGTTTCCGCAGATGGCCCGCGACGAGCTGAACTCGCACCTCTGGTTCAAGGCCAAGGACCACACCGAGGACCGGGTCGTGCGGCGGTCGTTGCTGGAGGCCGTGGCCCGGTTGGAGAAGGAGCCGGTCAACGAGGTGACGGCGGACGGCGTGCGCTACCGCGTCGTGCGGGCCGACGAGTTCGCCCGGATCGGTGACGCGCGCCTGGAGCCGCCCCGGGCTACCGACCCGGACGAGGACAGCTGGGACCTGGACGCGCCGGACATCTCCCGTACCAAGGGGTTCGTGGTCGACCACGCGGCCGCCGTCGGGCTGGCCGAGGGCATCGACCGGGCCGGGCTGCTCCAGCTCTCGTACACCGCCGACCGCTTCCCCGATGACGTACGGGCCGATTCCCAGCGGGCGTTGACCACTCATCCGGGCGTCGTGATCCTCCCGACGACGTTCCGGGTGGTGGAGCGGAAGGAGCTGTCCTGGTCGATGGTGACCGGGCAGTACGCGACGCCCCAAGGCGCCCGCCGCGCTCTCGTCCACCACCTCACCCGGCCCGTGCCGAAGCTTCCGGACTTGCCGGACATGCCGGAGCTGCCCGCCTGGATGAAGGTGGACGAGAAGGAGCAGGCGATCCACGACCGGGCCGCGAGGAAGTTCATGGCACGCCGCCGGCCCAACGAACTCCTGGTGCGGGGACGCCGGTACGAGGTCGTGCGGGTCGAGCGCGTGATGCGCATCGGGCCCGACGGACCGGAGAAGCCGCGCCCGTCCGACACGGACGACTACGGCCCCTCCCAGATCCATCCCCTCATGGACGAGGAAGGGAACGTCACCCACAACTCGTAGCCCACGCGAGGCCGGCCCCCCGCAACAGCCTTGCGAGGAGCCTCAGTTGCCTCAGTTGCCCTTGACCGTGACCTTCTCGTCGTTCTTCAGCTGCTCCACGAGCTGCTTCACCTTCGCCTTGTCCCAGACCAGGTTGCCGCCGTTGCTGCCGGAGATCGGCATGTTCAACGACGTACCGTCGCCGCCCGTGACGCCCTTCATCGCGAAGAACATGTTGGCCAGCGACCAGAGCGACATGTCCTTGTCCACGATCAGCGTGTCCAGGCCCGCGCCCATCGTCGGATACAGCTTGAACGGGTTGAGAATCGTGGACGGCGTCGCCGTCTGGCTCGCCAGCGCCGCGAGGAACTTCTGCTGGTTCTTCGTACGGTCCAGGTCGCTGCCGGCGAACGCGTACCGGGTGCGGACGAAGGCCAGGGACTGCTCGCCGTTCAGCGTCTGCTTGCCGGCCTGGAAGTCGGCGCCGGAGTTCTTGTCCTTGAACGCCTTCGGGATGTCCATCTCGACGCCACCGATCGCGTCCACGATCTGCGCGAAGCCGCCGAAGCCGATCTCGACGTAGTGGTCGATGCGCAGCCCGGTGTTGAACTCGACCGTACGCACGAGGAGTTCGGGACCGTCCTCGGCGTACGCGGCGTTCAGCTTCACCTGGCGGCCGGTGCCCTGGAACATCTTGCCCGACTCGGACCCCTTGAAGGAGGGGATCTCCACCTGGGAGTCGCGCGGCAGGGAGATCAGCGTCGGGCCGTTGGAGCCGTCGTGCAGGATCATCATCGAGTCGGTGCGCTTGCCCTCGGAGGAACCGGTGCGCAGCCGCTTCCTGTCCTCGGCCGACAGGCCCTCACGGCTGTCGGAACCGACGATCAGGTAGTTCGTCCCGTCACCCGCTTCCGGCCGCTCGATGACCTTGGCGAGGTCGACCTCGCGCTTCAGCTTCCCGTCGGCCCAGAAGTACGTGGAGACGGAGACCACGAGGAGCACGACGACCAGCGTCAGCGCGCCGAGCTTGATCCGGCGGCGCCAGTCGACCGGCGGGCGGCCCTGGACGTAACCCGCGTCACCACCGCCGCGACCGCCTCCACGGCCGCCGCCGCCACCGCCGTAGACCTGGCCGGTGTTGTAGCCGCTGTCGTAACCGGGCTCGGGGCTGTTGCCGTAACCGGGCTGTCCGTCCTGGTAGCGGTCGTCGTACCCCTGGCTCTGCGGGGGCACCGTCGGCCTCTGCGGCGGGGCCGGGCGGCGCTGGATGTGAGGCATCGCGCGGGCGCTCTCGGGCTGGGGGCTGGCACTGCCCCGGCCGTAGCGCTCGCTGCGGTCGCCGGTCCGTCGATCGGGCCAATCGTTCATCCGAACAGTGTGCCGTCCCGACCCACAGCTATTACAGGGTGTAAGGGAAATCGCACCAGGGCTGTTGCGAAGCTGATGCATTCCGCGCGATCAGGCCCGCGCGCACGGCGGACGGCCCGCGCACACGGCGGACCGGCCGCGCATAAGGTGGACTGTATGACAGATCAGGCCACCCACGTGGAGACCCGCTCGGAGGAAGAGATTCCGGGCAAGCCCACCGCCGCGTCCCGGACCACCCTCAGCCACATCATGACCGGCAATGACACCAACCTCCTCGGCACGGTGCACGGTGGCGTGATCATGAAACTGGTCGACGACGCGGCGGGCGCCGTGGCCGGTCGGCACTCCGGTGGGGCTGCCGTGACCGCCTCGATGGACGAGATGGTGTTCCTGGAGCCGGTCAGGGTCGGTGACCTCGTTCACGTACGCGCGCAGGTGAACTGGACCGGCCGCTCCTCCATGGAGGTCGGCGTCCGCGTGATGGCCGAGCGCTGGAACGAGTCGACCCCGGCCCAGCAGGTCGGCAGCGCCTACCTCGTCTTCGCCGCCGTCGACGCGGACGGCAAGCCGCGCCGCGTACCGCCGGTGGTCCCCGAGACCGAGCGCGACAAGCGGCGCTACCAGGAGGCGCAGATCCGGCGCACGCACCGCCTCGCGCGCCGCCGCGCGATCAAGGAGCTGAGGGAGAAGCGCGTCGCCGACGGCATCGACGACTGAGGTCTCGCGGGTGTCTCACGGGCAGACCACCTCGTCGCCCGTCACCGTCGCGAACTCGCCCGTCTGCGTGCTCTCCGCCCGCACCGGCCGCACCTTCGTGAAGTCCGCACCGGCCGTCACCTCCATCGTGGCGCCCTGGCCCTTCACCGCCTTCAGCTCGCTGCCGGGCAACGCGGCGGCCAGGGACTTCGCCGAGCGGTCCCATCGCGGGTCGTACGTCACGAGCGTCCGCGCCAGGTCGCGCAGCTTGCCGTTGAGCGGCGCGTTCGTGGTGTTGAAGCCGGTGGCGCGCAGGCCGGCGTCCACCTCCTTGCCGAGGCCGTCCCTCGGAGTGCCGTTGTAGACCTGCACCCGGATCTCCTCCGGCGCCACGTCCACCAGGGTCGCCTGGGCCTTCTTCGGCGTGCCGGCCGCGGGCCCGGGATTCGCGGGGGCCAGCGGCTTGTCCTCGCGCAGCGCCTGGAACAGCTTCTTCGCCTTCGCCGCGTCCCACCGGACCGTGGAGCCGATGCCCTTGACCGGGAAGCTCGGATTCCCGATCGGTACGGAGGTGAACTCGGACGACGACGGGCTGAAGTCCTTCATCGCCTTGCCGAGCGCCAGCATCTGCTCCGTACCGAACCCCTCGTCGGCCCGGACCGATCCCAGCACCGACGCGGAGACCTGCTGGAACCGCACCGGATTCAGCAGCACGCCGTTGCTCGTCGCCTGCTTGATCAGCGCCGCCACGAACTTCTGCTGGCGCTGCATCCGGCCCAGGTCGGAGGCCACGTCGACATGGCGGGAGCGTACGTACTGCAGCGCCTTGCCGCCGTCGAGCTGATGGGTGCCGGCGGACAGGTCCAGTCCGGTGTACGAGTCCTTCATCGGCCGGGCCGTACAGATCCGCACGCCGCCCACCGCGTCGACCGTCTTCATGAAGCTGGTGAAGTCGACCTCCAGATAGTGGTCGATCTTGACGCCGGTCATGTTCTCGACCGTCCGCACGGTCAGCGTCGGCCCGCCCTCCGCGTAGGCGGCGTTCAGCTTCACCGGGTGGCTGTTGTGCTTCTTGCCGGTGGTGCGGTCGGTGTGCGCGGGCATCTCGGCGTAACTGTCGCGGGGCAGGCTCACGACGCTCGCCCGCTGCTTGTCGGCCGAGAGGTGGACCAGCATGATCGTGTCGGTGCAGTGGCAGGGCGCGCCGCCGAGCTTGTACTTCTGCTTCTCCGCCTCGGTGAGGGTGTCCCGGCCGTCGGTGCCGACGAGCAGCAGGTTCGTGCCGTGTCCGGACTGGGGGCGGTTCTTCATGTCCTTGAACGGGTCGACCCGGCCGATCCCGCCCTCCAGGTTGCTCACCACGGCGTGACCGATCCCACCAGCGCCCAGCACCAGCACGGAGAGCCCGGTCGCCACCCGCATGCCCCAGCGCGGCCGCTCGTCCTGCTTCCGGGAGCGGACCGGCCGCGCACCCTGCGGCGGACGATGGCGCGGCGGAGCGGTACGGGGACGAGGCGGGCGCTGCGGTGGACGGGGGGCGGTCACGGGCGGAGACACCTCCGGGTGGTCACGGCGGGCCTACCGTGCGAGGGGACCATCACACGGTAGGCCCATACGATCTCCGTCCCGGCCCACCACCCGGCGGCGCGCGCACCGGTGTCCCCCATTCGCGGTAACGTGGCGGCCGAATATCGCCGCCTCCCGGGGCGCCCGCCGCCTGCGGTGCGGAGCCCCCGGCGCCCCCGAGGACCCCCTGAGGACCACATGTCTGCCGCGCAGTACCCCGCCGTCTCCGTGATCATGCCGGTGCTCAACGAGGAACGCCATCTCAGGAACTCGGTCCGGCACATCCTGGAGCAGGAGTACGCCGGTGAGATGGAGGTCGTGATCGCGCTCGGCCCCTCCGCCGACCGCACGGACGAGATCGCCGCCGAGCTGGTCGCCGAGGACTCCCGCGTCCACACGGTCCCCAACCCCACCGGCCGCACCCCCGCCGCCCTCAACGCGGCGATCAAGGCCTCCCGCCACCCCGTCGTCGTACGCGTCGACGGCCACGGCATGCTCTCGCCGAACTACATCGCGACCGCCGTCCGCCTCCTGGAGGAGACCGGCGCGCAGAACGTCGGCGGCATCATGCACGCCGAGGGCGAGAACGCCTGGGAGGACGCGGTCGCCGCCGCGATGACCTCGAAGATCGGCGTCGGCAACGCGGCCTTCCACACCGGCGGCCAGGCGGGCCCGGCCGAGACGGTGTACCTCGGTGTCTTCCGGCGCGAGGCGCTGGAGAAGGCCGAGGGCTACAACGTCGAGTTCATCCGCGCCCAGGACTGGGAGCTGAACTTCCGCATCCGCGAGGCCGGCGGGCTGATCTGGTTCTCGCCGGAGCTGAAGGTCCAGTACCGCCCGCGCCCCTCGGTGAAGGCGCTCGCCAAGCAGTACAAGGACTACGGCCGCTGGCGCCACGTCGTGGCCCGCTACCACTCCGGCTCGATCAACCTGCGCTACCTCGCCCCGCCGACCGCCGTCGTCGCCATCGCGGCGGGCCTGGTCGTCGGTGCGGCCGTCACTCCGTGGGCCCTCGTCGTCCCCGGCGGCTACCTGGCCGCGATCGTCGCCGGGTCGCTGCCCGCCGGCAAGGGGCTCTCGCTGAAGGCCCGCGCGCAGATCCCGGTGGCGCTGGCGACCATGCACATGTGCTGGGGCTTCGGCTTCCTCACCAGCCCGCGCTCGCTGGCCAAGCGGGTCATCGCGAGCCGCCGCCCGTCGCTGGCGGCCAGCAGCGAGACGGTCTGATCCGGCCGGTACGGAGGACAGGGGCCCCACCGGTCGTCGGTGGGGCCCTTCTCCTCCGTACGGTCGAAGTGCGTATGGTCCCTCTGCGTACGGTCGAACTGCTACGGGGTCACGTCACCAGCTGTACTTCGGGTCGACCTCCATGCAGCCCTCCTCCTCGCCGTTCTGCGCTCCCGCCGACTCCGGCGTCTTCTCCTTGCCCTTGGAGACCGGGTAGGCGCCGTCCTCGCGCCAGTCGGCGCCCACGGCGAGCGAGATGCCCGACACGTCGGTCGACCTCCTCACCTGCGAGAGCGGGATGCCGAGCGCCTTGGCGACCGCCTGGGCGTCGCCCTCCAGATCCGCGCTCGGGAACAGGATCGAGGTCCGCGCCGAGCCCGCCACGTTGGCCGGGTCGACGGTGGCCTTCGCGAAGCCGGACTCCTTGAGCAGCCCTTCCACGTCACCCGCACGCCCGGAGACCGGGCCGAGCGCGTCGGTGGCGGTCCCGTTCCGTACCGCGACGGCGATCTCGCCGACCGGAGCGGACGGGTCCTTCGGCTCCTCCGGCTTCCGCTTCGACGCCTTGCCGTCCAGCGGCATGTCCTCGCGGACCATCCGGAACAGCTGCTCCGCGTCGCCCGCCTTCGGGTACACCCGGCCCGCGTTGGTGCCGGTGCCGTACACGTTCGGCATGGTCGACATCGTGATGCGCTTCGTCGGGACCTTTTTCAGCTCCTCGGCCAGGTCGTAGAGCTTCTTGACCGTGTCGAGCCCCTTGTCGACTGTCAGCGCCTTGGTCGCGGCCTCGGCCAGGTTCATCAGCTTGCCCGGGTCGCTGAGCTTGGTGCCCTTGCGCAGCTGACGCACCATCGAGTTCATGTACTGGTGCTGGGCCTTGGCCCGCGCCAGGTCGCTGCCGTCCTCGAAGCCGTACCGGGTGCGCAGCCACTGGAGGGCCTGCTCGCCCTGGACGGAGGTGGTGCCCTCCTCCAGCTTCAGTCCGGAACCACCGCGGCCGTTGGCGCCGCGCGAGTGGATGTTGGCGGTCACACAGACCGGGACGCCGCCGATCGCGTCGGCCATGGAGACCACACCGGCGAAGTCGATCATCATGAAGTGGTCGATCCGGATGCCGGTCAGCTCGTACCAGGCGGCCACCGTGCACCCCGGACCACCGCGGCGCAGGCTCTGGTTGGTCTGCACGTCCACCGTGCTGGCCGGGAAGACCTCGCCGTCCGGGGCCGTGCACTTGGGCATCCTGAGCATGGTGTCGCGCGGCATGCTCACCACGGAGAGGTTGGAGCGGTCCGCGGAGAGGTGGAGCAGCATCTGCACGTCGGCGAGCGGCGGAGAGCCGAAGGTCTCCTTCGCGCCGCCCAGCTTCTGGTTCTCCTTGGAGTCCCGGGCGTCGGAGCCGATGAGGAGGATGTTGAGCGGGGTCTGGCCGGCGGCGTTGGCCTTGTGGTCGGCCATCCGCTTGTCGCCGAGGGTCAGATCCTCTTTCCTGATGTTGCCGTTGAGGTACTCGTAGTAGAGGTAGCCGGCCCCACCGGCGCCGAGTATCAGCAGCGTGAGTACGGCGGAGCCCCAGCGCAGTACGCGCCGTTTACCGCTCTTCGGCGCTCGGCGGTTGCTCCGGCCGCTCCCGCTCCCGCCCCGGCTGCTCCGCCCCCGCGACCCGGCCCGACGGCCAGGACCGCCGTCACCGCTGCCGCCGTCCCCGTCCCCGCTCTCGTACGCGCTCCCGCTCCCGACGGGCCGGTCCGCGTGGCGTACGCGTGACCGTGTCCCCTCCCCGGGTGTACTGCTCCGACCCACCGGACCCCCCATGCTGTTCAGATTTCCGCGATGACGGTGACGCGGTGGCGTCGTGTCACTGGGCGCATACCGCCTTGTCGGCGCTGGCCCGCTGGATGTTCTCCGGCGCCTTCGCCGGTCCCGTGATGGGTATGCCGGCGCCCTTGAAGTCCGCCCCCAGCGTGAGCACCATCGCCTCGAGCTCCTCGGCGTCGGCGGTGCCCGGCTTCATCGCCGTGGCGGGCAGCCCCATCATCCCGGCGAGCGCGCGGGCCTGGTCGGCCTGGTCGGGCGCGTACTCCAGCGTCGTCTTCTTGATCTTCTCCGGCGCGTTGGCCTTGTTGGTGGACTTCAGCACGCCCTGCTGGTTCTGCAGCCAGGTGACGGTCGCACCGGCCGCACCGGGGATCTCGCCGCCGTTGAGGACGTCCACGCGTACGTCGGCGGGCTCGGCCTTCGGGCCCTTGAGGAGGGCCGCCTGCGCACTCTTGGCGGCCTTCTCCTTCTGCTTCACCTCGGTCAGCGAGGTGTCGGAGCGCACCATCGCGAAGAGCGGTTCGGCCCTCGGCTCGTCCACGACCACGGTGATGGGCGTCGGCTCAGCCGGGTTGTCCTTGACCGGGACGGTGACGAAGGTGATGTTCTTGGTGTCGACCTTGCCGATCTCCTGGGCCAGGGTCATCAGCTTGTTGGCGCTGCCGATGCCCTGGTCGACCGTCAGCGACTTGGTCGCCGCGTCGGCCAGCTTGAACAGCTTCGTCGGGTTGGTCAGGGTGTCGTTCGACTTCATCTCGCGGATCATCGAGCCGAGGAACTGCTGCTGCACCTTGATCCGGTCGAGGTCGCTCTCGTTGCCGAAGCTGTGCCGGGTGCGCAGCAGGGCCAGTGCCTGCTCGCCGGCCACCTTCGAATTGCCCTTGCGGAGCTTCAGGTGGGACTTCGGGTCGTCGATCGCCTTGGCCATGCAGACCTCGACGCCGTCGACGGCGGTGGTCAGCTCCTTGACCGCGTTGAAGTCGACCATCATGAAGTGGTCGGGCTTGACACCGGTGATGGCCTCGACCGTCTGCATGGTGCAGCCGGGGTCGCGGCCCTCCTGGCCGAGGCTGACGTTGAAACGCTCGCCCGGGACGCCAGGGATCACCTTCGTCGACCCGTCGGGCTGCTTCGTCTCGCAGTCCGGGATCTCCGTCCACAGGTCGCGCGGGATGCTCAACGCCGTGGCGTTGGTGCGGTCCTCGGCGACGTGGAGCAGGATGGTGGTCTCGGCGTGGCCGGCGCTGTCCTTGTCGCCGTACCCGTCGTTGCCCTTGCCGGTGCGCTTGTCCGTGCCGATGATCAGGATGTTCATCGGGCCGTCGCTGAGGACGTTCTTGTTGCCCAGCTTGCCGATGTCGACGGTGTCGATGTTGCCGTTGAACCGCTCGTACAGGAGGTACGCGCCCAACGACGTGCCGATCACGAGGAAGGCGGTCACTCCGCCCGTCCACATCAGCGCCTTCTTGCGGCGCGCCTTCGGAGCCTTGCGCTTACGGCGTCCCGCGCCGGCGGCCGCCGAAGCCTCCGCGCCGCGCCCGCCGTTCTGGGAGGACCGGCGGCTGCGCTGGCCGGGCACCTCGCGGCGCGGGCTCTCGGCGGAGTCGGTGCGCGCGTCGCCGCGACGGCCGGAGTCCTCGGCAGTCGCCGTGCGCGCGGCGGCCGGCGACTCCCCTGTGGATCGGTCCAGTCGCAGTTCGTAATTGCCGGTGTGCGGGTTGAGCACCCACTGGTCTGCGGGGTCGATATCGTCCGCCCGCCCACGGCTTTGCGCATCCACGGTTGCTTGAGTCCTCCGTCGGTGCCACGCGAGGCGCCTTCCCCCGGCAAGGCGCTCGTTCCTTCGCTCCGGCAGTGCACGACCTGAAGGCCGGAAACACCGGATCGCGTCACACTATCCGCCCGGTTCGTGAAGGAGCGACGTGCGTGACCCACACCACGCTCCTTACAACCGGTCATTCTTCCCATTAAGTGCCGATTGCCTTCTCTGTCTTGGTGATTGCTTTACTGCTTACACAGGTCGTCCGCGGCGCTCGAACCCGAATAGGTGGGTGTGGGGGTCGGGCTTTCGGCGGCGGATCCGGTGTCGTCCGGCTTCTCGTCCTGAGCCTTTTCCTTCTCCTTGAGCTCATCCGCCGGAACCACCGCGACGGGCTTGTCCTCGCGCAACTGCCTGAACAGCTCGCTCGCGTCCGGTTGGACGAGTTCGTCCCGGTTCGTGTTCTGGCGGTACGGCTGCCGCGGCACGGTCAGGAACTGCACCTGGTCGGTCGGCACGTCCCGCATGCTCCGCACCAGGTCGTACAGGTCCCGCAGCGAGTCGAGGCCCGAGTCGGTCATCAGCGACTTGGTCGCCGCGTCCAGGACCGGGTAGAGCCGCGTCGGGTTGAGCAGGACGCCGTTGCTCTGCATCTTGTTGACGAGAGCGCCGAGGAACCGCTGCTGGCGCTCCATCCGTTCGGTGTCGCTGCCGTCGCCGAGGGTCTTGCGCGCCCGTACGTAACCGAGCGCCTCCTCGCCGTTCAGCGTCTGGCGTCCGGCCGGAAGCTCAAGACGCGCGTCCTTGTCGTCGATCGGCTCCTTGAGGCAGATCTGGACGCCGTCCACGGCGTCGACCATGTCCTTGAACCCGTTGAAGTCCACGACCATGTGGTGGTCGATCCGGATGCCGGTCAGCCGCTCCACCGTACGGATCGTGCAGGCGGTGCCGCCGAGTTCGTACGCCGAGTTGAACTGGGCGAACCGCTCCCGGCTCTCCTTGTCGTCGCCGGTGCGGCAGCTCGGGATCTCCACCATCAGGTCACGCGGCAGGGACACCGCGGTCGCGCTCTTCCGGTCCGCCGCGAGGTGCAGCAGGATCGTGGTGTCCGAGCGCTGGCTGCCGCCGTCGTCGCGGCCGTACTCCTTGTTGTCGCCGGACCGCGTGTCCGACCCGATGAGCAGGATGTTCTGGGCGTCCATGACGACCGGAGTGGGCCGCTCCTTCTCGTACACCTTCAGCTCGGCGGCGGCGCTGGTGTCCGTGGTGATGTTGCCGTCGAGCTTCTTGTACAGCCACCAGCCCGCGCCGGCGGAGACCAGCACGAGGAACGAGGCGCCGAGCGCGGCCCACCGCAGCCAGGGCCGCTTACGGCGGGAGGCGCTGCCGTCCTTGGGATGATCGGCCCAGGTATGGACGCCGGTGCCGTCGGGTTCGCTCTTGTCGGTGGGCCCGGCCTTGTCGTTGTCCTCGTCACCGGAGTCCTGAGGCGCGTCGGCGTCTGCTTGGGTTACGGGCTCGGGCTCGGGCTCGTCCTTGGAGTCCGTCGCGCCCGGCTCTTCCTGCGACCTGCCCTGCGGCGTGTTCCCGGCCGGGTGGTCCGGGTCGGCCGGCGTGCCAGCACTGTCGGTCACGTCTGCGTCCATCCTTCACGGTCGGCGGCGCGATGGGCCGCCGGTCGCAGGAGTAGACGGCTGAACCTCACGCTTGGTTGTGCACTGCCCAGAGAGTGGTCTGTACCGCCGATCATCTACCCCCGTCGTCGATCGTTATCGGGGGCTCGGCCCGCTGTGGGCCGGACGAGTGCACCTCAGCGCGCTTGTCATACCGCCGTGTTGGTGACCCGCTCGCTCTCGACCCGCTTCGCCAGGCCCTCCGCGCCGAGCTGTCCGAGGTGGCGGCAGAGGACCACGGACCCGCCGGAGGCCAGCGGCGCGAAGAGCCCGGCGCTCAGCCCCTCCCAGGTGTCGTACGTGTGCCCGGTCAGCAGCCGCGATCCCGGTACGAGCCCGAGGGCCTCGGCGTCCTCGCGGGCCTTCGCGACGAGTCGCGCACCGCTCAGCTCGGTCCCGCCCACGGCCAGCGCGGGAGCCTGCGGGTCCACCGGTGCGAAAGGCGAGAAGCGGTCGCCCTGGCTCGGCACCTCCACCGCGTAGTCCGCGAAGCCCTCGGGCGGCTGCGGGAACCGGCCGCCCAGCGGACGCAGGGCCAGCGCGACCCGCTCACCGCGGCAGGCCCGGGCCCGCTCCAGCGTGTCCGGCCCGCTCACCACGAGGTCGGCGGCGGCCGGGTCGCCCTGGACATCGGCGACGACCCCGACCGAGGAGCAGGCGAGCAGCCAGACCGCGGACTGCCAGTGCGCGGGAAGGAGCAGGGCGAGCCGGTCGCCGGGCTCGGCGGCGAGGTCGCCCTGGAGCAGATTGGCGGTCTTGGCCACCCAATTGGCGAAGGTGGCCACCGACAGTTCGACGCGTTCTCCGGTGGCGTCGTCGTAGAAGGTGACCAAGGGGCGGGCCGGGTCCGCGGCGAGGGCGGATCGCAGCAGGTCGGCGGCGGTGCGGTCGCTGGAGTTCATCCGCGCAAGAGTACGCGGCGATGCCGTGCGGGGCGGGCTGAACGGGTGTCACGTACACCGGTTCGGCAGACACGGCATCAGCTGTGGCGCTCCGTACCGGTAGCCGGTCTTGTCTGGTTATGGCCAGGATCGTGCGTATGCGTGCACTAGTGGTCACCTCAGTCGGCGTCACCTGCGCAGCGGCCCTCACTCTGCCGCTCGCCACCTCCGCCGCCTCCGCCCCCGCACCTCACTCCGCCTCGGCCCGGCCTCCCTCCACGTCCCCGGAGTCACCGGGTGCGGGCCCGCCCTCGGCCCAGGCCGAAGCGACGACAAGGGAGGCCCTCGCTCCCGACAGCACCGAAACCGAACCCCGTAAGGCCGAGTCCGCCGCCGAACCGGCCGGCTCGACGCAGTCGCTGCCCCTGGCCCTCCTGGACGCCTCCTCGGACCGCGTCGCGGGAGCACCGGCGGCTCAGGGCCTGCCGCAGCGCGACGCCCGCCCGTTCTCCCTGGTCGGCGTGGTCTGGGACGACGCCGAGGCCGAACTGCACGGCACGGTCCAGGTCCGGACCCGCGCCACCGGCACCACGCGCTGGTCGGACTGGCAGGACGTCGAGACGCACAACGCCGAGCACGCCGCCGACCTCGGCAGCGCCGAGCGCGAAGGGCGTACGGTGCGGGGCTCGACGGCTCCGCTCTGGGTCGGCGACTCGGACGGCGTGGAGGTACGCGTACGTCCGGAAGCCCCGGACCCGCAGGACCGCGCCGCCACCTCCGTACCGCTGCCGGAAGGCATGCGCCTGGAGCTCGTCGACCCAGGAGAAGACCCCGGAGAAGGCCCCGGAGAGAACCCTGGAGAAGGCTCCGGCGAGAGCACCGGCGAGGACTCGGCCCCGGAGCCCGTCCGTGGCGCCCCGGCAGGCCGTGCGGCGGCCGTGCCCGCCCGCTTCGCCGACACCCCGTCGACCGCGGCCGTCCTGCCGGAGGCCCTCACGGCCGAGACCGCCGCGGCCTCGGCGGTCAACGCGGAGCTCGCCGAGCTCGGCGCCACCGTCATCCCGGCCCTCTCCCGGGCGGAGACGCTGGAGTCGGTGGAGCTGGCGCCGGGCGCGAAGCCGTACATCGGTCCGCGGCCGGGCATCGTCACGCGCAAGGGCTGGGGCGCCGACGAGAAGCTGCGCGAGAAGAACTTCGCGTACACGAAGACCGTCAAGGCGGCCTTCGTGCACCACAGCGCGACCGGCAACAACTACACCTGCAAGCAGGCCCCTTCGGTGCTGCGCGGCATCTACCGCTACCACGTCAAGAGCAGCGGCTGGCGCGACTTCGGCTACAACTTCGCCGTCGACAAGTGCGGAAACATCTACGAGGGCCGGGCCGGAGGCGTCACCAAGGCGGTCCTCGGAGCGCACACGCTGGGCTTCAACAGCAACACCATGGGCATCGCGGTCCTCGGCTCGTACGCCTCCACCAATCCGCCGGCCGCCGCCGTCACCGCCGTCTCCAAGCTCACGGCCTGGAAGCTCGGCCTGTTCGGCCGCAACCCTAAGGCGAAGATCACGCTCGTCTCCGGCGGCAGCAACAAGTACAAGGCCGGCGTCAAGGTCAAGATGAACGTGATCTCGGGCCATCGGGACGGGTTCGCAACCGAATGTCCCGGAGCGCGTCTTTACAAGAAGCTCGGCACGGCCCGGACCAGCTCCGCGAAACTGCAGGGCCGCTGACCGGTGCATGCCGGACCGGTCTGCTTAGACTGGCCAGCCATATCCAGGCCAGGCCACCAGCAGGAAGCAGAGACGGTGCTGTGACAGAGGCAAAAGAAGCGATCCTCCTGGTCGGTGGCAAAGGCACCCGGCTGCGCCCGCTCACGGTGCACACCCCGAAGCCGATGGTCCCGGCGGCGGGCGTCCCCTTCCTGACCCACCAGCTGGCGCGGGCCAGGGCGGCCGGGGTGGAGCACATCGTGCTCGCCACGTCCTACCTGGCCGAGGTCTTCGAGCCGTACTTCGGCGACGGTTCCTCGCTCGGGCTGCACATCGAGTACGTCACCGAGCAGGAGCCGCTCGGCACCGGCGGCGCCATACGCAACGTCGCGGCCAAGCTCTCCTCCGGCCCCGACGAACCGGTCCTGATCTTCAACGGCGACATCCTCACCGGACTCGACATCCGGGCCCTGGTCGCCACGCACAACGACTCCGGAGCGGACGTCTCGCTCCATCTGACCCGCGTGGAGGACCCGCGCGCCTTCGGTCTCGTGCCGACGGACGGGACGGGCCGGGTCACGGCCTTCCTGGAGAAGCCGCAGACGCCCGAGGAGATCGTCACCGACCAGATCAACGCCGGTGCGTACATCTTCCGGCGCTCGGTCATCGACACCATTCCCGAAGGCCGCCCGGTCTCCGTCGAGCGCGAGACCTTCCCCGGACTGCTCGCCTCCGGAGCCCACCTCCAGGGCATGGTCGACTCCACCTACTGGCTGGACCTCGGCACTCCGCAGGCCTTCGTCCGCGGCTCCGCCGACCTGGTCCTGGGCCGCGCCCCGTCCCCGGCGGTCCCGGGCCGCTGCGGCGACCGCCTGGTCCTGGAGAGCGCCACGGTGGCCGCCGACGCCAAGCTCACCGGCGGCACGGTGATCGGCGACGACGCGGTGATCGGCGCGGGCGCGCGGATCGACGGCTCGACGGTCCTGGCCGGAGCGGTGGTCGAGGCGGGCGCGGTCGTCACGGACTCGCTCGTCGGGGCCGGCGCGAGGATCGGCAGCCGTACGGTGCTGAGCGGCGCGGTCATCGGGGACGGCGCCCGGGTCGGCGCGGACAACGAACTGCGCGACGGAGTACGGATCTGGTGCGGGGCGGTCCTGCCGGACGCCGCGATCCGCTTCTCCTCGGACCAGTAGGACGGCTCGGCCGCGTACCCTCATAAGCGCACTTTCCGCACCACAACCACCTGAGGCCCCACCCGTGGCAGGACGATTCGCCCCGCGCACCGCACGCCCGGTGCTGCCGTACCAGGCAGCACCGGCGGCGCGGGACGATGAGAGTTTCCTGACCCGTGAGTGGACACCGCCGGGCCCGCTGGACCTGCGCCTGGTGCTGAGCCCGCTGCGCCGGGGCCCGGCCGACCCGACGTTCCGGATGACGGCGGACGGCACGTTCTGGCGGGCCACGCGCACGCCGGAGGGCCCGGGCACACTCCGGGTGGCGGCGCGCGGCGACCGGGTGCGGGCGGAGGCGTGGGGCCCGGGCGCGGAGTGGCTGCTGGCCGGTCTCCCGGCGCTCCTGGGCGCCGACGACGACCCGGACGCCTTCGTCCCGCACCACCGCCTGCTGGCGGCGACCCGGCACCGGCGCCCGGGTCTGCGGCTGCTGCGTACGGGCCTGGTCATGGAGTCGCTGATCCCGTCGATCCTGGAACAAAAGGTCACCACGGACGAGGCGTACCGCGCCTGGCGCCTCCTGATCCGCCGCTACGGCACCCCGGCCCCCGGCCCGACGGCCACACCGGGCCTCCACGTCATGCCGGACGCCCGCACCTGGGCGATGATCCCGTCCTGGGAGTGGCACAAGGCGGGAGTCGACACCAAGCGCTCCTCCACGATCCTGCGAGCGGTACGGGTGGCCCGCAGGCTGGAGGAGGCGTCCAGGATGCCCCTGGCCGAGGCCACGGCCCGCCTGGAACTGATCCCCGGCATCGGCCCCTGGACCTCCGCCGAAACCCTGCAGCGCTCCAACGGCGCCGCCGACGCGGTGACGGTCGGCGACTACCACCTGCCCGGCATCGTGGGCCACGCCCTGGCGGACAACCGCCACGCGACCGACGAGGAGATGCTGACGCTACTGACCCCGTACGAGGGCCAACGCCACAGGGCAACGCGCCTGATCCTGCTGTCGGGCCGCATCCGGGAGCGCAGGGGCCCGAGGATGACACCGGGGAACATCGCGGCGCTGTAGGGCCTGATCAGCCTCTTTCGCGCTTGAGGAGCGAGCCTCGGGGCCCCGAAACCGAGCCCGTCCAGGCGCCCCCGTTGCAGCCCCTCCGGCGCTTGAGGAGCGAGCCTCGGGGCCCGAAACCCAGCCCATCCGGACGCTCCCGTTCCAGCCCCTCCGGCGCTTGAGGAGCGGAGCCCCGAAACCCCAGCCCGTCCGGCGCTTGGGGACAAACCGGGGCCCGGGGCGGAGCCCCGGTTTCGGGAAGAGTGGGGTCTCCCCTGCTCGAACGAAGTTGAGAGCTTGGGGATGGGTAGGGGCCAAACCCCGCGTAGCGGCCCCACCGCAACCGCCACCCCCACCTCACCGCACGGTGAGAAAATCCTCCGCCGCCCGAACAGCCCGCTCCCGAACCACCCCCACCCCATGCCCCACAGCCACCGCCCCCAACGGATCCCACGACGAGGGCAACGACAACACCTCCCGCACCACCGACCGGCAGAACATCGTCGAGGACACCCACGCCGACCCCAGCCGCTCACCGGCCAACGCCACCAGGAAGTTCTGCACCCCGGCCCCCGCCGCGACCACGAACATCTCGCGCTCCGCCGTGTCCCGCCGCTCGTCCCCGTACGTGTGCGAGCCGTCCATCACCAGGCACGGCACCACCAGATACGGCGCGTTGCGCAGCACATCACCGCGCCGCACCCGCTTCGCGATCGACTCCTCGCTCTTGCCGTCGCGCCGCAGATCCGCGATCCACGCGTCCCGCATCGCACCCAGCAGCCGCGTCCGCGACTCGGCCGACTCCAGCAGCACGAACCGCCACGGCGTCGTGTGATGCGGCGCGGGCGCGGTCACCGCCGCGGCCACCGCCCGCCGCACGGCCCCGGGATCCACCGGCTCGTCGCTGAACTCGCGCACCGTACGCCGCAGGGTCACCGCCTCGCGCACCGCCTCCGACGTCCCGAGCCGGAACATGTCGTCGGCCGCACTCCGTACGAGCGCACGAGCACCGGGCTCGTCGTCCACGCCGGACGCCACCACATGCGACAGCCCCCGCACCACCGCCACCGGCAGCCCCGCCGCCTTGCCCTTGACCAGGTCCCCGGCGGCGGCCAGCTCGTCCGCCGTCGCCACGACCGTCGCGCTGAGCGGATTGCCGTACGCGTCCGTCCCACCGCGCAGATCGTCCAGCACCCGCACGCCCGCCGCCCCGATCGCCACATCGGTCAGCCCGTTCCGCCAGGGCCGGCCGAAGGTGTCCGTGACGACGACGCCGACCTCGACGCCGAGGCTGTCCCGCAGCCCGTCCCGGATGACCCGCGCGGAGGCGTCGGGGTTCTCGGGCAGCAGGAGCACGGTCCCGGCCGGAGTGTTGGAGGCGTCGACCCCGGCGGCGGCCATGACGAGACCCTGCCGGTTCTCCACGATCCGCAGAGCACCGCGCCGCGCCACGACCCGTACGGTCTCGGCGTCGATGGCGGCCTCACGGTCCTCCGCCTGGACGATCCGGCCCTCGGCCTTGGAGACGATCTTCGAGGTGACGAGGAGGACGTCACCGTCGACGAGCCCCGGCTCGGCCCCGGCGATCAGCTTGGCGAGATCGTCACCGGCCCGCACCTCGGGAATCCCGTCCAGGGCCCACACCCGAAAAGAAGGCGCGGCAGCACCACCGGCCTCAGGCCCCGCGCTCACGCCCGCACCTCCCCGGCCAGCTCCAGCGCCTGCCGGGCCATCTCCGCCGTAGCGTCCACGTCCGTCATCATCAGCGGCACCGCCCGGCACCGGATGCCCGCCGCCTCGACCTCGTCGACCGCACCGGCGTCCACCGTGTCGACCAGCCACCCGTCCAGCAGCCCCGACCCGTAGTGCTGCGCCACGGCGGCCGCCGTCGACTCGACGCCCACGGCCGCGAGCACCTTGTCCGCCATCCCGCGCACCGGCGCGTCGCCGACGATGGGGGAGAGGCCGACGACCGGCACTCCGGCCTCGGCGATCGCCTCCCGGATGCCGGGCACGGCGAGGATGGTGCCGATGGAGACCACCGGGTTCGACGGCGGGAAGAGGATGACGTCGGCGGAGCCGATGGCCTCCAGCACGCCCGGCGCCGGCTTCGCCTGCTCCGCGCCGACCGGCACGATCGCCTGCGCCTCGACGGAGGCGCGCAGCTTGACCCAGTACTCCTGGAAGTGGATGGCCTTGCTCTCGCCGTCCGTCTCGACGGCGACATGCGTCTCGACCCGGTCGTCCGACATCGGCAGCAGCCGCACGCCCGGCTGCCAGCGGGCGCAGAGCGCCTCGGTGACCGCGCTGAGCGGATAGCCCGCGCCGAGCATCTGCGTACGGACGATATGGGTCGCGAAATCGCGGTCACCGAGACCGAACCACCCGGGCCCGACCCCGTACGCCGCGAGCTCCTCCTTCACCTGGAAGGTCTCGTCGGTCCGTCCCCAGCCCTGCTCCTCGTTGATGCCACCGCCGAGGGTGTACATCACGGTGTCGAGGTCGGGGCAGACCTTCAGCCCGAACAGATGGATGTCATCACCCGTGTTGCCGATGACCGTGATGTCCGCGTCGGGCGCGGCCTGCTTGAGGCCACGCAGAAAACGAGCACCACCGATACCGCCGGCCAGAACAACAATGCGCATGCACAGCAGTTTGTCAGGCGGGTACGACATCCACGGCCGTCGGGGCGCACTGCGCGGCGTGCATCGGCATCTCGGTCAGACCCGGGTAGTAGATGTGCAGGCTCACGGCCGGTTCGAGCGAGTCGTTGACCACTTCGTGGACGTAGCCGGGCGCGAAGGCGCGCTGCGCACCGGCGCCGAGCGTCCGGTGGCCACGCTCGGTGTGCTCGGTCAACTCGCCTTCGAGGACCGTGAGTACGCCGGCGGACCGGCCGTGGTCGTGGCGCCCGCTGCCCTGTCCGGGCACCCAGCTGAGCAGCCACACCTCGTAGCCGAGCGGGGCCTCCCCTGCTCGAGCGGAGCCGAGAGCTTGGGGAACGGTCTGGAGCCGGTGGTACCAGCGGGTGGTGGTGTCGTACCGGACGAGTCCGGCCCAGCGTGTGCGGTCGGCCGCGATGGAGCGGGCGAGGCCGACGAACTCGGAGACGGTGGAGGGATGCTCGCGGGCGGGCTGCAGGAGGTGCTGGACCTCAAGGATGTCGCCGGCGATCTGAAGGTCGCTGTCGCTGTTCATGGGGTGCGGTGGTTCCTCGGCATGGGGGGCGCGCGTGCGGGGAGTCGCGTGGAGCGTCGGCGGCCGCGGAAAGAAGAGAACCGCGGGGAAGCCGGAAAAGCGGGGGAGGAGCTGGATCAGAGCTGGAGCACTACGGCATCAACAGCTGTGACAGCTGGAACAGCAACAGCGAGCCTGGACAGCGCTGCGGAACCCACGGACGTGGGTGACGTGCATCGCTGCGATCGCTGACATGAGATCCAGGAGACCGGCTCGATCGCTCCCTGTCAACCCGATGCCCGCTATGGGGGCAATGTTTCACCCCTTCCGGTTGTCGCGCGAGCAGAAAGGTTTGCTCACTGCCGATGGCGGAGACATGGCGCATCACCTGCCTCTTCAAACGTGGTTGAGGGCCTGTGATCTGACTGTGATCTTGATCGCTACAGTGATCGAATCGCAATGTAAGCGCACCCCTGATCGTCTTGACCGGGGGAAGGCGTGATGGAGTGGGGCCTGTGGCATATGTCAGGTTTTTGGTGATTTGAACACTTACCGCATACGCTTGGTTCCGCAGAGTGAATCCCTGGGCCAATAGCAGATCCTCGCTTGACTGCCTCGGAGATACACACTTGTAATTTCACTCGTGTCGTTCGGCCGTGACCAGTCAGTAACGGCCGCATCACGGGACGCAAGAGACAGACGAGGGGCGCACATGACCGAGCTGTTCCAGCAACTGCTGGTCGAGGACGCGGACGAGGAACTCGGCTGGCAGGAGCGCGCACTGTGCGCCCAGACCGATCCCGAGTCCTTCTTTCCTGAAAAGGGCGGATCCACCCGCGAGGCCAAGAAGGTCTGTCTCGCCTGCGAGGTGCGGTCGGAGTGCCTCGAGTACGCGCTGGCCAACGACGAACGCTTCGGCATCTGGGGCGGACTTTCCGAACGGGAACGACGGCGTCTGAAGAAGGCCGCGATCTAGGCGTCTGAAGAAGGCCGCGATCCAGGCAGCTCAAGGAGGCATCGATCCAGGCGCCTCTCCCGGCCCGGCCCCGGCAGCCCTTTCCCGAGCAGGGCTCCTCAAGGACCACGCACCGACGGCCCGCCGCCCACCACTCCCTCCCCGGGGAGCGGGCGACGGGCCGTCGGCATGTCCGCGACCCTCGCGCACCAGGGGCGTTCCTCCGCTCCGGGCCACCGCCGCGGATCCGTACCGTTAGTGTGGGGCCCCGTCCGAGATGCGCCAACGCCCCGCCGGGGCGCGCGTGTACACCGAAGCAGCCCCCGGGGATACGCCCCCGGACCCGGCCGGAGGGCCCGTACCTCGATGTCCGTGCACAGCCACTCGGCGGCGCCGAACGCGGCCGCCGCCGCCCCAGAGTTCCCCCGGCACGTCGTCACCGCCGTGCTCGTCTCCCACGACGGCGCCCGCTGGCTGCCCGACGTGCTGGCCGGGCTGCTCGGGCAGGAACGCCCCGTACAGAACGTCGTCGCCGCCGACACCGGCAGTGCCGACGACTCGGCCCGGCTGGTCGCCGAGGCGCTCGGCGGCGACCGCGTCCTGCACCTCGCCCGCCGTACGAGCTTCGGCACCGCCGTCGACGAGGCGGTCCGCACCGCCGGGCCGCTCACCCCCGACGACCTGCCGTACCTCAAGCGGCCCGGCGGCTGGGACCCGGTCACCCGGTCCTGGACCGACGAGAACTACGACCTGCCGGAGCTGCCGCACGGCGAACCGGTCCAGTGGCTCTGGCTGCTCCACGACGACTGCGCACCCGAGCCGGACGCGCTCGCCGAGATGCTGCGCGTCGTCGACACCGACACGTACGCCACCATCGTCGGGCCCAAGCTGCGCGGCTGGTACGACCGCAAGCAGCTCCTCGAAGTCGGCGTCTCCATCGCCAACAGCGGCCGCCGCTGGACCGGCCTGGACCGCCGCGAGCAGGACCAGGGCCAGCACGACCAGGTCCGCACGGTCCTCTCCGTCTCCTCCGCCGGCATGCTCATCCGCCGCGACGTCTACGAGGAGCTCGGCGGCTTCGACCGCAACCTCCCGCTGATGCGCGACGACGTCGACCTGTGCTGGCGCGCCCACCTCGCCGGCCACCGGGTCCTCGTCGCGCCGGACGCCGTCCTGCGCCACGCCGAGGCCTCCGCCCGCGAGCGCCGCCCGATCGACTGCGCCGGCCGCTCGGTCGCCGGCCCGCACCGCGTCGACAAGGCGGGCGCCGCCTACACGATGCTCGTCAACGCGCGCGGCAAGGCCCTGCCGTGGGTCCTGCTCCGGCTCGTCGTCGGCACCCTCCTGCGTACCCTCGCCTACCTCGTCGGCAAGGTCCCGGGCCAGGCGCTCGACGAGGTCACCGGCCTCCTCAGCACCCTGCTCCGGCCCGGTCGCATCCTCGCCGCCCGCCGCGAGCGCGGAAAGGGCGCGGTCGACGCGGCCGAACTGCGCGCGCTCTTCCCGCCGCCGGGCGCCACCGTCCGGGCCACCGTCGAACAGGTCGCGGGCAACTTCGGCAACAAGGGCGAGGCCGAGTCGAGCGGTTCGCGGCACGGAGCCGTCGAGTCCGGACCCGGCGGCGACGACGCCGACTTCCTGGAGGTCGACCAGTTCGCGCGGCTCAAGCGGATCGGCCGCAAACCCGGCCCGGTCCTCTTCGCACTGCTCCTCCTGGTCTCGCTCATCGCCTGCCGCAACCTGCTCACCGGCGGCTCCCTGGCAGGCGGCGCGCTGCTGCCCGCGCCCGCGGAGGCCGGCGAGCTCTGGGGCCGGTACGCGGACGCCTGGCACACGATCGCCACCGGCTCCACCGCGACCGCTCCGCCCTACCTCGCGCTCCTCGCCGCCCTGTCGGCCCTCTTCCTCGGCTCCACCGGCCTCGCCGTCGCCGCCCTGCTGGTCTGCTCGGTCCCGCTGGCCGGACTCACCGCGTACTTCGCCTCCCGCCCGCTGCTCCCGTCGCGGCTCCTGCGGGCCTGGGCGAGCGTCGCGTACGCCTTCCTGCCCGCCGCGACCGGCGCGCTCGCCACCGGCCGCCTCGGCACCGCCGTCCTGCTCGTGCTGCTCCCGCTGATCGCCCGCGCGGCCGTCGCCGCCCACGGATTCCGCGACGGCACCGACCCGGACGCGCCGCGCGGCAGCTGGCGCGCGACCTGGGCGTACGCGCTGCTCCTCACGATCACCACCGCGTTCACGCCGGTCGTCTGGCCGCTCGCCGTGGTGCTCGGCCTCGGCGTGCTGGCGCTGCGCCGCCGTGACATCACGGCGTACGGACTCCGCTTCCTCGCCGCCGTCGGCATCCCGATGCTGGCGCTGGCGCCGTGGTCGCTGACACTCCTCACCGACCCGTCCGCGTTCCTGCGCGAAGCGGGCCTGGACATCGGTACGGGAACGGCTTCGGCGTACGACCTGCTCGGGATCAGTCCCGGCGGCCCGAAGGCGGCCGGCAGCTTCCTGCTCCTCGGCATCGTGCTGGCGGCGCTCGCGGCCCTGCTGCGCGGCGAGCGGCAGTTCGCTGTCCGGGCCGCCTGGGCCACCGCCCTCACCGGCCTGCTCTTCGCGGCGCTCGCCAACGGCTCGACCTGGGCCGGACCGGCCACGCTCGTCTACGGCGCCGCGCTGATCGCCGCCGCACTCGTCGGCGCGGACGGCGCCCGGGTCCGGGTCGCCGAGCAGAGCTTCGGTTGGCGCCAGCCCGTCGCGGCCCTGATCGCCCTGGCCGCCGGGCTCGCCCCGGTCCTGGCCGCCTTCGGCTGGATGGTCGGCGGCGCGGACGGCCCGCTGGAGCGCCGCGACCCCGTACAGGTCCCCGCCTTCGTGGCCGAGGAGAGCTCGACCCAGGACCAGGCGCGCACCCTGGTCCTCGGCGGCACCTCGCCCGGCTCCGTCTCGTACAGCCTGGTCCGCGGCTCCGGCGCGCGCCTCGGCGACGGCGAACTGACCGAGGCGGCGGGCTCCAACAGCCACCTCGACAAGGTCGTCGCCAACCTGGTCGCGGGCTCCGGCGCCGACCAGGGCGGCCAGCTCGGCAACTTCGCCGTCCGCTACGTCCTCGTACGCGACGGAGCACCGCGCCAGATGAGCCGCGTCCTCGACACGACTCCGGGCCTCAGCCGCCTCAGCCAGCTCGACGGCAGCGCGCTGTGGCGGGTGGACCGCCAGGTCGCGCGCGTGATGGTGGTCCCGGCCGGCGGTGAGGGCGAGCGCCTTCCGGTCGGCTCCGGGCCCGTGGAGGCGCACTCCGAGATCCCGGCGGGCGACGAGGGCCGCATCCTGCGGATCGCCGATGAGGCCGCGCCCGGCTGGCAGGCCACGGTCGACGGCCGGGTGTTGACCCGCGTGACCGTCGACGGCTGGGCCCAGGGCTTCGAACTGCCCGCGGGAGGCGGCCGCCTGGACCTCACGTACGACGCCCCGTTCACGCACACCGTCTGGCTCTGGGCGCAGGGCGCGCTCGCGGTGGTCCTGGTGGTCATGGCCCTGCCGGGCCGCCGCCGGGAGATCGACGATGACCTGCCCGAGGAGGCGCTCGCGGTCGCCGCCGCCGACGCGGACGGCGACGGCCGCCGGGCCCGCAGGCTCCGCGCGGCGGCCGAGGCGGAGGCGGCGGCAGCGGAGGCGCCGGAGGAGGCTCACCCGGCGGAGTACATCCCGGAGCAGCAGAGCGGCGAGTACGACCCGCAAGACACCACGGCCGGCTACGCGGCGCTCCCGCAGCAGAGTTACGGCGAGTGGGACGGGCAGCAGTACCAGGAGGCGGGCCGGCAGCCGGCCGACGCCTACCAGCAAGGCGAGTACGCCACGTACCAGCAGGACCCGTACACGCAGCAGGACACCGGCTACGCCACCCGCTCCGGCTACCAGGACCCGTACGGACAGCAGCAGTACGGCACCGAGCACGGTGACGGCAGCGGCCAGTACGGCGGCTCCGGCCCCTACGACCAGCAAGGTCAGCAGAGCCAGCACGCTCAGTACGACCAGTACGGCCAGTACACCGGCGAGCAGCCCTCGTACGACACCGGCGAGCAGCCCCCGTACGCCGCCGATCCTGCCCAGAGCCCCGCCGAGACCGGCGAGCACCCCGACACCCCGGGCCAGGCCCCCTGGCAGACCCGTAACGCACCGCGAGGCGAGTCCGAGTGAAGTCCACCCACCTGTCCCTGATCGCGGGCGCCGTCGCCCTGGCCGCCATCACCGGCTTCGCCTCGCTCAACGCACCCGGAGGCCCGGCCGCCGAAGAGACCGCGAGCGCCTCCTCCCTGCCGGTCGAACGCTCCAGTCTGGTCTGCCCGGCACCCAGCACCTCCGACCTGGCGGAGACGAGGTACACCTCGTTCACTCCGCCGGGAAAGGACACGGGCGGAGGCGAGGGCACGAAGGACACCGCCGAGCTGAAGCCGGCCCTGGCGGCCCTCGACGACGAGATCGAGACCGACCCGAAGAAGGCGAAGAAGGCCGAGGAGGCCGCGAAGAAGGCGAAGGCCAAGGCCGACAAGCCGGTGCTGGCCGTGAAGGAGCCCGGCAAGCCGGTCCTCGCCGACGCGAACGGCTCCGCCGCTCCGGCCCTCGTCGGCACGGCCACCGGAGCGCTGGCGCCCGGCTGGGCGGCCCAGCAGACGACCACGGTCACCGCGGGCGGCGCGCGCGGCCTCCTCGGAGTCAGCTGCACCGCTCCGGACACCGACTTCTGGTTCCCGGGCGCCAGCACCGCGCGCTCGCGCCAGGACTACATCCACCTCACCAACCCGGACGACGGCGCGGCCGTGGCCGACGTCGAGCTGTTCGGCGCCAAGGGCGCGGTCAGTTCGGAGGTCGGCGACGGCATCACCGTGCCCGGCCGCTCCAGCGTCGCGCTCCTGCTCTCCACCCTCACCGACGAGTCCGTCAACGACCTGACGGCCCACGTCACCACCCGCTCCGGCCGGGTCGGCGCGGTCCTGCTGACCGCCGACGACGGCTCGGGCACCGACTGGCTCACGGCGGCCGCCGACCCCTCCGGCACGCTGGTGATGCCCGGCATCCCGGCCGACGCCACCTCCGTACAGCTGGTGGCGTTCGCGCCCGGCGAGAGCGACGCGGACGTGAAGGTGCAGCTGATGGGGAAGAACGCGACGTTCGCGCCGGCGGGGAACGACACGCTCCACATCAAGTCCGGGATGACCGCGACGGTCGACCTGAAGGACATCACCCGAGGCGAACCGGGCTCGCTGCGCCTCACCCCGGTGGAGAAGAACCGCGCGACCCCGATCGTCGCCGCGCTCCAGGTGATCCGGGGCACCGGCGCCAAGCAGGAGTACGCCTACATCCCGGCCACCGGCCCGGTGGGCGCACGGGCGAGCGTCACCGACAACCGGGCCAAGGGCTCCACGCTCTCCCTCGCCGCACCCGGCGCGGACGCCGAGGTGAAGGTGACCACGTCGGCGGGGAGCGGAGGCGGCGAGGCGACCGTGGAGACGTACACGGTCAAGGCCGGTACGACGATGGCCGTCACGCCGAAGCCTCCGGCCGGCCTCAAGGGCACGTACGCGCTGACGGTGGAGACGGTCTCGGGCGGCCCGGTCCACGCCTCACGCGCGCTGGTCCTGCCGGAGGACGGCGTACAGATGTTCACGGTCCAGACGCTGCCGGACGACGGCGGCACGGTGGTGGTGCCGTCGGCGCGGCAGGACCTGTCGGTACTGGACGACTGAGGGCCGGCGGCGAGCGGCGGTACGGAGGAGAAGGCGGCGGTACGGCGGCTAGGGCCAGGCGTCGCGCGGCAGACGGCAGTTCGGCGACAGGCCCTGGAAGTGTCCGGCGGATCAGGGACGGACAGGCCGCACCAGGCGTCGCGGACCCGGCCAAGATCCGCCGGACACGCCCTACTCCTGCCCGTACCGCGGATCGACCGACTCCGGGGCCAGCCCCAGCAGCTCGGCGACCTGCTCCACGACGACCTCGTGGACGAGCAGCGCGCGCTCGTCGCGGTTCTTGGTGCGGATCTCGATCGGCCGCCGGTAGACGACGATCTGCGCCGGCCGTCCCTTGGCCGCAGATACGGCGTCACCGAGCGGAACGCTCTCCTCCAGATCGCTGGGCACATCCAGGACGACGAAGTCGACCTCGGCCAGCTGGGGCCAGCGCCGCTCCAGCCGCTCCACCGAGTCCTGGACCAGATCGCGGAAGATCTCGCCCCGGCTGGCCGACAGCGGTACCTGGGGCGGCGCGACCGGCCCCCGCATACCGCGGCCATGACGATCGCGGCGCCGGGGCCGCGGCTCGAACGGGTGGGGGGAAGGTACGGAGCTGTCCATCACCGACGCAGCGTAACGCTCCCGGGCCCGCCTCGATCGTGCCGAGGACGCGGCCCGCGACCGTTTCCCCGGCCCTTCCCCCGAGCGTCCCCCGGCCGGAACATTCCGGCGGTCCACCCCGATGTGGGGCTCCTGTCCGCAGTTGAACATTCAGGCCAAGGTTGAGCCCTTTTCAGGCCCCTGACCCGATCATCGAAGGCCGGTGGAACGCCGGGATCCACTCCGGCGCGGGATCCTCGGAACCACCCGTCCCGCACCGCGCGCTTACCGCGACGCAGGTCAGAGGGTTGCCGGAGGCAGGTGTGCGGCGAGGACCGCAGGGCGACACGGTGGGGTGAGCCGGGGGAGAGTCGTCGCAGCCCGCTCAAGAGTGCGGTACCGTCCAACATCGTGAGCCCTGTACGTCGCTGTTCGCGCACCGCGTGCGGCCGCCCTGCCGTCGCGACACTGACGTACGTCTATGCCGACTCGACTGCGGTCCTCGGCCCGCTCGCCACCTACGCCGAGCCCCACTGCTACGACCTCTGCGCCGAGCACAGTGAGCGGCTGACCGCGCCACGCGGCTGGGAGGTGGTGCGCCTCTCCGACGGCTCCGCGCCCGCGCACCCGAGCGGCGACGACCTGGAAGCGCTGGCCAACGCGGTACGGGAAGCGGCCCGGCCGCACGACCGCGGACCGGACGGCGGCGGCAGGGGCCCGCGCTCCGCGGACCCGGTGGAAGTCGCCCGCCGAGGCCACCTGAGGGTGCTGCGCTCCCCGGACTCCTGACGCATCGTACGGCCGGGTAGTTTGGGCTCTCCGTAAACACCAGGAGGACCGGCCGTGGTCGCTGATCTGTCGCAGCTCGTGAAGGCGTACGACGTACGTGGCGTGGTGCCCGACCAGTGGGACGAGTCGCTGGCCGAACTGTTCGGAGCGGCGTTCGTGCAGGTCACGGAGGCCGACGCGATCGTGATCGGCCACGACATGCGCCCCACCTCGCCGGCCCTGTCCGGCGCCTTCGCCCGAGGCGCGGCGGCCCGCGGCGCGGACGTCACGCTGATCGGCCTCTGCTCGACGGACCAGCTGTACTACGCGTCGGGCGCACTGGACCTGCCGGGCGCGATGTTCACCGCCTCGCACAACCCGGCGCAGTACAACGGCATCAAGATGTGCCGTGCGGGAGCGGCACCGGTGGGCCAGGACACCGGCCTCCGCGAGATCCGTACGCTGGTGGAACAGTGGTCCGAAGGCGCGCCGCGGCCCGCCGCGTCCACCACTCCCGGCACCATCACGGAACGCGACACCCTCACGGATTACGCGGCCCACCTCCTGGCCCTGGTCGACCTCAAGGCGATCCGCCCGCTGAAGGTCGTCGTCGACGCGGGCAACGGCATGGGCGGCCACACGGTCCCCACGGTGTTCGAGGGCCTCCCGCTCGACCTCGTACCGATGTACTTCGACCTGGACGGCACCTTCCCGAACCACGAGGCCAACCCGCTCGACCCGAAGAACATCGTCGACCTCCAGGCCCGCGTCCTCGCCGAGGGCGCCGACCTCGGCCTCGCCTTCGACGGCGACGCGGACCGCTGCTTCGTCGTCGACGAACGGGGCGAAGGCGTCTCGCCGTCCGCGATCACGGCCCTGGTCGCCGCCCGCGAACTGGCCCGCAACGGCGGCCGGGGCACGGTCATCCACAACCTGATCACCTCCTGGTCGGTCCCCGAGGTGGTCCGCGAGAACGGCGGCACCCCGGTCCGCACGAGGGTCGGCCACTCCTTCATCAAGACGGAGATGGCCGAGCACGGCGCGATCTTCGGCGGTGAACACTCGGCGCACTACTACTTCCGCGACTTCTGGAACGCCGACACGGGCATGCTGGCGGCCCTCCACGTCCTCGCCGCCCTGGGCGGCCAGCCCGGCCCTCTCTCCGAACTCGTCGCCGCCTACGACCGCTACGCCGGCTCCGGCGAGATCAACTCCACGGTCGCCGACCAGACAGCCAGCCTCACCGCCATCAGGTCCGCCTACAGCAACCGCGACGACATCACCTTCGACACCCTGGACGGCCTGACGGTCACGTCCACGGACTGGTGGTTCAACCTCCGCGGCTCGAACACGGAACCGCTGCTGCGCCTGAACGTGGAGGCGAAGGACGAGCGGACGATGACGGCGGTACGGGACGAGGTACTGGCCCGGATCCGATCCTGAGGGCTCCGCCCACTTCAGCCCCTCCGGGCGCCTGCCTTCAGCCCCCTCCGGCGTTTGAGGAGCGGAGCCCGGGGCGGAGCCCCGAAACCCCAGCCCGTCCGGCGCTTGAGGACAAAGCGGGGCCCGGGGCGGAGCTCCGGTTTCGGGAAAAGTGGGGTCTCCCCTGCTCGAACGAAGTCGAGAGCTTGGGGATGGGTAGGGGGAGGCCCGCCCCAGGCGCCCCGCCGCCCCATCCCCCGTCCTCCACCCCCCAGCCGAACCGCGCCCCCGTCCCCCCAGCGGTAGGCTGACGACGCCTGATCCACGTGCATCAGAACCGCACCGCTCGAAGGGACCCACCCCATGCCGCTCGAAGCCGGCCTCCTGGAGATCCTGGCCTGCCCGGCCTGCCACTCCCCGCTCGACGACCGCACCGCGGCCGACAGCCCGGAGCTGCTCTGCACCGGCGCCGACTGCGGCCTTGCCTACCCGGTCCGGGACGGCATCCCGGTCCTGCTCGTCGACGAGGCCCGCCGCCCCGCCTGACCGCGAGCGAAGCGCGTACGGGCACGTCCCACCGCGGCACGGCACCGGCCCCGACCGGAGAGCAGGGCGCACGCACCAGACCCCGCGCCCACCCCCGTAAAGGCAAGGCCCCCGCCACCGACCCCCGCACCCGCGTCCCTCACCCCACCCGGTGATCGGAGGCCCACCGCCATGCTCGACGAGTCCTTGCTCGACGCCCCGGAAGCCCTGGCCAGGGCCGACCGCCGCGACCTGCTCCGCGGCGCGGCCGAGGCCGGCGCCCGGGTCCGTACCGCCGCCCGGCACGCCGCCGAGGCCGGCATCGGCGGCCTGAACCCGGAGGGCCGCCCCCGCGCCGTCCTCGTCGCCGGCCCCGGCACCGCCGCATCCGGCGTCGCCGACCTGATCGGCGCGCTCGCGGGCGCGGCCGCCCCCGTGACCCGGATCCACCCCACAGGCGTGGCCCCCGCCCCCGGAGCCCTGCGCTGGGCCCTGCCCGGCTGGGCCGGCTCCGTGGACCTCCTCCTCATCGCGACCGCCGACGGTTCGGAACCCGGCCTCGCCCTCCTCGCCGAGCAGGCGTACCGCCGCGGCTGCACGGTCGTCGCCGTCGCGCCCACCCGCTCACCGCTCCGCGAGGCGGTCGACGGGGTGCACGGCCTGGTGGTGCCGATGGCGGCCGCACCGCACGGCGAGTACGACGCGGAGGTCTCCGCCGCCGGTCCCGGCACCCTCTGGGCGCTGGTCACCCCGCTGCTGGCCCTGCTCGACCGGGTCGGCCTGGTGACCGCCTCCGCCGAGGACCTGCAGAAGGTGGCCGACCGCCTGGACCGCACGGCCGAACGCTGCGGCCCGGCCATCGCCACGTACAGCAACCCGGCCAAGACGCTCGCCGCCGAGCTGGCCGACAGCCTGCCGCTGCTGTGGACGGAAGGCACCGCGGCGGGCCCGGTCGGCCGCCGCTTCGCCGCCGTACTGTCCGAGCTCGCGGGCCGTCCCGCCCTCGCCGCCGAACTGCCCGAGGCGCTGCCCTCGCACGGAACGCTGCTCGCCGGGGACTTCGCGGCCGGCGCCGATCCGGACGACTTCTTCCGCGACCGGGTGGAGGAGGGCGAGACGCTCCGGGCCAGGGTCGTCCTGCTGAGGGACCGTCCGACGGGCGGCCTCAGCGCCTACCCGGCGGCCCGTGAACTGGCCCTCGGCCACGACACCCCGGTCAGCGAACTGGAACCGGACGAGGGCAGCGACCTGGAGACGCTGGCCGAACTGCTGGCCATCACGGATTTCGCTGCCGTTTACGTGGCTCTGGCATCAAGGCCCACGTAACGAGAAGCACCACACGCCGCACAACCCACCAGCGAGGACGACTCCATGGACCGGCTGTCCAACACCGTGCGCCCCTACGCCTGGGGCTCCACCACGGCCATCCCCGCCCTGCTCGGCACCGCCCCCACCGGCGAACCGCAGGCCGAGATGTGGATGGGCGCCCACCCGGGAGCCCCCTCCCGCATAACCCGCTCAGCGACAGGCACCACCTCCGCGGACCTCCCGCTCACCGACGTCGTCGCCGCGGACCCGGAAGGCGAGCTCGGCGCGGCCACCGTCGCCAGGTTCGGCCCCCGCCTCCCCTTCCTCCTCAAGCTCCTCGCCGCCGGCGCCCCGCTCTCCCTCCAGGTCCATCCCGACCTGGACCAGGCCCGCAAGGGGTATGAGGACGAGGAGGCCCGGGGCGTCCCGATCGACGCCCCTCACCGCACGTACAAGGACGCGAACCACAAGCCCGAACTCATCTGCGCCCTCACCGCCTTCGACGGCCTCTGCGGCTTCCGCAGGCCCACCGAGGCGGCGGACGCGATGGAGGCCCTGGGAGTCGACTCCCTGAAGCCGTACGTCGACCTCCTCCGCGCCCACCCCGAGGAGGCCGCCCTCCGCGAGGTGCTCACGGCCATCCTCGGCGCCGACCCGGCCGAGATGGCCGACACCGTGGCCGAGGCGGCGGCCGCCTGCGAACGACTCGGCGGCTCCCACACCCCGTACGCCCGCATCGCCCACCACTACCCGGGTGACCCCGGCGTCCTGGCCGCGATGCTGCTGAACTACGTCCGACTCCAGCCCGGCGAAGCTCTGTTCCTCGGCGCCGGCGTCCCGCACGCCTACCTCGACGGCCTCGGCGTCGAGATCATGGCCAACTCGGACAACGTCCTGCGCTGCGGCCTCACGCCCAAGCACATCGACGTCCCCGAACTCCTGCGCATCGTCCGCTTCGAGGCCACCGAACCCGACGTCCTGCGCCCCGAGGCCGCACCTTCCGGCGAGGAGCGGTACGAGACCCCGGTCGACGAGTTCGCCCTCTCCCGCTACACCCTCGCGCCCGGGGCCGCGCCCACCGAACTGACCGCCCCCACCCCGCAGATCCTGCTCTGCACCGCCGGCGCGGTCCGGGTCGGCGAGCTCGACCTGGCTCCCGGGCAATCCGTCTACGTACCGGCCGCCGAAGCGGTGGAAGCCACAGGACCGGGCACACTCTTCCGTGCCACGGTGGCGGCCTGACGCAGCGCTCCTCTCCGTGGCTGCAACAATGTGCCGCCGCAGCGCGGCACCACCTGCCGTACACCGACGAAGGGACACCACGCACTCATGAGCGCGTCCGGCGGAACCAAGGCGATCGTGGCGGCACTCGTCGCCAACCTCTCGATCGCCGTGGCCAAATTCGTAGCGTTTCTCTTCAGTGGTTCCTCGTCGATGCTCGCGGAGAGCGTCCACTCGCTCGCGGACTCGGGCAACCAGGGCCTTCTGCTGCTCGGCGGCAAGAAGGCCAAACGCGAGGCGACGCCGCAGCACCCCTTCGGCTACGGGCGCGAGCGCTACATCTACGCCTTCCTCGTCTCCATCGTCCTCTTCTCGGTCGGTGGCATGTTCGCGGTCTACGAGGGCTACGAGAAGATCAAGCACCCGCACGAGATCACGGCCTGGTACTGGCCGGTCGGGGTCCTGATCTTCGCGATCATCGCCGAGATCTTCTCCTTCCGTACGGCGATCAAGGAGTCCAACCAGACGCGCGGAGACCGCTCCTGGACCGAGTTCGTCCGCCGCTCCAAGGCCCCCGAACTCCCGGTCGTCCTTCTGGAGGACCTCGGCGCCCTCGTCGGCCTGATCCTCGCCCTCGGAGGCGTCGGCCTCGCCCTCGCCACCGGCAACGGCGTCTGGGACGGCATCGGCACCCTCTGCATCGGCATCCTGCTGATCGTCATCGCGATCATCCTGGCCGTCGAGACGAAGTCCCTCCTGCTCGGCGAGTCGGCCGGCCTCGAAGAGGTCGAGAAGATCAAGGCGGCCGTGGTGGACGGCGACACCGTCACCGGCATCATCCACATGCGTACGCTCCACCTCGGCCCCGAGGAGCTGCTGGTCGCCGCCAAGATCGCGGTCCGGCACGACGACACCGCGGTCGAGGTCGCCCGCGCGATCGACGCCGCCGAGAGGCGCATCCGCGAGGCCGTCCCGATCGCCCGGGTCATCTACCTGGAGCCGGACATCTACAACGCGGAAGCGGCCGCGGCCGGCACCGACCCCGGCCAGACGCCCGGCGGCCCGGCCTCGAAGGATCCCGGGGCCCCGAAGGATCTCGGCCACTGACCCACCGCACTCCGGCCCCGATCGGCCCGGTGACCCCTCACACATGCCCGTCTCCATGAACGGGCTGGGGGTCACTGGGCCGTTCGGTGTAGATTCGGATACGGAACAGACGTCGCTGCTGATGGCGGTCGACCGGTCCGCGGACGCGAGCCGGGCGAGGGACAGAGGGCCTCCGACGGACTGCACTGCGAACGCGCTCGGGCATTCGTGTGCCCCGTCGCCGCAGAGTCAGCCCAGACAGCCCACCTCGACCCATCACGAGGAGCAGCCCCGTTATGACGACGGTCACCAACCGCCAGGACTTCAAGGTCGCCGACCTTTCTCTCGCAGCCTTCGGCCGCAAGGAGATCACTCTCGCCGAGCACGAGATGCCCGGCCTGATGTCGATCCGCAAGGAGTACGCCGTCACCCAGCCGCTGGCCGGTGCGCGGATCACCGGCTCGCTGCACATGACCGTGCAGACGGCCGTACTCATCGAGACCCTCGTGGCCCTCGGTGCCGAGGTCCGCTGGGCCTCCTGCAACATCTTCTCCACCCAGGACCACGCCGCCGCGGCCATCGCCGTCGGCCCGAACGGCACCCCGGAGGCCCCCGCCGGCGTCCCGGTCTTCGCCTGGAAGGGCGAGACGCTGGAGGAGTACTGGTGGTGCACGGAGCAGGCGCTGACCTGGCCGAACACCCCCACCGGCGGGCCGAACATGATCCTGGACGACGGTGGCGACGCCACCCTCCTCGTCCACAAGGGCGTCGAGTTCGAGAAGGCCGGCGCGGCCCCGGACCCGTCGACGGCGGACAGCGAGGAGTACGCCCACATCCTCACCCTGCTGAACCGCACCCTCGGTGAGGCCCCGCAGAAGTGGACCCAGCTGGCGTCCGAGATCCGCGGCGTGACCGAGGAGACCACCACCGGTGTCCACCGCCTCTACGAGATGCACCGCGACGGCACCCTCCTGTTCCCCGCGATCAACGTGAACGACGCGGTGACCAAGTCGAAGTTCGACAACAAGTACGGCTGCCGCCACTCGCTGATCGACGGCATCAACCGCGCCACCGATGTCCTGATCGGCGGCAAGACCGCCGTCGTCTGCGGCTACGGCGACGTGGGCAAAGGCTGTGCGGAGTCCCTCCGTGGCCAGGGCGCCCGCGTGATCATCACGGAGATCGACCCGATCTGCGCGCTGCAGGCGGCGATGGACGGCTACCAGGTCGCCACCCTCGACGACGTGGTGGCGCAGGCCGACATCTTCGTCACCACGACGGGCAACAAGGACATCATCATGGCCTCGGACATGGCCAAGATGAAGCACCAGGCCATCGTCGGGAACATCGGCCACTTCGACAACGAGATCGACATGGCCGGCCTGGCCGCCATCGACGGGATCGTCAAGGACGAGGTCAAGCCCCAGGTCCACACCTGGAAGTTCCCCGACGGCAAGGTCCTCATCGTGCTCTCCGAGGGCCGCCTGCTGAACCTCGGCAACGCGACCGGCCACCCGTCCTTCGTGATGTCGAACTCCTTCGCCGACCAGACCCTCGCGCAGATCGAGCTCTTCACGAAGCCGGAGGAGTACCCGACCGACGTCTACGTGCTGCCCAAGCACCTGGACGAGAAGGTCGCGCGTCTCCACCTCGACGCCCTCGGCGTCAAGCTGACGACGCTCCGCCCGGAGCAGGCGTCGTACATCGGCGTCGAGGTCGACGGCCCGTACAAGCCCGACCACTACCGCTACTGATCCGGCACCGTGCGGCGGGCCGGGAGGCTCGCACCTCCTCCTCCCGGCCGCCGACGGTACCGAGCCTCAGCAGCAGTACGCATCAGCGGTACGCATCACGCAGCAAGCAGCAGCGGCCCGTGGCCGGCAGCTGACAAGACAGGCCCCCGCACCCCCGTGTCGGGGGCTTGTCTCGTCACCGCCACCCGGTCACCGACCCCGCACAGCCCGAGGAACCCGAAGGACCCCATGCCCCGCGGCAGGTATTCGCTCCACGATCTTCACGATCACACCCCCCTCGGCGAAGAACACTTCCACTGCGCCCCCGGCCCCTCCGGCTGGCGCTACGTCTCGCAGACCACGTCCCCCTCCGGCGACCACCTCGGCTCCGTCGACCTGGCCCTGGACGAACTGGGCCGGCCGATCCGTCTCGAACTCCACTCCGCGAGCTGGCAGGTACGGGGAGCCGCCCTGGAAGGCGTCACCTGGGTCCGAACCGACCCGACCGGCACCCATGCCACCGAAGGCAACGTCCGCGCTCACGCCTTCTCCGGAACATCCCCCGCGTTCCTCGTCGCTCTGACCCGACTTCTGCGCCTCACCCCCGATTCCCCCGAGACCCGCGTCCGCGTGGTCACCTTCACGGACCCGGTCCTCGCGCCACGTACCGGCGACCAGTCCTGGGCTCTGGTGAACAGTGAAGCGCACGCCACTGACAACGGCTCGCTGATCGTGGACGAATACCAGGTCAGCGCCCTGGACACCGGCGACCGGCACACCGTTCACGTAGCCGGCGACGTCGTCCTCGCAGCCCCGGGCATCGAGCTGGAACACCTGGAGACACCCCCGTCCCCGAGCCCCTCCCCGCACACCGACTAACCGGGCGGAGCGAACCCGGCGGAGGAGCCTCCGGCCCTTCTCCGCTCCTCCGCACCAGGAACACCCCCGACAGCCCCACCGACCGCATCAGCCCCACCCACCTCAACAGGCGCAGCAACCTCGGCGGGCACAACGAACCCGCCGGACACCGGCGGCACGGGCACGGAGGGCACAGGCACAGGCACCGGCGGCACGGGCGCCGACGCCGCGGAGGCCGTCCCCCCGGACCTCGAGAACACCCGCCGGGCATCACGCGCCTGCCGCTCATGAACCACCGCGGCCAGAAACGCCGCCACCGGAATCCCCTGGGGCGGAGCGATCCCCGTACGCACCACCAGCTCATCGGCCAGCCGCGCGGCGACCGAGCCGCCGACACCGGCATCCAGCTGGTGCATCCGCGTCAGGTACTGCCGTATCGCGAGCCAGAGTTCATCCGGTACGGCGGACAGGTCCAGCTGCGAGAACCGGCCGACCAGCCACGGCGGAGGCGGCGGCACAGCGCCCGACCGCTTGGCCGACACCCGCTCCCGGATCACCAGCGTCCCCGCGAAGACATCGCCGAGCCGACGCCCGCGCGCCGACACGAGCGAAGCGACCGAGGCAACGACCCCGAACGTCATCAGGATCTCCACCGCTCCCATCGCACCCCGAACGAGCGCGTGCCGGAACCGGATAGGCCCGCCGTCGTCCCGCACCACGCGCAGCCCACACGCCAGCTTCCCGAGGGAACGGCCGTGGCTCAGCGTCTCCACCGCGATCGGCCCTCCGATCAGCACCAGCAGGAACAGGGCGACCCCGATCGCTGCGACGGCGGCTTCGTCCAAGGTGACGGAGGCGATGCCTACCACGACCGAGACCAGCATGAAGGCGCAGAAAACCACTGTCAGATCGATCGCCGCGGCCAGCGCCCGGCTCGGCAGCCTCGCCGGCCTCAGCTCCAGGACGACCGCGTCCCCGGTCACCAACTCGCTCATCGCGCCCCCACTCTTCCCCGGCCTTCACTGCCCCTGGCCGGCCCAGTCTGCCAAGCTGACCCGCAGCGCGCCGCAGTAGTACGGCCCCGTACGCACCCATGCCTGGAGCAACAGCCGCCCATGGACCTCGACGTCTTCGTCACCGCCCACCGCACGGAGTGGGACCGCCTCGACCACCTCCTGCGCCGAGGGCGCCGCCTGACGGGCGCGGAGGCGGACGAGCTCGTCGTCCTCTACCAGCGCACGGCCACCCACCTCTCCCTGATCCGCTCGACCGGCCCGGACCCGCTGCTGACCGCCCGCCTCACGCAGCTCGTGGCCCGAGCCCGGGCGACGGTCACGGGCACCCGCAAATCCTCCTGGCGCGACGCGGCCCGTTTCCTCACCACGAGCTTCCCGGCGGCTGTCTACCGCTCGCGCCACTGGTGGGTCCCGACAGCGATCCTCTCCACGCTGGTGGCCGCGCTCCTGGGCTGGTGGATCGGCACCCACCCCGAAGTCCAGGCGGCGATAGCCGCGCCGGAGGACCTCCGCGCCATGACCCGGCCCGGCGGGGAGTACGAGACGTACTACTCCAGCCACCCGGCCGCGTCGTTCGCCGCGCAGGTGTGGACGAACAACGCACAGGCCGCCGCGATGTGCCTGGTCCTGGGCGCGTTCCTCTGCATACCGGTGATCTGGATCCTCTTCCTCAACATGCTCAACCTCGGCGTCGGCATCGGCCTGATGTCCTCGGCGGGCCGCCTGGACGTCTTCCTCGGCCTGGTTCTCCCACACGGCCTCCTGGAACTGACCGCGGTGTTCGTGGCCGCCGGCACGGGCCTCCGCCTCGGCTGGACCGTGATCGACCCCGGCCCCCTCTCCCGCCGAACCGCCCTCGCCCAGCAGGGCCGCGCCGCGCTGGGCATGGCCATCGGTCTGGCCCTGGTCCTGTTCGTCTCCGGCCTCATCGAAGGCTTCGTGACACCCTCAGGCCTCCCGACCTGGGCCAGGATCACCATCGGCATCACCGCTGAACTGGCCTTTCTCGCGTACGTCTACATCCTGGGCCGCCGCGCGCTACGGGCCGGCGACACCGGCGACCTCACAGCGGTCGAACGCAGCGCCGAGCTTCCCTCCGCCGCCTGACCACCGGTGTGCGTCGGCCCCCGGCTGGGCTGCTAGTCTCCTCTTCGCCCGCAAAAACCGTTGACACGGCGGATGCGGGGAGGTAGATTTAAACGGTTGCCTCGAACTAGACAGGTTCGAGTGAAGCGCATAGTGTCTATCTAGCTCGTACCGGGAAGTCGGCAATATCCCGCAGAGCCAACGATCCTCCTCTTTAGTTTCGAATCGCAGGCTGTTCATTCGGCCGACGTGCTTCTGATAAAGTCGGATCAGCCGAAAGGCAAGGCCACTCCACGGGCCACCGGAAATCGAATTCGGACCGGAAACGGAACGAAAAAGAGTCTGGTAAAGTTGGAACCGCCGGAAAGGGAAAACGCGAAAGCGAAAGACCTGGAAAGCGAAACTGCACGGCCCGCTTCGACCGGGAATCGGACACGAAAGAGTCTGATAGAGTCGGAAACGCAAGACAGCAAGACAAAGAAGTACATGAAGGGAAGCGCCCGGAG